>JAPLSW010000055.1 GCA_026398435.1 Chlamydiota bacterium | reverse complement strand
GATGACCTGAAAAATCAGCTGGATATGAAACGCCTACGTATGCACAGCTCCGCTACCGTTGATGGCAAACTTTTTGTCCAATTCATTGCGCTCATTTACATGAGCGCACTACGTAAAGAGATGAGAAAGTCCACCCTCATCGAGCGCTATGCGGTTCGCGAGGTCCTGGAAGAAATGGAAACTCTAACAAAAGTAAAATATTCTGGTAAGTATGGTCACATACTCACAGAGGTGACAAAAACACAGCGTGAAATTCTAAAGGATCTGAAGATAGAGCTTCCAAGCAAGACCTAGTTACAAAGTAAGCCGGAATTCAGGCTAATAACCCTCTCTTATTACGGATGAGTTGATTAGACCGAATTTGTGATATGACTTGCACTCCACCATGCATTTCAGAGGCTGTTTTTACAAAATTAGCAGAACCATAAAACGCATCGGCTAAGATGCATTTTATCTTCAACGAGGGATGATTTTGAAAAAAAACTCTCAATAAATCAAGTGCTATTTCTAGCTTAGACGGATATTTTGCATTTTTTACAGGTTGCTCTGGACGCTCTTTTTTACTTACGTTTAGCTTCTTTAATTCTTGGTTCTTATCTTTCCATTCCTTCAATACGGGATCTGGTTGATAAAATGAAAATCCGACTGGAAAAGTAATCTTATCCGTAACGAGTAGAAGAAATATCAGGTTTTGCCCATTGAAATAACCATCATATTTTTTGTCCTTAATGACCAGAACTCCTTCTTTTACTCCATAGCGAGAAATGATTAGCCTTGTGCTTGCTAAAAGCAAACGATCCCAAGGGATTAGGGCCTTTCTGAGCATTTTTGATAGAGCAGAATCTGAATATCTTCCTCCACTCCAGCGCTCCCAAGCCTTCCAATTGATGCTGTTTGTAAAAATCATAGCAGTTAGGCAAAAGGCCAACCAGGCCTTTTGAGACTTGGTTAGGCTTCCACCAACACCCTTTAGGGATTCATTTAATAAATCGGTATATGATTTTATAAAACCTAGAGCGTTAGCGATCATAAATAACTCATCTTAAATGATTTAAAGACGAGCATTCTAACATTTTCCTTGATAAATGTTAAGTAATTATTTGAGTTTCTTCACAAAAAAAGTAGAACATCGAGCGCGTTTCGTTCTAATTATAATGTCCTGAATTTCATTTGTTTACGACTTCTTTTTAATTTTCTCTTTCAGCGTTAAAAGCGCATCTGAATGTCTTAGTTCACTGAGGATCATAATGATAAGTCTTTAATTTTAATGTTTCTATTGTAAACGATTCATTATTAAATAATATTTGAATTTTAAGTAATTTTTATATAAAATAGTATTTATAAATTTAATAATTATTATAAAAATGAGGTTGTTTTATGGTTTCTATATTAAGCCCTCAAGTTATGGGATTTTTAGAGGGTGTAAGTGGTTTGTCTCTACAAGAGACAACTAATCTTGCAAATTTGCTAAACAAGCAAGACGAGGCTGGTAAGTATGTGCAAATAGGCGAAGCCCTTCTTATATCAGAAAGAGGCAGCCCACTAGTGCATGAGATCTCCGTAGCTCTTGCTACAGCCCAATCAATTCACGTGTATCTCAATCAGAAAATTTCTGAATTAGCCTTCCTACCAGGTGAGGTTGCTTCTCCTTTAGCTAGAGCAATTAGCCCCGTAGCTGTCGCTTCGACAGTTACTCCCGTAGCAGCTGTTGCAAGTAGGGCTATAGGTCCAATTACTCCCGCAGGGACTGTAGGCGTTATGTTACCTATAGTAAGGACTGGAGATGCTGGACTGATTTCTACATCATCTTTGCAGGGAGAATTCAATGAATTCATGAAGCTATCTCTTGCTTTATTAGGGCCTAAAGCACTCAGCATGGATAACTTATCTAGCTTTCTGACTTACTTTGGAAATAACGGGCATTGGGAAGAGGGCATTCCAGAATTTTTAAAACTTACGCCTAGAGAAATTGATTTAGCACTGACAGTTTTAAATATGGAGAATCGAAATTTAAATACCTTAGCTCATTATACAATTCCCTTCATCCTTGAACTGGAAACTGATAGAGAAAAAATAGAAGGTTTTAATCGTTTAATGGGAGTAGATCTACCCTTCAATCCCCCAGAAACTAGCATTTCAGAAATAAAACGAATGGGAGAAATTTTAAGGCTTATCGATGGAAAAATAACAGCTAAGCCAGCTGAAATATCCCGGCCCGCAGGGCTAGCATCTGCTGCCCCGGAACTTGCTCCACGTTTCAACACAGATCAAAATGAATATGAACGTAGATTTGATCAAACGGTAAATTCGGCATTAGGGCTAATTCAAGACAGCAAGGGTTTTAGAGAGTGTCTTGATTTTATTGCATATGAACGTAATCAGATGGCACCTAAAGATGAACGAGGGGATTTTGGAGTACTCCGATGTGAATATGAGGACATTGCTTATACCCCCTTTGGTGGCTATCAGAAATATTTAGATCTGTTTCTTCAAGGTGAGAAAACTGGATGGGAAAAAGAATTAATAAGAAGTCGAGATGGTGTGGTTCAGGTTATATATACCATGGGTATCACTCCTGATGGATCCGCAGACCCTTTAACATTAACAACCATACAATTAGATCCTAATAATCTTAAAGATCCTGATCTACAGGGGGCGCGTACCGTTGGTTGGAACCATACGGTTCCTGAAAATATAGAGCGGGGGTTAGCGCAAGCTAAGCTTCTTTTTGATAGTGTAGTTTCCTTTCCTCATCCTATAGATGAGAATGGTCTAAAAATACTAATGGAAAAAGTGGGAGAGCTTCACTGGTGGCTTGCTCATACAATGCCCTATCATAGAGGCTCTGCCGCCATTGCAAAAATGATGATTGGAGCAATACTCAAGTATCATGGAGTGCAACCTGGTGGATTTGGTAAAATAGAACCTGATTGCATAGCTTTAACTCATAATTTAGAAGAATTTAAAGCAAGCTATCTCCATTTAATGCAATCGCCTCCTCCTTGTTTAGTTAGAGCCTGATTGTAGTACCATTGGTTGTTGCTTTGGCTGATAGAGCCGATCGGGTATTGGGGCTTGTAACAGTCTCTCTTGAAATTTATTAAAATTATTCATTCTAAGGCAATATGAATAAGTTGAAGTGAATTTTTATAGAAATAGTAGTGTTTTGCGAAATAATTTTAATTTAATTAATTTATATTTTTGGCAATAAAATCATTTAATTTAATCTAGTCAAAGGTGAAGGATTTATTTATGGCGTATGCATTAAGCACTCAAATATCAGGCTTCTTAGAACAAGTGCATTTTTTGAGTGGGCAATTCGAAAAAGGCATGGGAAAAGGAGATATTGAATTTTTGTTTGCAATGCAGGAGGAGGCAGGTAAGTATGTGCAAATAGGAGGGGCGCTTCTAGAATCGGAAAGAGGTAGGATGGGGCCATCCCTGGAAAAAATCTCTGAGGCGGTAGCTATAGCCGGCTCAATTCAAGATGCCTTTACTCAGAGAATTACCGAATTAGTCTCGCCAAGTGTTGAATCTACCCCTCATATAGCTAGAGCAATTCACCCTGTAGCATCAACACCTGGGGCTCCGCATATTCCCGCGGCCTCTGCAGCAAGAAGGGCTATTGGAGTCGCTCCTGTTTATCAAGCTCCTGTCAGGGGGTGGGGCGCTGAAATTTCAAGAAGATATCCTCCTATATCTTACACGGATACAATTGTATATAGGGATGGAGGCGTAGTTAGTGCGCATGGAAAAACTTCTATATTTAAAGATGATGAAATTAGGGCGATTCATGGGGTAGTTCGTCATCAGAGCGTAGGAGGCTCTGACGTTGTTGCTGATTTTACAAAGCGTGGAAAAGCTATTATTCAACAACAAGCTACCAGAGGATGTACTGCAGCAGTAACTGCTATGTTAATTTTGGATAATGATAGAGCCCCAAATATTAGAGAGCTTAGCAATCGCAATTTAGGCAATCAAGAGGTGATGTTTCGGGATCTTAAAGATGCTGGACTTACACCAGCTACCACTTCCTATAGTAATTTAGTGGAATTAAAATCTCGTTTGGAAAGCTGCGGTTCTCTCATTTGTAGTATGGGATTTCCGAGTGGAGGGCATGTTATTGTCGTTGATGAGGTGTCTGATGATCTTTCTACTGTCAGAGTGCGTGATCCTTATCATGGATGGGAAATTACAGTAGATGCAGATGCTTTTAAGAAATATGCGCGTTTAGACAGGAAGGATTATGTAGCCGAAGGGATTTACGTTAAAGAGGGTAGTTCTCGCTAAGGCGGTTTGAATAGGTAAAAAAAAAGCCGGAGTCCGTTTAAGGAACTCCGGCTTTTTTTAAGACTAAAGCTTAAGGCTATTAGCCTTTACGCTTACGGTCACTCTCTGCAAGATTTCTTTTTCTCAGACGAATGAAGTGGGGAGTTACTTCCACAAGTTCATCATCTTGGATAAAGTCAATCGCTTGCTCGAGAGTAAAGGTCCTAGGAGGTGTCAGAACGATGTTTTCATCAGTTCCAGATGCACGGACGTTAGTTAGCTGCTTACCACGTATTACGTTTACAACTAAGTCATTGTCACGGCTATTTTCCCCTACAACCATACCTTCATAAACTTCTTCGCCAGCTCCGACAAAGAGCGTTCCTCTTTCTTGGATGCTAAAGCAAGCATAGCCGGTTACTTTTCCAGGACCATTGGAGATAAGAGCTCCTTTAGTTCTTCCTGGGATTGCACCTTTCCATGGAGCATAGGATTCAAAAATAGAAGTTATAATTCCAAGACCACGTGTTACTGTCATGAATTCGTTCTTGTATCCCATAAGACCACGTGTTGGGATAAGGAATTCAATGGCTGTAATGTTGTGCTCATTAGTATTAAGAGCCCTCATTTCCCCTTTTCTGCGAGAAAGTTCTTCAATAACTGGACCTGAGTAGTCCTGAGGGATTTCAACGTGAGCCACTTCCATCGGCTCATGATCAACTCCATCTACCTTTTTAATGATAACCTGAGGCTTAGAGATAACAAACTCGTATCCTTCACGGCGCATAGCTTCGATAAGAACTGCAAGGTGAAGTTCTCCTCTACCGCAAATACGGAGTGAATCATCGCGATTATCAGATTCTTCGATTTTTAAGGAAATATTAGCTCTTTTCTCTTGCATCAGCCTATCACGAATTTTATTCATTGTGATGTTTTTGCCATCTCTTCCAACTAACGGTCCATTGTTAACAGACATCTCAATAGAGAGAGTCGGTTCTGCTAGAAATATAGGGGGAAGCTGTACAATTTTAGTTGGATCACAAAGAGTATCGCCAATAAGAATTTCTGGAATACCTGAGATGTTGACAATGTCACCGACTCCGGCTATTTCCAGTTCGACTTTTTTCAGGCCGTGGTATCCTTCAATACGGACAACTTTATGCTGAGAAGGGTGCCCATCTTTATCTACACGGGTTATGTTTTGACCTTTGCTTATTTTACCTTCTAAAATTCTTCCACAGGCCTGTCTTCCTACGAAGTCGTCATAGGTAAGCGTTGTAGCTTGCATAAGAAAAGGAAGATCGACATTTCCAGGAGGCGCAGGAACCTTCTCAACGATAAGTTCAAAGAGAGGTCTCATATCTACTCTTGGATCTTTAAGTTCTTTTGTAGCAAAGCCAGAAAGACCAGATGCGTAGCAAATGGTAAAGTCTAGTTGCTCATCAGTGGCCCCGAGTTCTACAAACAGATCAAAAGTAAGGTTTAGAGCTCTATCAGGATCAGCATGAGGTCTATCGATCTTGTTAAGAACAACGATCGGTTTTAGTCCCATTTTAAGAGCTTGAGATAGAACATATCGTGTTTGAGGCATAGGACCTTCCTGAGCATCTACAAGAAGTAGAACGCAGTTAACAAGTCCAAGAACTCGTTCAACTTCCCCTGAGAAGTCGGAGTGACCAGGGGTATCGATAATATTGATCTTATAGTCTTCAAAGAAGATACTAGTGTGCTTAGCAAAGATCGTGATTCCACGCTCTTTTTCTTGGTCATAACTATCCATGACGCAGACAGGGATCTTTTCATTGTCGCGGAAGTTATTGGATTGCTTAAGAAGGCTATCGAGCATGGTCGTTTTGCCATGGTCGATGTGGGCGATAATCGCTATATTACGTATTTTTTCTGGTAGAAACATATTTGAGTTTTGAGTTGAATTAAAGGAAGGTGAATTTTATGTTTCTTCGAAATTAAAAGCTAGGAATTTAACGCTCTACCTATGCAGAGCTGCACTTGTGGGTGAGTAGAGCTTCCCTCGAAGAATAAAGATTCAAAAAAACATTATTCTTCTTGCTCTATGAAGAAATTTAGAAAGACACTCTGATCACAATTTCATCCAACAGATTCATTACCTGTTTTCCAAGAC
>JAPLSW010000050.1:80589-82955 GCA_026398435.1 Chlamydiota bacterium | reverse complement strand
TGATGCATTGACTGGTCAGCGGAGTCTCAAAGGGGTGTTCGTGACTTCTGCACCAGCTTACGCAATGGCTTAAAGGTCCTCCATGGGAAGCGAGGTAGTACGCCATTGTTAAAATCTGTTTATAGATCTTTGGAAAGCTGGCCTTTAGAAGCTTTTCAAGACCTAATCGTTCTGTAAGAGTGTCTAGAATAATAGAAGGTCCAATAATCGCAGTAGACGCTGTAACAACAGGGTCTCTAACAGCTGCCTGCTGAGGCTTTAGGCGTTTAGAGGGGATAAACTCTCTACTTACGGGATCAAGCTTTCCTATGCAGACCTGCTTATTACGTGACTGCTTTTTATCCTTATCCCAGTATGAAATGGATTCGTAGACGTAGGTAACGCCAGTAGCTTTATTTACGTGGTTGACTCGACATGCCATAAGATGACCCTTCTTTTTCATAGCTACAATTGTAGCTATGAAAAAGAAAAAAACCAAGCAAATAATCAACGCAACATGCTTTTATTTAGTGGATTAAAACAGACCTAGCTACAAAATTTTCGGGAATTGAGGCTGGAAACAAGTCCTTCAGCCCCTTTCTACAGGTATCTTTTTCTAATCCTTTTGGCCTGTCTTAATGACACTCCTAGTGCTTCGCTAGCTCTCTGCATATTCAAAACTTTACTGTCTATTTGCCGCATTATGCTCAATCGATCGGTCTCTTTCACGCTCATCATGGTCTCCAAAGTTGCCCCCTTTTTCTGCCCAGGGGTGACATTTTAACTTTGGTGAGGTGGTGATACTACAACTTTGGCGTTACATAGTCAAAAAAATTAGATGCATTTTTTAGGTGATATCTATATGATGGTTTTTTTATATTTTAAATCTCTATAACATATTTCCATCTAGGAGAAAAACGTGTTAACTTTTGATGAGAACCTCTTAATATCATACACACATGAAATAAAAAAATACTGCGGACAATGGACCAATGGCATCATTGCAAATCAATATTTAATCCCATGTAAATTAGTGGCAAAATATTTAACAAAAATGCCAAGGAACCCTCAAGTTCTTGATTGGGGATGTGGTGATGGACATTTCTCATTCTTTTTACTAAATCAAGGCTGCTTTGTTTCAGCTTATTCATTTGGTGAGCTTGGCGATATCGCTGGTTACTTTGAGAAAAAATTTAAAAATAGGTTTCAATTTACACGCTCTGTAGATCTAGAGCCTGTTCTTATTCCATATGAAAGCAATTCTCTGGATGCTGTTTTTTCTATAGGTGTATTAGAGCATGTAAGAGAATTCCAAGGTGATGAGCTCGGTTCCCTGAAAGAGATGTATCGCATACTAAAGCCTGAAGGGAAGATTTTTATTTTTCATCTTCCTAATAAAATTTCATGGATTGAAGCGATAACAAGAATAGGAATCAAAATCGGACTTTTTCGAAAGCATTTTCACCTTTATAGATACACAATGAAAGATCTCGAAATGTTAGCGAATGCCGCAGGGTTGCGTATTGTAGAGAACGAATTATATAATTTGTTCCCGCGCAATTTTTCTCGCAAAGATCCCTCAGGAATTAGTAATAATATAGTACTTAACAAGCTTTTCAACTCTTTGGAGAAGCTTTTAAGCGTCATTTTTAAAGCGTTTTCTCAGAACCATTATGTTGTTCTTGAAAAGAAGTTGTGATGAAAAATCAGCTTTAATCTAGATGTAAAACCTTCCTTAAGTTAAGCGCTCTGAGGTGCTCCTTAGAAAAACTACGGGTTTTTTAGATGCATATCTATACTCACTCTCTAGTCTAGAATATAAGTACAAACCAGGGTGTCCTTTTATTTTTTTGTAAATTTTCCTTTGATCATAAAACACATTTAGCAACACTTCTTGTGAGTCATTAATACACAATGCTGTTAATAATTGTGTCAGACAAGAAACTGAACATTGGTTTTGTCAAGATGTTTGGGTGAAGTTAGCGCAAAGAGACGTATGCGGGATCCGTGCTTACCGTTCTGTGAGAGGTCGAGGCCTTGCGCCCTAGAGAGTTCCTGAATAACTTAAAACTGGTATCCTAGGTGGTCCGGTTTTTTAGGGCGCAACACCACGTCCCCACCTACTCGGTTTTTAAATGTTAAAAACAAGCTTATGAAAATCGTTATGAAAAAGCCCTGGACATATAACCATTAGAGGGTAAAATGGGTTCTTAAATAATTTTAAGGTTAATTTTCTTATTTGAGGTGTCTATGAGAACAGCATTAGTAACAGGTGTAACGGGACAAGATGGCTCTTATCTAGCGGAGTTTTTGCTTGAAAAAGGATATAAAGTTGTAGGGCTTGTAAGAAGATCATCTACAACCAACTTGTCAAGGATTTTACATCT
>JAPLSW010000050.1:0-80566 GCA_026398435.1 Chlamydiota bacterium | reverse complement strand
GAAGAGCCTTAGAATTCGCTAATCCATCAGAGGTTTATAATTTAGCTGCAATGAGCCATGTTCAGAGTTCTTTTCTTGTTCCGGAATATACGGCAAATGTAGATGCATTAGGAGTGCTCAGGTTGCTAGAAGCTATTAAGGAATACAATCCGAGTATAAAATTTTATCAAGCATCAACCTCTGAGCTTTATGGAAAAGTGAAAGAAATCCCTCAAAATGAAAACACTCCTTTTTATCCTCGTTCTCCTTATGGTGTTGCTAAAATTTATGGATATTGGGCTGTCGTAAATTATAGAGAGGCTTATAATCTTTACGCATGTAATGGTATTTTATTCAATCATGAAAGCCCCAGAAGAGGTGAGAACTTTGTTTCTCGAAAAATTACAATGGGCGTGGCAAGAATAAAGCATGGCCTTCAAGATAAGATATATCTAGGTAATTTAGATGCAAAAAGAGACTGGGGCTATGCAAAAGACTTTGTTGAAGGGATGTGGCTTATGCTTCAGCAGGAAACGCCACAAGACTATGTTTTAGCTACCGGCGTTACGAATACCGTGAGAAAATTTGTTGAGCTTTCCTTTAAGGAAATCGATAGAGAGATTATCTGGAGCGGGGAAGGGACTGAGGAAAAAGGCTTTGATAAACATACAGGTGATATTTTAGTAGAAGTTTCCCCTGAGTTCTTTAGACCTTCCGAAGTTGAGCTTCTTATTGGGGATCCATCTAAAGCTAAAAGAGAGTTCGGTTGGTCCGCTTCTACCCCTGTAGAAGAGTTAGTAACTTTAATGGTGAACTCAGATCTACAGAATCTACTGGGCTCTATAAAAAACTCTAATGAGCGTAAATCTCTCGTTTCTTTGGCTATATGATAACGATTTGTGTAGATGCTAGAATGTATCTTGCATCCGGGATCGGTACATATCTAAGAAATATTCTGAAATTGTTACATCAGGAGACTGGTTTCTCTTTAAAAGTGATTACTTCGAGGTCGGTAGTAGAGCATGCAATAGAAGTGAAACAGTGGGACTGTGTTTTCGCAGAGTCCCCTATCTACTCGATAAAAGAGCAGTGGGAAATTCCCTACAAGGTTCCTAAATGTGATATTTTCTGGTCGCCTCACTACAATATCCCTTTGCTACCGGTACGTGCAAAGAAAAGAATTGTAACAATTCATGATGTTTTTCACCTAGCTCATATGGAGCATCTGCCTTTTCATAAAAGTCTCTATGCAAATATTGTTACAAAAAGAGCTGCCAAATATTCTGATATAGTCGTTACAGACTCAGAATTTTCTAAAAATGAAATTTGCAAGTATACTGGAATCGGTTCTGATAAGATCAGAAAAATTCTTCTAGGAGTTGATTTTTCGGCATATTCCGGGAAAATTTCCTTAGATGAAACTAATGCTATTCTCGCTAAATATAACCCTCCTGAGAAATTTATTTTATTTGTAGGTAATCTAAAATCTCATAAAAATCTAGATCGTCTTATTGAAGCTTATAAGCTACTAGTAAAAAACACAGACACCCCTCCCCATTTTTTGATTTTAGGGAAACATTTTGCTGATTTTCCGATACAAGAGAGAGTTCTACAAGACACAACCTTAAGAGGCCTGGTTCATTTTTACTCCTCTGTAGACAATAAAGAGCTTTGTTGGTTTTATTCAAATGCACTTGTAACAGTGCTACCATCACTTTACGAAGGTTTTGGATTCCCTCCGCTCGAAGCAATGTGTTGTGGGTGTCCAACTGTTGTTTCTAATGCGGCGAGTCTTCCTGAGATTTGTGGAGATGCCTCCCTTTATATAGATCCTCAAAGCTCTATAAGCATATATAAAGGGCTCGAAAAAGCAATAAATGATGTCGTCTTAAGAATGGAGTTATCACAGAAAGGGTACTGTAGAGTTAAGGAGTTTCAGTGGAAAAAAACATTTGAAGCGCATTTGAAAGTTTTTGAAGAAGTGCTTAGTTAATAATTATTTATATCTAATTAGGAGCTGTCATGAAGGTAGTTATTTTAGCAGGTGGTAAGGGGACGAGACTTTGGCCTCTTTCGAGAAATTCATTTCCGAAGCAATTCCTTCATTTCGGTGAAAAGACATCTCTTCTTCAAAAGACGATTTTGCGATTTTCTCGGAGCTATCCCAGAGAGAATATCATTATTCTTACAAATCAGCTCTATTATCATCTGGTGAAAAATCAGTGTAGAGATTTAGATCCTGATTTTGAATATAACATCCTGCTAGAGCCTGAAAGTAAAAATACAGCACCTGCTATCGCTCTAGCTATCAAGTACATTCAAGAACATTTAGGAGCTTCGGAAGATGAGGTTATATTAGTTTCTTCTTCAGACCATCTGATCAATCCTGAAAAGAGCTTTACGAATTTATTGCCACTATCCGAAAGGTCTGCAAAAGAGGGGAATATTATTACTTTTGGAGTTCATCCAAATACACCAGAAACTGGGTATGGATATATAAAGTTTATCCCTGATCAAAAGGCGGAAATATTTTCGGTCGAAAAGTTTGTCGAAAAGCCGGTTTTAGAAATAGCACAGCAATATGTATTATCGGGAGAGTATCTCTGGAACTGCGGGATTTTTGCTTTTACAATAAAAACATTTTGGAAAGAACTAGAAAAACAGTGTAACGATCTTTTTCAAGTATTTCGAGGGGATTTTAAGGAAACTCTTACCTCTTTTCATCAGTGCAGAGATATTTCCATAGACTATGCTATTCTAGAGAAAGCTCCCTCTGTTAAAGTCATACCCATGAATCTCAGCTGGTCAGATGTTGGATCTTGGGATAGTGTCTATGATTCTCTTGAAAAAGACGGGAATTTCAATGTGAAAGTGGGAAATATTGTAGATTTAGACACTAAAAATTGTCTCATTTTTGGAGGCAAAAGACTTATAACTACACTTGGACTCGAAGATATTATCATTATTGAAACCGAAGATGCTCTACTAATAAGCAAGAAGGGGCATTCACAGAAAGTTAAAAACCTGGTTGAAGAGTTGGTCAGTAAAAAAATTATGCAATCAACTGAACATATAACTTCTCATAGACCATGGGGAACATATACGATTTTGGAAGAAGGGCATAGATATAAGATAAAAAAAATCAGCGTTCACCCTAATCAAAGACTTAGTCTGCAGCTTCATTACCATAGGAGTGAGCATTGGGTGGTAGTTAAGGGGACTGCTAAGGTAACGATTGGTTCAGAAGAAATTCTACTTCATGAAAACGAAAGTGTTTTTGTTCCTAAATCTCAATATCATAGACTTGAAAATCCTGGGAAAGTGCCCTTAGAGCTCATTGAAGTTCAGGTTGGTGAGTATGTAGGGGAAGATGATATTGTTAGAGTTCAAGATGACTATGCTAGGATCTAATGTTTTATGTAATTTCATGTAAGGATATAAAATGAATTTTCTGCTAACAAAAAAACGAATTTTATTTCGGATAAACTTAGTAGATACGTTTGTTTTCTTATATTTTCTTACGCTTTCAGGCGAACTGCTTAATATCCCTGTTGGTTTGTTTAAGCCAAGGGTAAATCACATTATTGCTATAGTGCTTTTCACACTTTTAATTAAAGCTAAGAAGATAATTTGTTTTGATAATACGATTTTGCTTCCTACAAAAGTTTTAATGCTTTCAATGCTATGTTCTGCGCTTTTTGGGGAACACCTCTTTAGATCATTAGGTTATTTTTGTGTTTTTGGATTTAGCTTTATATGTTACTTTCTGCTCCCTTATAACCTCTTTATATATTTTGATAAAGAACGTATCTTAAAAATTTATTGGGCTTCATTTTTAACAATTGGAGCTTATACGATTCTTCAGGTTTTATTTTCGACATCAGGAATTATACTTCCTTTTGTTAGTCAATATGCTAAAAACTTAGCTAGAGGGCAGGGATGGAGCTACGAGCCTTCATTTTATGCTCTATATATGACTTCATTCGTTATGTTTTATAACGCAATTGAATTGTTTTCAGTTAACAAGAAGATTAATTGGTTGTATTTTATTTTGGTTAATTTTCTTTTGATTGCATCAACTTCAACGGGTGTAATTTTTTCTTATCCTATTTTTGCTGTGCTGTACTTATTGGCAGGCTATATGACCCTTACGAGAGATTACGTAGAAAAGGTAAAAACCAGGGTGCTTCAAATGCTTACATTTTTTTTTGGATCGATGGCCGCTATTTGGTTTTTTTTCCCAGAGGAATTTATTATAACTTTTTATAAGTTTTTTAATTTGGGATTTACAAAGCATTGGTCGATTATTGATCGGTGGAAGGGGATCGTTAAATGTTTTTTAGTTTTTAAAGAGAATCCTATTTTTGGAGTAGGAATCGGTGGGGTGGGCCCTTATTTCTACGAAGTAATTGAGAATGGGGGTGTTGCTACAACTTTAAAAGAAATGGAAAAGCATGATCCAACGAATGTATTTACTGAAATTTTAGCTAGCTTAGGTTTGGTTGGTTTAATGTCATTTGGATTCCTTTTTTATAGATATTGGTTAGTATTTAAAGAAGTGATGCAAAGAAGTTTATCACTGACTATTGCAGAAAGAAGGACTGCTATTGCCCTGATGATTTCTCTTATTTGTACATTAATTGTATTGCAATTCAATCAAGGACTATTTCGAAATTACATCTGGGTTCATGCAGCCATAACTTTAAGTTATTTGCGCAGCTTACAACGAGGCCTTAGATGAAAACTGCATTAGTACACGATTGGCTAACGGGAGTTGGTGGAGGGGAACGAGTTTTAGAATCTATTTATGACTTATATCCCTCAAAAATTCATGTCTTGATAAAGAATCCTGAAAAACTAGATGGGACTTTTTTTGAGGATAAGGAGATTGAGACATCATTTATCCAGGCTTTGCCATTTGCTAAAAAGCATTATAGAAATTATCTGCCCTTTTTCCCTCTCGCTATCGAGCAGTTTGATTTATGCGGTTACGATCTTATCATATCCACTTCTCATGCTGTTGCCAAAGGGGTGTTAACCAATTCCAATCAACTCCATATTTGTTACTGTTTTACTCCTATGCGTTACGCGTGGGATTTATACCAGTTTCATATGAGTCATTTAAGCGGTCTAAAAAGACCTTTAGCTAGCTATATTTTACATGCGATGAGAAAGTGGGATTGTTTATCTGCACCCCGAGTAGATGAGTTTGTCACAATATCACACTATGTTGCCAAGAGGATCAAAAAAATTTATGGAAGAGAGGCTCCTGTAATCTATCCTCCTGTGGATACAAAAGCATTTTTTATAAGCAATAAAAAGGAGGAGTATTATATCACCTACTCCCGCCTAGTTCCCTATAAAAAAATAGACTTAATCGTAGCTGCCTTTGCCAAGATGCCAGAGAAAAGACTAATCGTTATAGGAGATGGTCCTGAAATGTCTCGTATTAAGAGTGTCGCAAGCCAAAATGTTGAGCTTTTAGGTTACCAACCCGATTCTGTAGTAAGATCGCTCCTTGGAAGCGCAAAGGCCTTTATTTTTGCCGCAGAAGAAGATTTTGGTATAGTTATGGTTGAAGCGTTAGCTTCAGGGATCCCGGTAATTGCTTTTGATAAGGGGGCTTCTCGTGAAATTGTAAAGGATGGTGTTTCAGGAATATTTTTTCAGGAGCAAACGATAGCTTCTTTATGTGAGGCAGTTTGCGCTTATGAAAGATGCCAAAATCAATTTGATCCTTATAAAATCAAAGAAAGTGCAGAGAGATTTAGTCAGGATCGTTTTAAAGATGAATTTCGCTTGTTTGTGGATGAAAAATTCAGTGAATTTACCCAACAAAAGATTGTCTACTGACAGGGACTTATCAAAAGAATTCTTGCTTTAAGCCACTTTTAAAAAGACGGCTTAAAGCAACTCGAAGTCCTATCACTTTATGAAATGCTTTCCAAGAGCTCCGGAAAGCTTCATCATATCCAAAGGCTCTTTGGAACCAAATACCTTAGCGAGCTTCGCATCAGGAACAATCAGTCTTTTATTTTTAGGGTCTTGCAAGTCATGAGCTTTGATATACTCCCACATTTTTTTAACTGTCTCAGGGCGAGAGAGTTTCTCTTCGCCAACGACTGCTTGTAGCTCTTTAGAAAGATTTTGCAGTGGCTGATTTGAAGGTTTTTTCTTTTTAGTGACGGCTTTCTTAGCTTTCTTCTCTTTAGGAGCCGATTTTTCCTTAGTAGTAGTCTTCTTCCCTTTTGTAGAACCCTTTTTCGGTTTCTTTTTAGAAACATAGGGGGTTTTAGGGTGATTTACGTACTTTTCTTGCAGGTCATCTATGTTATTCACGATGACATCACAATCGGGGTAGTTACTGCAGGAATAGAATACCTTGCCAAAGCGGGACCTTCTTGGAGAAATTGTGCCATCACAGCCAACGGCTGGGCAGCCAGGCATATCTTCTGCAGGGGCTTCACCCTTTTTAGGGATATTGACGATTCCTTTGCACTCAGGGTAGGTGGTACAGCCAAGGAAAGCTCCAAATTTACCGAAACGAAGCTTCATAGGACCCTGGCATTTAGGACAAAGTTGATCCCAGTTAAAATTTGGATCGTATTCTTCCTTGTTAAATTCGAGGGCTTCTTGAGGGGCTGTGAATTTGCAGTCCGGATAGTTGGAGCAGCCAAAGAAGTATTTGCGACGAGCCCAGATCTTTTGGAGCTGGTGGCCGCAGTCAGGACAGATTTTATCTGTCATGATACGCGGGACAAAGGCTTCTTTTTCAGCAGCTACGACCAGAGGACTAAAAGCTTCCCAGAATTCTTTTAGAAGTTCCTTCCAGTCTTTTTTGTCTTCAGCAACTCTTTCAAGCTCATCTTCCATGACGGAGGTAAATCCGGCATCCATGATGATTTTAAAATTGGTTTCGAGCATCTCAGCGATGACTCTTCCCAGTTCCGTTGGTTTCAAAGTCCCCTTTTCCTTTTCTGTATAGTCTCTACTTTGGATCTTATTCATGATCGTAGCATAGGTAGAGGGTCTCCCAATACCTGACTTTTCTAGCTCTTTTACTAAAGAGGCTTCAGTAAAACGTGGGGGAGGTCTTGTAAAGGATTGTTCTGAAAGAGCTTCTAGTAATTCTAGGGGTTGATTTTCAGAAAGAGGAGGAAGTTTCTTGTTCTCTTCTTCTTTTTCTTTTTCTTCTAGAGTTTCTTTGTCATGGAGCTCTTCATAAGCGGCAAGAAAACCCTGGAATTTCATGATAGAGCCAGTAGCTCTAAGAATCAGATTCGTGTTTGTTTCTATATCACAAGAAACAGTGTCATAAACAGCTGGTGTCATTTGGGAAGCGACAAAGCGCTGCCAAATTAAGAGATAAAGCTTGTATTGATCAACTGTTAGATAATTTTTTATCGCATCAGGAGGGAGAAGCAAATTTGCCGGGCGGATGGCTTCATGGGCATCTTGCGCTTTATTTTTAGTGTTATATTGCTTAGCTTCAGCAGGAAGAAAGTCTTTGCCATAGGTGGAAAGGATATGTGTCCTTACCGCATCAATTGCTTCTGGAGCCACTCTCACCGAGTCGGTTCTCATGTAGGTAATAAGACCTTCAGCACCTTCATTACCCATATCAACCCCTTCATACAGGCTCTGGGCAATACCCATCGTGCGAGAGGAGGAAAATCCGTAGTGTCTGCTTGCTTCCTGTTGCAATGTTGAGGTGATGAAGGGGGCTACAGGGTTGCGCCGTTTTTCTTTTTTCTCAACAGAGGCTACTTTGTAGCTTGCTGTCTGCATCCGCTCAACAATAGCTTTAGCTTCTTCTTCATTAGAAATTGTATAGAAATCTTTTCCTTCTACCTGCTCTTTCTGTACTCTTCTTCCATCTACTGAGTAAAGCTGGGCGCTGAAAGAAATTTCTTTTTTATTGGTTTGCAAAATCGACTGGAGGTTCCAGTACTCAACGGGAATAAAGGCTTCGATTTCTCTTTCTCTATCAACAACGATTTTTAGGGCAACAGATTGCACTCTTCCGGCCGATAGGCCCCCTTCTTGGGACCCTTGTACCCTTCTTGTAAGGATAGGGGAGATTTTATACCCTACAATCCTATCTAAGAGTCTTCTTGCTTGTTGTGCATTGACAAGAGCTTGATCGATGGCCCTTGGATGTTTTAATGCATCGAGAACGGCATCTTTAGTAATGGCATTAAAAGTGACTCTTTTTACCTTGGTTCCTTTAGGGAGGATCGAGGCGATATGCCAAGCGATCGCCTCTCCTTCTCTATCAGGGTCGGGAGAGAGGTAGACCATGTCGACTTTAGCGGCAGCTTTCTTTAGGTTGTCTATAACTTCTTTTTTATCGGGAAGGATAGCATATTCAGGCTCAAAGTTATTTTCCACATCGATGCCAAAACCTTTTTGAGGAAGATCTCTAATGTGTCCTAGTGATGATTCAAAGATGTATTCGGGCCCTAAAAATTTTTTTAGAGTTTTAATTTTTGTAGGAGACTCTACAATAATTAGTGATTTGGTCATCAGGGTTCCTTACCGGTTGAAGTTAGAGCTTCTGGCTGTTAAAGCTGCAATTGTAAATCAGTTAGAGCGAAATTGTTATATTCTTTAAGAGAAATTGCAATTAAAAAAAGATAGAAGATCAACGTTTGCTTGAAATGCATAACATCTTCTAAGTATTAAATACAAGCTACTCTTCAATTGGTCAAGATCCCTTTTTTAAAAGCAGGTCTTTTTTTCATGGGGATTTTCCATCGGTTAATAAAAATATTTACCCGTTTTTTCTTCAAGTTTTACCTTGCTTCTTGGCATAAAATGGGAGATCGCTTAGAAAAAGGGAAAAGGAGGGGAGTATGAGAACATTCATTTTTTCGGTACTTACTGTTTTTTTGTTTTTTTCAAAAGGGATAGCTTCTGAGCCCTTATCCTATAGATTCGCTGATAAAAGGACCCTTCTTACTTCCAGTAAGGGAGCTACCTATATATTGATAAGTAATGCTAGCAGTTTTTTCGCCTTAGTCGAAAATGGAAAAGAATCCGTTAACTCCAAATATCCTGTCTCAAGTTCTTTAACCGAGGCAGATCCAAATGATCCCGAATGGGAAAAGATGATCACTACATCTATTTCCAAGATGAAAGGGGCTAATAACAAGTTCTGGATTCAGTTCTTTGCGATATGCGCCCTTTCACTAATGGCGATCGTCACACTAGGCGCTATTTTTATCAAAGTAAAGAAGCGATATTTTTCCTGAGAGACCAGGTTTTCTGTAGAAAAACAAACTTCTTTTTTGCTACTGTCGAAGCTCGTCAAATACACTATCTTTGATTCAAGGTTATTTAATGAGAGCTCTCACTGCTGTAAAAAACTCCCTATCGCTACTTAATGGATCTAGGATTGTTTCTTTCTTTTTTTCACTACTTGTCCTGTCTATCCCGATGCAGCATAAATATGATAAAATATTTCGCTCTCTATCAAAAATTTTTAAAAACCCCAGTTTTGAGCTAGCTGGTCCATTTGAAACAAAGGTTTATCTCTGCGTATTCGATGTCTTAATCCTAGCTCTTTTTATAAGTCTTGTATCTACAAAAAGGGTTGGGTGGAGATCTCTATTTTGGGAGGGCCCAGTAAAATACCTAAGCCTCTTTTTTCTCGTAACTTTATCCGGTTTCAGCTTTTCTGGTCTGGCTTTATTGTTTATATTCTTGGTGGAGGGCTCATAGCAGTAGACAAAAAAACTCTTGTACATAAGTTTTTCTCTCTTGTTGTCATTACTTCAGTGTTTCAGTGTTTTGTGGCGATTACTCAATACTTCACTCAGCACTCACTGGGTCTTGCAAAACTCGGGGAAATGAAGATCCCTCATATCGGCGCTGCGTGTTTTGGGATGCCTGATGGAAGTTTGTGGATTTTTGATAGGCTATTTTCTGTAGCCAGGGGAAGTAAAAGTATTATTCGAGCCTATGGAACTCTTCCTCATCCTAATGTGCTAGGCGGATTTTTAGTTTTTTCCCTTTTTGCAACTTACTATTTATATCAGAAATCAAAAAATGCTACATATACAACACTTTTAAGTTTTGTCTTGTTTTTTCAAACGTTTTCCCTCTTCACTACCTATTCACGCTCAGCTCTATTTGGCTGGATCATTGGCAGCATTGTTTGGTTTGCTTTAAATGCTTGGAAAGCGTTTCTGCAAAAGGATAAATTCCAAAGCTCTAGAATAAGATCTTTGGCTCTTATTATTTTCACTTCATTTGGGATTTGCTTTTTTCTTTTTTATCCTCAACTTGCAAGTCGGGGAGGGGTAGTAAATTATACTCAAACTCTCGCTCAGGGTGCAGATGTAGAACGAATAGCTATTCAGTCCATTGCTACAAGTATTGTAGAAACCAAACCTCTTACCGGAGTTGGATTTAATAGTTATGTTTTAAGTATGGCAGAATATGGTGAGGCTTCAATTCCCAAAATACCAGTTCATAATATATTTCTACTAGTAACTGCAGAGACGGGGATTCTTGGGTTAATTTGTTTTTTTCTGTTTTTATCTCTTACTGCTATTCGGATGGTGAAAAGGGGATTAGACCTTGAAACGATCACTTTATTTTCCATTTTTATAGTGTTCATGTTTATTGGGTGCTGTGATTACTATCTTATTGATCGCCCAGAAGGTAAACCTATGTTTTTTATCACCTTGGGTTTGATTGCCATGATGGGAAGAAAGAGTTCCGAACTTGTTTCAATAAGAAAGACGGTAGCCGTGAGCGTTTAGGCTTCTAGAGCGATTTTTATTTTTTATGATCAAAAAAAAGTAAAACAACTAGGTTAAAAAAAAGTGAAAAATAAAACGATTTTATATTCCCTTTTGGTAGGTGTCTTATTTTTAAGTTTCCTCGGAAAAACCTTTTTTAGTAAGCCCGATATTTCGTATAAAGATTTTGACCGTCTTGATGGAGAAAGTACCCCATTTTGGAATTGGAAAAAATTTACCGATGAAGATAAAGAAGCTCTGCTTTTTTATAAAAACCTCTACCTGCATAACTTCAAAGACGTAAAAGAGTCTACTAAAGCATTAAAGATCCCTAAGATTCTTCATTATATATGGCTAGGACCGAAAGACTTCCCTGAGGAATCTATTGCGTATGTTAACTCTTGGATGCAAAGGCATCCGAAGTGGACGGTGAAATTTTGGACAGATGATCCAGAGAGAGCGCTTCCCCACTCCGGCATGGAAAAGCATCTCATTTCAGAGCTAACGATGTCTCACAGTGGATCTTATCTAGAAAAAACCGATAATTTTGGTGAAAAATCAGATTTACTCCGCTATGAGATCCTCTTTCAAGAGGGTGGTATCTATGTCGATCATGATATTGAATGTTTTCATTGTTTTGATGCATTGGCCTCTTCCGTAGATTTTTTTGCAGGTCTAGAGCCTCCCCATCTCAATGAAGGAATTGATTTAAGGATTTTTCCTTGTAATGCAATCTTTGGAGCAAAGCCCGCCCATCCAGTTCTCTCTAAGACAATGGACTATGTAAAGAAACGATGGGACAAGGTTGAAAAGACTTTTCCAGGTACAGATGCCCAAAGTCTCATACTTAAAGTCACTCATCGGACATTTCATAGTTTTTCTCTAGGGACAAGACAAGGGTTGAGCATGCAAGGAAACAGGGACATTATTTTCCCCGCTTCCTTTTTTTATCCCGACCTAATTATAACGGGTAATGTTTTTGAGCGGCTAAAAGAAAAAGGATTTATTTGGGCATCGCATAAGTGCTCCGGGGAGTGGAAGCCTAAAGATTCTAGCAGCCTTCTTAAAGAAGAACTTGAAATAGCAACGGCTAAGAATCACTTATATAAAAAACAGCTTAAGAATACAAAGATCCTTCTCTATGGAAATTTTGCTATAAGTGGATTTTTTCTTTACTTGTTTTTTCAGGAAAGACTGAAAAATAGGAAATCTCGTGGCTGGAAACATCTCTAACGACCTAAAAAAACTTTTGAGCCAGGGTCTTTGGCCAGGCCCAATGGAGGCAGACGAACAGTTCGAAAAAAGAGTCTCTCTCTATTTTAAAGTCACTGCTATAGATTCAGATAAAGACTCCTCTTCCGCTCGCAAAAAAGCGCACTCTATCACCATCTCTTTATTTGGCTTTTCCTCTGATACGCTTCCCATTACCTACTCTAATAAAGATCTGACCTTCTGGGAAGGGGCGGCTCTATTCATAGAAGAAGAAAATGACATTTGCCATCCCCATATTCAACTAAGGAAAGGATTTCTTAAGGGCTCTTATCTTTGTTATAAAGTAGAAGAGGTCCTATCTCATGAGATGTTTCATGCAGCAAGGATTGAATATAAAGAACCTAAGTACGAAGAGATCTTTGCTTACAAGACGTCAAAAATCCCCATAAGAAGATATTTAGGGCCCCTTTTTCAATCGCCTAAGGAATCTTACCTATTTGTGATTTTACTTATGCTTGCTCTTATCTTTGAAATGGGTAGCACTTTTGTTAGTACATCGATGTATTTACCATGGATGGTACTTCCCTTTCTTTTTATAGGGCTATTATGGGGACGGCTTTATTTTCGGCATAGGACTCTAAGTAAGGCTGCCTGTAATATACGCTCCTGCATAAAAGATCCCTCTTTAACTGTCGCCTGCCTTGCAAGACTTAAAGACTCGGAGATAGATCTATTTGCAGTAAGCTCACCTAGAGAAATTCTTTCGTATCTCAATGAGAATAAGGAAAAAGAACTTCGGATTCGAGCAATTCTTTTGTGTTTTTTCTAAGATAGTTTTCTTTTAGAGGCCGGCGCTATTCGTAGTGCCTTGCGGTATTTGGTAACAGTGCGTCTAGCGCAGCTGCAACCTACTTCCTTCAGCTTCTTAACAAGAGCCATATCTGAAAGAGGGCTTTTTTTATTCTCTTCTTGGATGATTTTTTGTAGGAGCTGTTTTGCATTGTAAGAGGATACATCCACAGAATCTTTGCTAAGAGAGGTAGAAAAAAAGCTTTTCAGTAGGAGCACCCCTTGAGGACAGGCTATGTATTTGTGAGAGACAGCTCTTGCAATCGTTGACTCATTTAAAGAAAGCTCCTCTGCAATTTCTGCAATCGACATAGGGATTAGCTCATTTTTATCGCAGTCAAAAAAGGGACTTTGTTTTTTTAGTATGTATTTTACAATGGCAAGGATGGTTTCATTTCGTTTTTTTACCGAGCGGATAATGAAGCGTGCGCTGCTGTAGTGCTTTGCAAAATACTTCTTGTCTGCATCGCTTAAGTCGGTATGGACATATTCTGTAGTTACTTCGAAACGTGGAAGAGGTCCTGCATTAATGTGGATCTGCCATTTATCTTCTTGTTTTTCTACAAGTACATCGGGAACTATAGGCTGAGATTCACTAATCTGGAATTTTAGGCCCGGATAGGGATTAAGAAACGAGAGTTCTTTTTTTAACTGCTCTTGGAGTATAGCTGCAGGGATACGGTATTTTTTCTCAAGAAAGTTAAACCTTTGTTGCAGAAGTTCTTCATAGTGATTCTCAATGACTGAGTAACAAAGAGTCCTATCTTTCCCAAGAGCTATGAGCTGCAGTAGTAGAGAGTCTCTTGGGCCGCTGGCACAGATGCCAGGAGGGTCCATAAGTCTTATTTCTGCAATGACTTCATCGATTTTCTGAAGAGTAACTATGGAGTCTAGCTCATCTGGTATTTCAAGAAGATATCCCCTATCATCGAGATTTCCGATGATCTGCTCTGCAATCCAGAGCTCTTCTTTGCTGGAAAATACTAGCTTTGCCTGATTCATTAGATGAATAAATAAAGAGCAAGGGCGCTCTATGATCCCTTCTCCCTCATAGAGCTCGCTTGTTTCTTGACGAACTCTATGAGAGGATGAGCTTTTTCTTTCTATATAACTACCATCAATTGCCTGATCATTTTCTTCTTTTTTTCTTTCTAGAACGGGATTGAGTGAGAGTTCTTCTTCTAGCCAGTCTTTAAGCTCAAGTACTGGTAGTTGTAATACAAAAAGAGCTTTTTGCATGGAAAGAGAAAGGAGTAATTGCTGCGTCTGTTTAAATTGGAGATTTATGTCATTGTTGTGCATGTAATTGCTGATAGTATGTTTTCTTTTTAATAATATATTTTTATTATTTTGTCCAATTTTGTTTGTAGAAATAAATTGCATCAATTGAAAAGAAATACTATTCTTTTACAAAAAAAGGAAGTGCATGTATGGAGCCGCTTAAATGTGCAATATTTAGTTGTCTAGGTCTTGGAGATGGGCTGATTTCTCTGACTTTATCGAATAATCTAGCAATTGATGGGTATCAAACCACTACCTATCATCCCTTTCTTGGGCAGATGCAGGAGTGGTTTCCCCATCTTCAGATCAAAGGCTTTTCTGAGTTTCGAGATATCGAAAAAGAATTAGAAAGTTTTGATCGATTTTTTATTTTTTTTGAAAAAAGTCCGAGGATGAGTCAAGTGATTCACTACTGCCAAACGCATTTCCCGGAAAAGACAACGATTATTAATCCGATAGCAACACCTAAAACTGACTATCCGTATTGGGAAAATGCAAAATTTGATGGTAGGCAGACATTTGCTGATAATTTAGAGGATTTTTCTAGAAACATTCTTGGATGCAAAGCATCTACTAAGGACAATGGGATAACCCCATTGCCTCAGTATACAAAAGCAAAATATCCACTTAGGGTGATTATCCATCCTACAAGTTCCCGCCCTGGTAAAAATTGGCCCCAGGAAAAGTTCCTCTCTCTTTCTAAAAATCTTGAGGCAAAGGGATACTCCCCTTGTTTTGCTTTAACTAAACAAGAAAGAACGCAGTGGCCGGAAAGCACCCCAGTGGCGCCTGAGTTTGCTACCATTAGCCAGCTTGCAGGTTTTGTCTATGAGTCGGGATATATGATTGGTAACGATTCTGGAATAGGTCACCTGGCTTCGTGTCTTGGCCTTCCGACGGTTACCATATGCAGAAGCCCTATGGCTTCTGCCTTTTGGAGGCCATCTTGGAGTAAGGGAAGGGTAGTATGCCCCCCATCATGGATCCCCAATATTAAGGGGCTACGACTTCGAGATAAACACTGGAAGACATGGGTGCTAAAGTCTTCCGTCCTTAGGGCTTTTAAGAGTTTAGTTTAAGGCCATCAGTTTAGCATATTTTGAAACCAGAGATCTCGTAGTACTTGCCTTTGGAAAAAATACATCGTAGGTAAGCCCGAGTGATGTGTTATAGACTTTATGCACGATCCCTGCCCCAAATTCCTTATGAAAGACCGTCTCTCCCGGCTGAAAAGTCGCTTCTTCATAGCTTTCTTCCACCTGGTGTCTATGGGAGGATCCTCTTTGTATAACCTGCAAATACTCAGAGGGGAGCTCATTTAGAAAACGGCTCGGTCTCATAGACCGGGCTGTTCCCCACAGGAAGCGGAATCTAGCAGCCGTGAGAAAAAGACACTCTTTAGCTCGTGTGATGCCGACGTAGCAAAGGCGCCTTTCTTCTTCGATGCTCTCTTCATTGTCTTTAACATTTATATGAGGTAGCAGATCCTCTTCCATCCCCACGAGAAAAACTAAACGAAATTCTAGTCCCTTGCCATTATGAAGGGTCATTAGACGGATGCATTCTTGCTGCTCTTTGTCACTAACACTTGAGGACTTTAGGGTAAGCTCTTCTAAAAAGCTAAAGAGTTCCGGAAAGTTAGCCTCTTTTTGCCACTCCGATGCTTTGGAGACAAGTTCTTGGATATTCCCTTTTTTTTCTTCATAAGTCTCTGCATCTTCTCTTAAGAAATCGAGATACCTACTTCTATCGATCGCGCTTGAGATAATTTCATCAAGAGGTATGTTTGCTTTAACCATTTCTTTCAGTGCATTTATCATCGATACATAATCTCTTAGGCCATCGAACTGTTTTGATGAGAGCTTAGCATCGATCTGTCTTTCGACGATTTTAGAGCAGGTGGTGAATATATCAAGTCCATTTGCAGAAGATAGATCCTTAAGCTTTGTTAAGGCTACATCTCCAAATCCTCTTCTTGGGGTATTAATAGTACGGACAAAGGCGAGAAAGTCACTCCCTCCCAGGACCATGCGCAGAAGGGAAAGAATGTCTTTTACCTCTTTCCTTTGGTAGAAAGAAAGGCCTCCTATGATCGTATAGGGGACATTTTCTCGAAGGAGTGCATCTTCGAAGGTTCTAGATTGGAAGTTTGTCCGGTAGAAGATAGCGCATTCGCTTAGAGAAATCCTGTGTTTTTGTTGGAGCTCTAAGAGCTTTTGGACGACAAACTGCGCTTCCGCAGTTTCGTTTTCTGCAATGAAAACACCGATCTTTTCCCCATCTCCTTTATCACTCCATAAATTCTTTTCATAGCGAGAGGTGTTTTCTTTAATAAGGGCATTGGCTGCTTTTAAGATGTTGTTATAGCTTCTATAGTTTTGCTCAAGGGTAACAACTTTGGCTCCTGGATAGTCTTTTTCAAAGCGGAGAATGTTTTGCACATTAGCGCCTCTCCATGAGTAGATAGACTGGTCTGGATCCCCCACTGCAAAGACGTTGTGATGCTGACCGGAAAGGAGCTTTGTTAGGTTGTACTGCGCAGCGTTTGTATCTTGGTACTCATCGATCAGAATGAAATTCCATCTCTTTTGGTAAATAGCGAGGACATCAGGATGTTTTTGGAAAAGTTTTACCGTTAAAAAAAGTAGGTCATCAAAATCGAGTGCGTTATATTCTTTGAGCTTCTTTTGGTATAGAGAGTAGATCTCAAAAAAAGTAGGATTTTCCTCTACATAGTTTTCCGGTTCAAGCAGATGGTTTTTTGCGTTAGATATTTGGGAGCGGATGCTCTTAAGTAGGCTTTTTTCATCTTTAATGCCAACCGCTGCCAGGCACTGTTTTACCGTTTTTTCAGAGTCTTCCTCATCTAGGATCACAAAGTGAGGAGAATAATCTAGATGCTGTATCGACTCTCTTAAGATCCTAGCACATAGACTATGGAATGTACTTGTAAGCACATGCACCTGCGCCAGGTGCAGGATCCTAGATTTCATTTCCTCTGCCGCTTTATTCGTAAAAGTGACTGCTAGAATTTCAGAGGCAGGTACACCGATCCCTATAAGATGCAATATCCGGTGGATGACAATTCGAGTTTTGCCAGATCCGGCCCCTGCAAGCACAAGCATAGGTCCTTCGATATGTTCAGCGGCAATCTGCTGCTCGGGATTTAAAGAGGTTGTTTGTTTCATGATAGAAAAGGAGGTAATGCATAGTGATGGGAGTATGATATTCTATTGGAGAATATCGATCCTAAGAAAATCTGCCTAGTTGTCGATGTAAAGCTGTTTTACTTAAAGCGTGGACAAATGTTAAGAAGACTTGGTTCTAATATAACATTCCAAAAAGATACAAGGGGATAGTAGATTTAGATCCAACTAGGATATCATCCGCCAGAATAAAAGCTTTTTCTTCGCCTCGAATTTGTGCTGTACTTTTGCTTTTACCTCCTACTTCAAAAATCACATCATTAATTTTAAAGTCCCCTTTTTGACTGAAAAAAATAGGGTTTTTTTGATTTTGCATTTGATTTACTACAAATGTTTCTCGAACCTTTCCTCGCTCTTGGTCTTGAAGTAAGGAAAGACTCGCTGCATAGATGAGATTGGTATTATCTGGATACATCTTAATCGGATTCCTTAAATAGGAGTTTCCTCCGCTATTTGAATAAATAAACCGGATGAGTCCTGCTTGCTCTAAATAGCGAAGATAGTCTGAAATAGTATCGAAATCTTTACCTAGATTTTTCGCTAATTTCGAAGCATTTATCTCTCCCGGTGAGGAGTTAATAATATATTTGTATAGTAGTTCTATTGTTGACAGGGAAGAAGTTTTGAGCGAATGAAAAGTTCCTATATCTTCGTAAATAGTCATCTGCACTGCATTTTCAAGAGATTGAAATTTATCTAAGTCACGGGTAAATCCCTGAAAGAAGGGATAGTATCCTATTCTCAAATAGTCATTAAAATGCTTTAGGACTTGGGTTACGGGGAAATCTTGCGCTATCTCCAAGTGAGATGACAGTATTTTTTCGAAGCTTAAAATGGGAATCTTTACTCCTTGGTAATATTCTAAGTATTCTCTAAAAGAAAAACCGCTTAATCTATGAAGTAAAACTCTACGAGATAGATCGTATTTACCTTGGGAAAGATCGATCATGGAACTTCCTGAGAAAAAGATCTGAAAGGAGCTATATGTGTCTGCTATGTTTTTGAGCTCCATACGCCAGTTCGGATATTTATGAATTTCGTCTATGCATAGAAGTCGGACGTCTGTTTGTTTGTATAAATAATCGACAACATCTAAAAGACGATGTTCCAGAAAAAAAATATTATCCGCAGAGACGTATAAAGCTTTCCTTTTTTTAGCTCCCGAGTTGATAACATGGTTAAGAAGAAAAGTCGTTTTTCCAACCCCTCTAGCTCCTAGTATTCCTGTGATAACTTCAGTTTGAGGTAAAGAATCAAACTGTGAACGCCAGTAAAAAGGCCTTTCCTCAAACTGTTCAATGATAATGCGCTGCATCTCAAATAGCTTTTCCACGATTCCTCATTGGGTTGTAACCTAATGATATCACAAGGATCATTAGGCTGCAACCTAATGATCTAGTAGAAAACGTTAGGATGTAGCCTAATGAAAAATTGCTTAGGGCGACTTGTTCTTGCATAAGCGATTTATTATTAGCTGCTTAACTAGTTTCTTGAGCTTTTTAACTCGCCTGAATTTGATGCAAAACGGGTTAATTGGGTCAATTGCAAATAGAAAATAACCCAATTAACCCAAGACCTCGATTTGATGGGTTATTTATGCTGTTGATTGTTAGTGATTTGCAAATAATCGACCCAAAAACCACCTCGTTTTTGTCCAAAACTGGGTCTTTTTTTAGCTTACTGGCTTGATATTAAGCCTAAATGATCGCTACTGTTGTTGATGCAAATTTGTATCAGGTAGTTACACCTAGCTTCGATAATCGAAAGTCGCACTTCAGATAATCTAAGGTACAACTTCAGATTGTCTAAAGTGGAGGTTTCTAGACAGCTTTCTAAGGAATGATCCATAGGATCTCCTTCTATATACCGATCCTCAAGCAGTGGAGTTCTTATGCCCAAGATTTACAAGCTTGAAAAGAGAGGGATTGATAGACAAAGAGATGAGCGCGCAGGCAACTAGAATATCATAGCCCTCATCGGGCAGGATATCGAATTTCAGGGCCTGCTCTGCCATGATAAAAGAAAATTCTCCTATCTGAGAAAGAGCAAGCGCTACAGTCACTGCCATGCGAGGTGGGTACTTAAGTACAGTGGCTATTAGAAAGGCAAGAGCGGGCTTTATCAGTAATATGACTCCAAGCACTGCCAGAAATAGTCCAAAATGTTCAAAGAGCGCCATCGGATTAAAGATCATTCCTACGGATAAAAAGAATATCACGATAAAAATATCTTTTAGAGGAGTGGCGGTTACCAGCACTTTTTTCCTAAGCGGTGTTTGAGCGGCCGCCATCCCTGCAATGAAGGCTCCGAGAGCAATCGAGGTGCCAAAGAGCATTGCGGAACCTGTCGCAATCAAGAAGGTGAGCGCTAAAATTCCCAAAAGAAAAAGTTCATGAGAACGGGTCTTTTCAATCTTCACAAGAAGAAAAGAAACAATTCTTTTTCCTACAGTGAACATGATTAGGGCTAGGAGAAAGAATTTAAGGATAGCCATAGCAAAGGAGCCTAGCACCTGAGTTGGTGAGTAGCTATCTCCATTAAAGGATGCTGCAAGTGTCGGGATTAAAAGAAGCGCTGCAACAGTTATGATATCTTCTACGATGAGCCAGCCTACCGAGACCCTTCCTTCTTCAGTATGAATCAAGTTATTGCTTGTAAGTACTCGTACTAAAACAACAGTACTTGCAACGCCGATGGCAAGTCCAAATACAATCCCCGATTCCCATGACCATCCCAGAGAGTGCAATATGACAGCGGTAATTGTTGTGGTAAGCAGCGTCTGTCCGATAGCTCCGGGTATTGCTAGGTCTTTAACTTTTACAAGATCTTGCCATTTAAAGTGGAGCCCCACTCCGAACATCATAAGGATAACTCCTATTTCTGCTAGCTGCTCAGCAATCTCTTTATCCGCGACAAAGCCGGGAGAGTAAGGGCCGATGAGATAGCCGGCGATCAGATAGCCCATGATGGGGGAGAGTTTTAATTTAAGTGCAATGTAGCCAAGGATACTTGCAAGGGTAAATCCTACGGTTAAGATGATCACAACTTTGAGATTAAAAAGTTCAGGAGACATCTTCCTCTTGAGGGTTGCTTAAGGCATAAAACTTCTTATACAATCTCAAAGGTTGTTAGGGAACTACTTTTTTTTGGGGGGATTTTGACCTCTGCAATTGGTTGAAAGTAATCGAGGGTTCGTAGCTTTAGGTGTCTTTAACTAGATTTTTTGCTTGTCTGGAAGGTAAAACCGATAGAATACGCGGTAACTTTTGCGAATTTACCGCTTATTCTATCCATATTGTATTTTTACTCAAATCGGCGGATGCTCATCTTTGCGTGGTGACCATTTTCAAGAACTAGATTCCATTTTTATAAAGAATTTCAGATCATAGATTTTTCCTATTTCCTAATCTTTTAACGGAGGTGTTTATGAAAAAAGTGCGCTCATTAGTTCTTTGTTTTTGTCTGTTTGCTGCAGGATCCATTTTTGCAGAAGAGAGGCCTATACGTGTATATGCAGACATCGTAGGAGATCTATTTCATGCGGGACATATCGAGTTTTTAAAAAAAGCCCGCGGCTTCGGTGACTATCTCATAGTAGGCGTCATTGCTGATGAAAATGTAGAAGAATACAAAAGGACCCCGATCCTTACTTTAGAAGAAAGGGTGAAAATCATCAGCGCCTGTAGATACGTCGATGAGGTAATAGCTGCGCCTCCACTTAGACCCACAAAAGAGTGGTTAGCGGAGCAAGACATAGATTACGTAGTGCATGGGGATGATTTTAATCCTGAATTACTAAGGGATCAGTACGGCGCTTCTTTAGATCTTGGAATTTTTCGCTCCGTTCCTTATACACCTGGAATATCAACTTCAAATATTATCCAAAGGATTGTAGAAAGATACGAACAAGGGGAGTTTCATAAAAACGATCTCTTAGAAAAATAAAAAGTAATAAAAGCAATTCTGCGTTTATTTATTAATAAACGCAGAATTGAGTTGATGTTCTAATTGTTTGATTTTATATCAATAAGAAGGAATCTCAAGTGGTTTTTTTATGCTGCGCAAATATTTACTTCCGACAATTGCTTTATTTGGAGCCCTTATAGGGCTTGTTGTCGTTTTCTGGAGTGAGAAAAAAGAAAACATTCCCCCTATTCTCTATCCTCCCTCAACCTCTCCCTATAAGAATGCAGTCTATGGATCGGGAATGATAGAGGCATCTACAGAAAATATTGCGATAGGAACTCCTTTTATTGAGCCTCTAACAAATATTTATGTCGTTGAAGGGGATATGGTCAAAAAAGGGGATCCCTTATTAAAACTGGATACCAGACTTCTAGAGGCAGAATGTGAGACGGCAAGTGCTCAGCTCTCCGCAGCAATTATAAATTTTGAAAACTTGCAAAACCAGTATTCCTTTTATGAAAGGCTAACCGATAGGAATGCAGTCAGTGAGCAAGCGTACTCCGTAGCATATTATGGAATGCGGGAGGCAGAGGAGCAGGTAAGAGTAGCGGAGGCTCAGCTCGGTCAAATCTTAACCAACATAGAGCGCTCAACGGTTCGCGCTCCTGTAGATGGACAGATTTTACAGGTCAATGCCCATATCGGAGAGATTTATCCGACAACATCGTATAACACTACGAAGTCTTATGTCAGTTTACAAACTTCACTCATCTTAATGGGGGCGGTCGCTCCCATGCAGATGAGGATAGATATTGATGAAGAGGATTCTTGGCGTTTTATTAAAGGATCTAGGGCAACAGCTTTTGTTAGAGGGAATTCTCGGATTAATTTTCCTATGGAGTTTCTTCGTATTGAACCCTACATTATCCCTAAGACCTCGTTTACCGGAGAGACTATTGAAAGGATAGATACGCGTGTATTCCAAGTTCTCTATCGATTTGAAAGAAAAGATCTTCCTGTTTATCCAGGGCAATTACTCGATGTTTATATAGAAGCAGCTCCCAATGTCTTTGCAGAGCAAAGTGACAGGAAAAATGAGTAGGGCACTATCTCTTCTCTATTGCTTAATTCCTCTTGTGACCGGTTGTATGGTAGGGCCTAAGTACCATAAACCGGAAACGGCCATGCCGGAATCTTTTGAAGAAAAAAGTGAAGCTGAAATTACAACCGATCAGGACCTCTGCCGGTGGTGGGAGCAATTTGAAGATCCCCTTCTTAATGAGCTGATTGCCGAAGCTGTCAAAAGCAACTATGATTGGAGGATTGCTTTAGAGCAGATCTTTGAGGTTAGAGCGCAGTATAGAATCCAAAAGTCTTATCTTTGGCCAGAGGTTGATCTCAATGCATCAGCCACTCGTGCTCGTTTCAGCGATAACTTATTCTCCTCCTCTTCTAATGTCAATTCAACGGCTGCCGGAGCCTCTCCTGCAAGCATTGTATCGGGGAATAATTTCCCAGTAGCTGGTACTATCCAGGATTTCTTTCAGGTAGGGTTTGATGCGATTTGGGAGCTGGATTTTTTTGGGAAATACCGACGTAACAAGCAAACAGCCTTTGATCTGTGGGAAATGAGTAAAGAGACGGCGCAAAATGTATTAATCACGATTGTTAGTGAAGTGGCTAGAGATTATGTTTCGATCCGCTCCTTACAAAAACAGATAGATTTGGTAACAGAAAAAATTGCTGCCGATGAGCGAGAGCTTGAGCTCGCAGAGACTCTCTTTAACGCAGGTCTTGATAACCAGATCCAAGTAGAAAATCTTCTCTCCACACTCCAGAGTGATCTTTCAAGACTTCCCGTTTTAGAAACATCCCTGAAACAGACAATCTTTGGCCTTGCAGTCCTATTAGGAAGGCAGTCCGAGGGTTTTGCTGAGGAATTTACTGCAAGGTCTCCTATACCATCGGGAGCTGGAAAAGTTCCTCTCGGCCTTCCCTCAGATCTTCTGCGAAGAAGACCTGATATCCGCATGGCTGAAAGGCAGCTGGCCGCTGCCACCGAGCAGATCGGCGCTGCCATTGCTGATTACTTCCCCCATATATATCTTACCGGTAATACGTATGGATTTGAAAGCGCCAAAGCAAATAAATGGCTCATTGCCGCAAGTAGATATTGGAATGTAGGGCCCTCTCTAAATTGGGATCTTATAAATTTTGGAAGAACAAGAGCGCAAGTAGATGTGAATAAATCTCTCCAAAGACAGGCCCTACTTAGCTACGAACAAGCTGTTGTTTCCTCTCTTAAAGACGTAGAAGGGGCTCTTGTTGCTTATTTTGAAGAGCAAAAGAGGATGATTACTTTTGATGCTCAAGTAGAGGCAAATCGCCGCTCTCTGCGGCTTACAAGAGATCTTTTTTCTTCCGGTCTTGCTGATGAGTCGCAGGTGCTGTCTGCTAAAAAAGCATTGATCGATGCAGAAACAAGCTATGTCCAAAGCCAACAGGCTCTTACTGGAGATCTAATAGCCCTTTATAAAGCTTTAGGTGGGGAGTGGGAATGTACCTCATCGCCTTAAAGATGCTTATAGGAGATAAGCTAAAGTACATAGGACTGATCGTTGCCTTAAGTTTTGCCTCGTTTATCATCACCCAGCAAGGGGCTATTTTTCTCGGGATCATGAAGCGTACCTTTAGCTTCATCACCGATACCTCTCAGCCCAATATCTGGGTGATGGATAAAAGAGTGCAATTTGTCGATGACATTAAGGGGATGAAGCAGACGGCGCTCTATCGGGTAAGGAGTATCGATGATGTGGAGTGGGCCGTTCCCATGTATAAAGGACTAATCCCCGCACGTCTTCGTAATGGAGTGTTTCAGTCGTGTGTCTTTATTGGTATCGATGATGCCACTTTAATCGGAGGCCCTCCAATGCTCCTGGAAGGAACTCTTGATAAGCTTCATTTTCCCGATGCAGTTTTTGTGAATAAAGTCGGAGCTAACACAAAGCTTGCCGGCAAAGAGGGGGATGTAACCATCCCCCTCCGCATAGGCGATGTCATGGAGTTAAATGATAGACGCGCCTATGTCGCAGGGATCTGTGATACGTCACGGACTTTCCAATCGCAGCCCGTGATCTATACTACCTACAATAACGCAACAACGTACGCTCCCTTAGTGAGGGATGTTCTTTCCTTTGTTCTTGTTAAATCAAGACCCGGTATCGACCTGGAAGCTCTTTGTGAAAAAATTACTCGAGATACAGGTTATGCGGCTTATACCACATGGCAGTTTCAGAAGCTGACCATGATGTACTACGCTAAAAATACAGGGATTGTTGTAAATTTTGGCGTGGCGATCATTTTAGGATTCATTATCGGTATGGCGATCTCAGGGCAGACGTTTTTTAATTTCACCTTAGATAACTTGCCCTACTTTGGTACTTTTAAGGCAATGGGAGCGAGTAATACCATGCTCGTTAAGATGGTCATTTTGCAAGCTCTCATGGTCAGCGCTATCGGATGGGGAATTGGGGTAGGAGCTGCTGCCATTTTTGGCTGGTCGCTCAGTGCTACTGAGCTCTCCTTTAGCCTTTCCTGGTGGCTCTATCTTTTGAGTGGCTTTTCTTTGCTCTTTATTTGCTTTATAGCAGCCCTTTTCAGTGTGGTAAAAGTTGTTCGTGTGGATCCAGCTATTGTCTTTAAATCATAGGGAATATGGAAACAACTGTTGTTTGTAAGAATCTTAAGCTGACCTACGGCTCAGGGGCAACCGCTGTCGAAGCCCTCCGGGGTATTGACCTCGAAGTAAAAAGGGGAGAGCTTCTCATGCTCATGGGTCCTTCGGGCTCCGGCAAAACAACGCTTGTCTCTGTCATTGCCGGCATCCTTACCCAAACGGAAGGGGAGTGTCTTGTCTCCAATCTCGATCTCAATCATATGCCCGACAAAGAAAAAACCCTTTATCGAGGCAGTCATATCGGCTTTGTATTTCAGAAATTCAATCTTATACCGATGCTCACTACAGCAGAAAATGTTTCTGTCCCCCTTCTTATACTAGGACAGGACCGAAAAACGGCTTTAGAAAAAGCCAAAAAGCTTTTATTTGAAGTAGGGATCCCTGAGAAAGCAGATGTTTCTCCGGCAGAGCTTTCCGGTGGTCAGCAGCAACGGGTGGCTATTGCTAGAGCCCTCATTCACAATCCCGATATAATCGTCTGTGATGAGCCGACAAGTTTCTTAGATCATGGAGCAGGAATGAAAGTGATGGATCTTCTTAGATCTATCATCGATAAAACAGGCAAAACCCTCATCGTAGTATCTCACGATCCTCGCATCCAGCAATATGCCCACCGGATAGTTCGGATGGATGATGGGAAGATTGTAGGGTAGCCCGAGTTGGATTATTCACCTACGAGACAAAAATTTGGTCAAGATTTTCAGACCTGGACCCATTCTAAGGCATAGGATAACTTAGATATAGAAAAACTGACCGAAAAGGTTCTCTAGCCAGGATTTTTTCGAAAGACGTCAGCTGTCTTTTTAATTGAAAGTAAGTTATTGATTGTATGTTGGTTGTAAGTTATCAAGTACATGTCCAAATTTTTTTTATTTTCGACGCGGAAGTGTTTGACTTCCGTGTTAACTTCCTAGTTCTAAATATAGGAGAAAAGGCTATGCTAGATGGATTTCTTGCTCACGGAGAAGGTAAAACTCTTGAATTTAAAGAGAATGCTAATTCTATTAAGGCGATGCTGATGATATCTCAAAAAAAATAGTACCTCAAGGGGTTGAGGTTTATGAAATTCAAGGTCCATTTTTCTTTGGCGCCGCTAATATGCTTAGAGATATTTTAAACAACATCGCAACTACGCCGAAGGTTTTCATTCTTAGGATGCGTTCCGTTTCCATTATTGACGCATCTGGTATGTGTGGAATTGAAGAGTTTTATAAGGAATGCAAAAAGAAGGAGATCCTTCTTTTTTTATCTGGCGTGCACGGACAAACCAGACAGGATCTTAAAAAGTTTGGACTTATAGATGCAATTGGGCAGGCGCTAGTTTTCCCGGATATTAATGCCGCATTGGCAAAAGCTTCAGAGGTATTGTTTACAACATAGCAGAATACCTTTAGAGAATAGGATTTCTGTGTTCTCCTTCTCGAACGCCCTGATATTGCAGCCAGAGATGTGTCATTTTTTTGGATCCAAAAATGCTCAAAAAAAAGGGAACAAGTTATTTTAAGAGATCAGCTATTTCTTCTTTTGATAAGCCGGTGCATTCAGAAATTACATTTATAGGCATGCCAGAAGCGATAAGGTTGCGAGCTACAATTTTCTTTCCTTCTTCTATCCCTTTCTGCATTCCTTCTTCCTCAGCGTCAGCTTTAACCTTGTCCAGAATACTTTCTTCAATTCTAAGCCATTTGAGATGCCCCTCATAAAAGTCTCTTTCCTCATCATTAAAGCTGATGATATTTAAGACTTCTATCGCTTTTTTGATGCAAGGATCATCGAGTTCGTGGGGTAGATTATTTCGATCTAAACAATACGCTCTAGTTAAAAAAGTGGCCCAGCGATCGAGTCCATTTTTTATTCTCGGAAGTAAGTCATCTAAATTTTGGTTATCATCCTGAATGAATTTACAAAGCTCAATGGTATATAATTCCATGTCAGTAAAATGACGCTCTTTTGTCTCTTCATTGGAAATAATAAATTTATTGATATACTTTGGGTTGTTGGGAATGCTGATAAAGTTCAGGACATGAATGCCTATAGCTTTACGGAGATGCTTATAACCTTTCGACTCACTTAATTGTTGGGTGTAGAGTTTAGCCCAGTAGTATAGTGCTCGTTTGTCATAGTCTGCTTCGTTGCTGATTTGCACTTCAATATTATAGTAATTGCCTTTGGTGTCTTTCGCTTTAATGTCTAAAACAGAAAGCTTATCTGCTGCAAAGTTCTTTGGATTATAGGGGTTAAGCAGTTCGATATCAACTACTTGATCTTCTTTTGAGACGACAGAGTTAATAAAGGAGATTAAGAGGTCTTTGTTTTCTAAAGATCCAAATATTTTTTTAAACGCTAAATCTACTCTAGGATTAACCTGAGACATAAATACCCCTCTTTTACTATTTATAACAGTTTAGCAAAATAACGGATAAAAAAAACTTAAAAATTTTAATTGATAAGTGTGTTTATGATCCCATCAATAGAATTGGTTTTTTCATTGCCTTGCCGTGACTAAGAGAGTAGAAAGCTTAATTCACGATGTTTGTTAGAGAATAGGATTCCTGTGTTCTCCTTCTCGAACTCCCAGATTACCATATCTATGGTAGTCAACACTTAGTGCCATCTCTCTTAAGTAGTTTAGAAGCTCGACCCTTCCACTTGCAAGAACCGGAAGATGGCAGAGATAGCAGCTTACTTCAGCTGCGCTCTTTTTTAGAGCTTCAGATGGTTTGGAAATTAAGCGAACCCTTTTAATAGATCCTTTTTTGATCCTTTCAAGAAAAGCGCTTTCTGATTCCTCTTTAAAGTGTAAAGAGGGGAAAGCGTGTTTCCATCTGTCGTGAATCGCTATCGGAGTTTCATCTTTTGTCCAGCTGATTTCCATCGGTGTGTGGCAGCTAAGAGCTGCCGCAATCACTCTAAAGATGTCTAAGGAAGCGTCATTTTTTTGTATCCTAAAGCACATGTTCTTGTGAGGTTTATAGAGGAGCATGTTGTCTTGTCCAACGACGAGATCCCCCTGTCCTTCTATCTTACAATGGCCTTGGGTCTGTTTGAATTTATCCGACCAGAAAGAATAGTTTGCAATGCTTGCAAACCAAACCCCAAGTTCCTCTGCAGATAAAGTGACTTTCTGTAGGAAGAGGGTGAGTTCATTGACCGCATTGGATACGGGATGTTTTTCTTGAGGCAGGGAAGCTTGCGAGGGAATTGCAAATTGGAATAGGTAGTTGGGGCCACCAGCCTTAGAACCATGTCCAAAGCTGCTGGCTTTGCAGCCACCAAATGGCTGCCTTTTTACAATGGCACCGGTGATCGTTCTATTGATGTAGCAGTTGCCAGCTTCTATCCTATCGAGCCACTTTCTATGTTCCCGTTCATCGAGACTGCTGATCCCTGATGTGAGCCCATAAGGTGTTCCGTTAGCTAGTTGTATAGCGTGGTCTAGGCTGCTTGCTCTCATAAGGCCGAGGACCGGGCCAAAGAGCTCGGTTTGGTGCATGAAGCTATTTTCTTTCACGCCAAGTTTTATGCCGGGAGACCACATAAGGGGGTTATTTGGATCTTGTTTGGGTTTTACGAGCCACTCTTCCCCAGGCTCAAGTGTTGTGAGACCTTTAAGAAGATCATTATTTGCCTCTCTAATGATGGGAGTTACCTTTGAAGAGAGGTTCCATGCGGGACCGACGGTTAAACTTTCTGTGGCATCTTTAAGTTGGGTAAGGAAATGGGGGTCATCATAAACTTCGGCTTCGAGTATCCCAAGACTTGCCGCGCTACACTTTTGGCCTGAGTGGCCAAAGGCGGAATGGACAAGGTCTTTGATCGCAAGATCGCGGTCAGCCATTGCTGTGATGATGAGGGCATTTTTCCCTCCGGTCTCTGCAAAAAGTTCTAAGTTGGGGTTGAGCTTTTGGAAGAAAGTGGCTGTTGAAGAAGCTCCGGTTAAAATAATAGCTGAGATCCTTGGATCGGCAATAAGTTTACTACCCACTGGTTCATCTACGCAGCTAAAAAATTGGAGGGCTTTTTTAGGAATACCTGCATCCCATAGGATATTCACAAGAGTCCATCCACTAAGCACCGCTTCTGGCGCCGGTTTAAACAGGACGCAGTTGCCGGCCGCTAGAGCCGCGCATATGCCACCTGTCGGAATAGATACTGGGAAGTTCCATGGGGGAGTGATGAGAACTGTCCCTTTCGGAGTCCAAGAGAGATCTTTGCAAGAGTGCATCTTCATCATAGCGCGCAGGTAGTATTCGACAAAGTCGATGGCTTCCGATACTTCAGGGTCCCCTTCCAAGATGGTTTTACCCCCATCGGCCATCATGGCGCCGATGAGATCTCCCCGTTTTTCTCTCATTTTTTGTGCGACATTCGCAAGAATTTCTGCTTTATGGGTTACGCTAATTTGTCCCCAAGCCTTTTCTTCTTTTTTTGCGCACTCTATGGCTTTGTTCACGTGGTCCCAATTTGCCATTGTGAAGCTATAAAGTGGCTTATCGGGATAGGCAGGGTCCGCGCCGTGGCCAAGAGAGCTTGGCTCGTGGACTTCTTTTCCCTCGATGACACAAGGTATGGTAGGGATATTTTTGTGATGCCATTTTGTAACGATTCCTTCAGCCCATTTTCTATTAGAGGCTAAAGAAAAGTCAGTGTCTGCCTCATTTTCGAAATGGTCTTTGGGGTCGAAGTGGCGAGAAGGATCGAACTTATTTTGCTTTCTGCGGGAAGAGGCGCTGACCTTGTCCATTTCTCCACAAGCTTTTACAAATAGGAGGACTTGGGATTGCCAGTCGGGACTACCGGGTTTCATGCCAAAGGTGTAGCGAAGGAAGTTTTCAGGCCCTGTATTTTCATCAAGACGGCGGATGAGATAGGCGATCGCGCTTTGAAAATCTTCTTTGGTGGCAACAGGGCAGTATAGGAGCATATCTCCGGAGAGTCGTTGTACGACTCTTCGGATATGATCGGCCATTCCCTCTAACATCTCAAAGGAGACATCTGTTTCTACTTTATATTCAGCTCTTAGAAGCATCGAGTAAGCTATATCGAACAAGTTATGGCTTCCAATGCCGAGGTGAACTGCTTTTGCATGCTCGGTAATGCAGCCATAGGTGACCATTCTTTTGTAGTTAGCATCCACTTCTGCTTTGGATTTATAAGGAGCTTGGCTCCAGAGGCGGAGGCTCGCTTCAAACTGCTCCATCGCAAGGTTTGCTCCCTTTACAATACGGATCTTAATGGGAGCTCCTCCTTTACTCATCCTTTGCATGGCCCATTCGGTGAGCTCTTTTTGGATTTCATAAGAATCAGGAAGGTAGGCTTGGAGTACGATCCCTGCAGAGAAATGATGGAATTCCGGTTCAGATAATACCTTTATAAAAACCTCTTTGGTAAGAACCAGATCCTTATATTCTTCCATGTCGAGGTTTACAAATTTTATGCTCTTAGATCCATCTGCCCGAGTAAAGGTGTGGTTCATGGCCACTCGGTAGAGCTCTCTTAGTTTGAGAGAAATGCATTCTATCGTATTTTCCCAGGCTAGGAGGTTGATCTGGCTAAATATCGTAGATATTTTGATAGAGATATATTCGATGTCATCACGTCTTAAATCTTCCAAGTATACATTTAGCTTTCTTTGGGCTTCCTTTTCACCGAGGATTGCTTCTCCAAGGTGGTTGAGGTTAATCCTCACCCCTTGTTCTCTGCGCAGCTTCATGTGTTTGGATAGGGCCGCTTGTTCTCCCGGTAAAATCACTGAGGAAGTTTCTTTCCGTAGCATGAATGTCACAAGGGGAACAAGAATGTGAGAAATAATCGGAGAAAAGACTCTAAAGGCGCCGAGCTGTAGTCTTTTAAACGGATCGAAATACGTAGGTATTCCGAACTGGTCGATGAGGTAGTTGATTTGATTTGCTACGCGGGGGGGTGTATGGCTCCTGAATCCTTGGTCTGTCATGCAGGTAGTGAAGGCTTTGCCTTTAGGGTCTTTCATCATCCGGGCGAGCTGCTCTTGCTTTTTTTTCTCTCCATAGGTCTGCGTTCTATCTGCCTCCTCTAGCATGCATGAGGCGAGTTCTATCGCTTTTTTTTCGTCGAGGATTTCAAAAGCCTTTTTCATGGGAATGGATTCAGTCTGTCTAGAGATCGACATAATAGATTAGCTCCTAACTATGGTAAGTTAATTTTTTAATATCACAAACGATTTGTTTACTTAAAGACTTTATTATGATTTATTAATAATAACTGAAACTTTTCTATTTTAAGTGGAGCTGCTCTGATGCTAAAGATTTTATGGGTTATTACTCTCTTTTTAGGGATGCCCAGTATCTCCTACTGCAAGAAAGTAGACCCGGGTGTAGATATCTTTTTTAAGGAAGGACATGCCGCTTCTCTTATGGGTAAAAGAGTGGGCTTGGTTACCAATCACACAGGAGTTAACTCGGATCTTACACCGACCTATGAGCTTTTCCTGCAAAATACAGAAGGCTTTCGGCTGGTGGCTCTTTTTGCTCCGGAACATGGATTTCGAGGAGAAGTACATGCAGATGGAGCCATTGATGATATCCCTAATTTTAAAGGGATTCCGGTATATAGCTTATATGGAAAAACCAGAAGGCCGACAGAAAAGATGCTCCGCAATATCGATGTCCTCGTCTATGACATCCAGGATATCGGTTCTAGATCCTATACCTATGCCACGACCTTATTTTATGTGATGGAAGAGGCGGCAAAATACCACATCCCCGTCATTGTTTTAGACCGCCCGAATCCCATCGGGGGGCACATCGTAGATGGTCCCATGCTCCAGGAAAAGTGGAGGTCGTTTCTAGGATACGTAAATATCCCTTATTGCCATGGGTTAACCATTGGCGAGCTTGCTCGCTTTTTTAATTCAGAATATAAAGTGGGATGCAATCTAACGGTCGTTCCTATGAGAGGATGGAAACGGGAAATGGCATTTAGGGATACGCAGTTGCCCTGGATTCCGACAAGTCCTTATATTCCGGAGGCAGATTCTCCCCTTTTCTACGCAACGACGGGGATTATTGGATCTCTCGGTGTTGTGAGCATAGGGATCGGATATACTCTGCCCTTTAAAGTAGTAGGGGCTCCCTGGATTAAAGCTTCCGCTTTTGCTGACGCTCTGAACGGGCAGAAGTTATCCGGCGTAAAGTTTGTTCCTTTTCATTGCCGCCCCCATTCGGGGCTGTACAAAGGAGAGTCTTGTGAGGGGGTCTTGCTCGTTGTAACGAGCAAAGAGACATTTAAGCCGCTGACCGTGCAATACCTTCTCCTGGGTGTTCTTAAAAGTATGTACCCTCAGCATTTAAAAAAATGTCTTAGCAAGCTCGATGCTACCCATAGAAACCAGTTTTGTATGGCTTGCGGTAATAGTGAAATGCTTTCCCTGCTGACAGACGAAAAATATCCTGCATGGAAGCTTATCCAATACCAAAAAAATGAAAGAGAGCAGTTTTCACTCCAAAGAAAAAAATACCTTCTTTATTAATTTAGCAGTTGCCGATTTTGTTTGCTAAAATCGCAGGCTCGTTTATTGACAAAAATTTCCTGAAGACATAAGCTTTCCCTTTTAAATTAAGAAAAATTTCAAAGGAGAAATCTTATGTCTGTTGAGCATATTAAGCCGCTTGGAAATAGAGTTCTTGTAAAACGTTCTCAAGTAAGAACAACGCGTGGGGGAATTATCCTTCCTGATTCTGCACAAGAAAAACCTAAACAAGGTGATGTTGTAGCTGTTGGTCCTGGTAAGATGGATGAAGAGGGAAATGCCAAAAAGATGACTGTACAAATTGGCGACACCGTACTATTTACTGCCTACGCTGGGACAGAGGTAAAAACTACAGCCCAAGACGAAGAATACCTAATCATGTCTGAAGAAGACATCCTAGGCGTACTCTGCTAAAACCAATATTAAAAGATCAGGAGTCATAATCGTATGGCAAAAATGTTACAATTTAATGAAGAAGCTCTAAAGTCTATTCTTAAAGGGGTAAAAACTCTTTCTAAAGCTGTGATCGTAACCCTCGGTCCTAAAGGGCGCAATGTAGTGATCAATAAAGGATTTGGGTCTCCTCTTTCCACAAAAGACGGTGTAACTGTAGCTAGAGAGATCACACTCAAAGATAAGTTTGAAAATATGGGAGCGCAGCTTGTTAAAGAAGCTTCCTCTAAGACATCGGACGTTGCAGGTGATGGAACAACAACGGCCATTGTTCTTGCAGAAGCGATTTACTCCGTTGGAGTAAAAAACGTGATTGCAGGAGCCAATCCCATGAGCGTTAAGCGTGGTATTGATAAGGCTGTTGAAGTTATGAATGATGCTTTAAGCCGCCAAGCGATTCCCATTACTAAGCCTGAAGAAGTACGACAAATTGCAACAATTTCTGCAAATAATGATCCAGACATTGGTCAGATCATAGCAGAGGCGATGCAAAAAGTCGGCAAAGACGGGACAATAACTATTGCCGAAGCTAAAGGGATCGAGACTACACTTGATGTTGTAGAAGGACTCCAATTCGATAAGGGATACCTTTCTCCTTATTTCATTACGAATGCAGAAAAAATGATCGTTGAAATGGAAGGCGCCTGCGTACTGATTACCGATAAGAGAGTGTCTTCAATTAATGAAATAGTTCCCATACTTGAAGCTCTTATGGAAAAAGTAAAACGTCCTCTTCTTATCATAGCGGATGACGTTGAAGGGGAAGCCCTTTCTACTCTCGTTGTGAATAAGCTAAAAGCCGGCCTTGCCGTTTGCGCAGTAAAAGCTCCAGGCTTTGGCGACAGAAGAAAAGCGATGCTCCAAGACATTGCGGTACTCACTGGCGCTACTGTTGTTTCAGAGGAAGTTGGTCTAAATCTCGAAGAAGTAGGCCTTGAAGTTCTAGGACGCGCAAAAAAGATCACTGTTGGCAAAGACGATACAACAATTGTCGATGGCTCCGGGGATCCAAAAGCTGTGCAAGAAAGAATTCTTCAAGTTAAAGCGGAAATGGCTCTTGCCACATCTGACTACGACAAGCAAAAGCTTGAAGAAAGACTTGCTAAACTTGTTGGAGGAGTCGCTGTCATTAACATAGGCGCTGCAACTGAGTCTGAAATGAAAGAAAAGAAAGCTCGCGTTGAAGATGCTCTTCATGCCACACGCGCAGCTGTTGCTCAAGGGATTGTTCCTGGTGGTGGAGTAGCTCTTATCCGTGCCAGCTCTTCTCTTGACACTCTTAGGCTCTCTGAAGATGAGATGATCGGAGTAGAGATCATTCGGCAAGCAGCGTTTGCTCCAGCGACAGCTATTGCAAATAATTGTGGTAAGCAAGGTGGTATGATTGCAGAAAAGATTTTCGAAAGAAAAGGCTCATGGGGCTATAACGGCCTTACGGACGAATTCTGTGATCTAGTACTAGCGGGTGTCATCGATCCAGTTCTTGTAACAAAAAGCGCTCTTACCAATGCTGCATCGGTATCGGGCCTTTTACTTACTATAGCTGCGATGATCACAGACAAACCAGTCCCTAAATCTGCAACACCTGCAATGCCTTCTATGGATGGTATGGGAGGAATGGGCGGTATGGGAATGGGTGGCATGGGCGGGATGATGTAGTTTCTTCTGTCAATTCTCTCCGAAAAAAAAGCTGCGAAGATTTTCGCAGCTTTTTTTTGCCCATTTTTTAGCGTGTTTTTTTCTGGAAAATTCCTCTTCCATTCCTCTATGTGTTTTTCCCATAAAACATCATCTGCCACTTGTACAAAGTCCTGCAGAAGGAAATTGTATTTTAACAGTCCCTCCTGCTAGCATTGACGCTGTTTTTACTTATTCTTACTAAAATATGTTTATATCCTCCTTTTGAAGCAGGGGATGTGCTTTTGGCCACTTTATCCTTGGAGAATTATGGTAACTCAACTAGTAGCAATTGCACTCTATTTTGCGATGCTTGTAACAATTGGAATATGTTCTCGAAGGAAAAATGCTACAGAAAAGGATTTTGCTTTAGGCAATCGGAATCTTAACTACTGGGTAACGGCAATTTCTGCTCATGCAGATGATATGAGCTCTTGGCTTTTTATGGCCTTTCCTATGGCAATTTTTATTGCCGGCCCCTACAAGCTATGGGTGGCTATAGGGTTACTTGTTGGCATGTTTTTTAATTGGCATATTATTGCGCCTCGTCTTCGCAGGGCCACGGAAAAATATGACAGCTATACCCTTTCCACATTTTTTGAGCGCCGTTATGGGGATACCTCAGGGGTTATTCGGACGATAAGTGCTGTGATGATTCTTTTTTTTATGACTTATTATTTTTCGGCAGGTCTTGTCGCTACTGGCCGCCTTTTTGAAGGTCTTTTTTCCATTAACTATTATATCGGGATTTCAGTTTCTCTCATTGTGGTAGTCAGTTACGTGCTCGTTGGAGGTTTTGTTTCTGTGGCATGGACCGATTTTGTCCAGGGGGTCTTTTTACTAGCTATGGTAATGCTTGTTCCTATCATTGCTTGTATTCATGTTGGAGGGGTCTCTGAGGTTTTGCTAGCTCTGGAGGAAAAAGGGATGAGTCTTTCCCTTATACCTGACTATTCCTTTCTTTCCTTTTTTGCGATCTTTACTTTGTCTGTAGGATGGGGTATCGGTTATTTTGGTCAGCCTCATATTATCACGAAATTTATGGGCATTAAAAACGTTGACGACTTGAAAAAGTCAAAATATCTAGGAATGTCATGGCAGTTTTTGGCTTTGGCAAGCGCTGCCGCTGTTGGTTTTATAGGGGTTGCCTTTTTTCCAGAGGGCCTTGCAAAACCTGAAATGGTCTTTGTCGAAATGACAAAGATTCTTTTTTTTCCGTTTTTAGCAGCCTTTATCATCTGTGGTATTTTTGCAGCTAATATGTCTACGATGGATTCACAGATTCTCGTAGCTGCAACAGTACTTTCTGAGGATTTTTATCGAGGTATGCTTAAAAAAAATGCAACATCAAAAGAAGTCATTTATGCATCTCGTATAGGAATTGTTATTTTTGCAGCGGTCGCCTTTTTCCTAGCTTATGGTCAAAGTGCTACGATTATGTCTATTGTAGAGTACGCATGGTGTGGGCTAGGAAGCGCTTTTGGTCCTTTGATCCTCTGCTCTTTATATTCGCAATCGGTGAATCGTTTTGGAGCGATTGCTGGCATATCCGTTGGTGGAGTAATCGCCGCGACTTGGCCAAGTATTAACCCATATATAACAAGTCTTGTTATTGTCCCCATGATACCGGCTTTTGCATTAAGTCTTATTTTTATTTACGTGGTTTCCTTTGTGACAAGAAAGCAAATAGAGCTAAAGGGAGTTGTATAGTATAGCCGGTAAAAGAAACAGGAAGGCTTCAACCTTTAAAGGAAGAGATAAATACAAAAGAGATCCAGCCTTCTTCCTCAGATTCGGTTACAAGCTTCCACTCATTTTGAAAACTCCAAGTTAAATAAGCATCTCTTTGTTCTGTAAGAATACCTGAAACAATCAGCGTCGAGATATTTCTATGGTAACCCTTTAAAGAGCCCCATGCCATTTTCTGTTCTAGAAATGTCATATTCATGAGAGCTACCCATTGAGATTCATTATCCAAATGAGTCGATGGAGTCATAGAAAATTCAACATCATCAAGAGAGTTCAATGTCTTATTTATTTCTGCATGTAAAAGAGCTGCAGGATCAATATCGATACCACTTACAAATAACGAGCCCATTAAAGACGCACCAATGCTTAAAACGCCGCTGCCACATCCAATATCTAATACATAGGCATCTTTGACATGCTCGCTTAAATTCTTAAGCGTAAGCCTTGTTGTCGGATGGGATAAATCCCCAAACCCAGCTCCTGGTTCAAGAAGTAGTTTTTTATCAATAGAGGAAAATTCAGATAGGGGAACACGGATTTTCCCTTCAGAAAAATAAGGGGAAAATAGCGCTGATTGCTCAGCCCAGTCAATTTCTGGTTCAATAGATGATAGCTCCAGATGCTTTAGTATTTCAGGAAGAGTTTTGGAGGCAGTACCGCCGAGGAGCCACTGTTCTTTATTCACCTCTTGAATGACATATAGGTCCTCTAGGCCTATCTCCATCAGCTCATTTTGAGCATCTTGTAGAAGGCTTGTGGGTTTCGCTAGGAATTGGTAGTGTTTTTTCATTTAAAAAAAGTGTTAATTTGAAAAGGCTATTATATAGAAATGGAGATTTTAGCTCTTAGTGTAATGATCGGATTTTTGTCACTTTTTAGGGATGAATTTGCGTAGTTTAGATTGGCCATTTTCATGATCTCATGAAAATTGTGAAAAATTGTTGGTTATTAGTGCTTTAGAGTTTGATCCTGTTATTTCTGAGGCACATAAATATATTAAAGCATATCAATCTGGCTATTTGATATGCTTTAATATATGATTTGACTGTAACATACTATATGTTGTAATATATAGATTATGAGGTTTGATATAGGATGACATATGATTTACTGCATTCAGGACATAGCGGCTGATATCAAAGCGGCTCGTGAGAAAAAAGGCTTAAGTCAAAGAGAGCTTGGCGCGCGAGTTGGAGCTCCCCAGAGCCATATTTCTAAAATAGAAAATGGGAAAGTCGACTTGCAAACCTCGAGTCTTATACAGATAGCCAGGGCTCTAGATTTAGAACTTGTCCTTGTGTCACCGAAATTCATTCCGGCAATTCAGGCTCTATCAAGTAATTCTCCCATGTCGAAATCACTTCCTGCTTATCGATTAACAGATGAGGAAGACGATGTCTGAAATAAAAGTCCTTAAAGTTCTTCTATACAATGACACGATTGGAACGCTTACTCATTTACCAGGGGATAAGAATCTATTTGCTTTTGATGAGGGTTACGTAAATAACCCATCCAGGCCGATCCTTAGCCTATCTTTTAAAGGCTCTTGGGGAGAGCTCATCACTGAGGTAAAAACTACAAGAACTAGGCTTCCTCCTTTTTTCTCGAATCTTCTGCCGGAAGGAGATTTACGAGAATATCTGGCAAAACGAGCTGGTATCAATCCTGTGCATGAATTTTCTCTTCTAAGCTCTCTTGGTTCCGATTTGCCCGGAGCTCTTACCATCCAAGATTATGATAAAAATGGAGGAGTTTTTCCTTCTATTAATACCTTGTTAAAAGAGGAGAAAAGTAAGGATCCTGTCTTTCATTTTTCTTTAGCAGGTGTTCAGCTTAAATTTTCAGCTATAGAAAAAATGGATCATGGTTTGGTGATACCTGTAGATGGCGTTGGAGGCGACTGGATAATTAAGCTGCCACATACAAGCTTCCGAGGAGTTCCAGAAAATGAGTATACCATGATGGAGCTAGCAAGAATGGTTGGGATCGATGTTCCTCCTACAATGCTCAGAAAAATTGAAGAGCTTCAAGGACTTCCTAAAGGATTTGAAAAGCTAGGGAATAGTGCGTTTGTTATTAAAAGGTTCGATAGGAAAGACAATGGGGATAAAGTTCATATTGAAGATTTTGCGCAAGTATTCGGAGTCTATCCTGAAAAAAAGTATGACAAAGCAAATTACCGTAACATAGCTGAGGTAATTTCGAGAGAGGTAGGGAGTGCCGGGATTGCAGAGTTTATTAAACGTTTTGTTTTTAATGCTCTGATTGGCAATGGAGATATGCATCTTAAAAACTGGTCTCTTATCTACAGGGAAGGAAATAAGGTAGAACTTGCCCCAGCTTACGATTTTGTTTCCACAATACTCTATTTGCCGGAGGATAGGCTGGCTTTAAATTTCGTAGATAATAAAGAGTTTTCTTCGCTGACTCTTGATGAATTTAAGAGATTTGCTTCAAAAGTGGACCTTTCTGAAAAACTGGTAGTAGATACCGTGCAAGAAACGGTTCAAAAATTTTCAGAGGCATGGAAAACGGTAAAAGATCTCCCTTTGGAAAAGGAGCTAAAAAGTGCCATAGAAAAGCATTTAAAGACTATTCCTTTGTGGTACCGTTAAATTAGCATATAAATTTCTTTATCTCGTTAAAGAGATCAAATCCTGGAAAAACCCTTGGCAAAAAACCTCTTTATTGTGATGATGGGTGGCCTCATGCACTGGTAGCTCAGCTGGATAGAGCACACGGCTACGAACCGTGAGGCCAGAGGTTCGAATCCTCTCCGGTGCAATCATTTTACCCCCTTTACATATCTATGATGATAAGCGTTTTTCCTGCAGGACCTGTTGAAACTAACGCCTATATCTTGGCATGCACCGATACTAAAAAGGCTTGGATCATCGATGCTCCAAAAGACTGTGCAGAGGAGCTTATTGCTGAGATAAACCTTGAAGGGCTCTCTGTCGAAAAAATAGTTCTTACCCATTCCCATTGGGATCATATAGCGGATCTGGCAGAGCTTAAAAAAAAGTTTGGTTGCCCTGTTGTGGTGCATAGAGAAGATGTCGGCAATGTGGAGCATCCAGGTTCTGATGGCCTCTCTCTGTATTTTCCTATAGAAGGGGTCATTCCTGATCAAATCTTAGAAGGCACAGAGATCCTAACTCTTGGCAATATGCAGATTCAGGTCATTCATACTCCGGGCCATAGCCCCGGATGTATCTGTTTCTATATCCCTGAAGAAAAAACACTCATTTCTGGAGATACTTTATTTCGGGGATGCATGGGAAGGGTAGACCTTCCAACCTCTGAGCCTTCTCGGATGTGGGAGTCCCTACTTATCTTGTCTAATCTTCCTGGAGATACCAAAGTCTATCCGGGTCACGGAGGGAGCACGAGCATCGCTCAAGAGTCTTGGATGAAAGACGCAGAGAAACGATTTTCTTAAATTTTTGGAGGAATGATGTCACACATACTTATTGGTAAAATAGCGCCTCAGTTTTCTGTACAAGCTGTAGCTGAAGGAAAAATTCAATCGGACTTTTCCTTAAGAGATTATCTTGGTAAATATATTGTCTTCTTTTTTTATCCGCTCGATTTCACGTTTGTCTGTCCTACAGAGCTGCATGCTTTTCAAGAAAGGCTCGCTGATTTTAAAAGCCGGAATGCAGAAGTTGTCGGCTGCTCTATAGATAGTTGCTATTCCCACTTAGCGTGGCTTGGCACCCCGAAGAGTAAAGGGGGAATTGAAGGGGTTACTTATCCTTTGGTATCAGATCTCAATAAGACGATTGCAAAAAGCTATCAGGTTCTTAAAGAAGAAGATGGCATTGCCTATAGAGGTCTTTATATCATCGATAAGCTAGGGATTGTACGCCATCAGCTCATCAATGATCTTCCTATAGGAAGATCGGTAGAAGAGGCGTTAAGAACTCTCGATGCTATTATTTATCATGAGAAAAATGGGGAAGTATGCCCTGCTAACTGGAGATCAGGTAGTAAAAGCATGACACCGACCGCTGAAGGGTTAAGTACCTATTTTCATAATTAGTTCTTTGTTGGATCAATAGAGGGAAGCGCTGTTAGGTAGTCATAGAGATCTTTTTGTGTAATGATAAGAAGGCTTTTATGAATGTGACATACCGCGCTTGCCTCTTCTATAAATTCTGCGTCTCCAATACCCGGTATATAGATTGCGCTAAGTAGGGGAATCGCTTCTTTAACCTGTAAAAGACGAAGTCCTTTACGGTAGTCTTGGATGCTATATCCTTCTTCTTTTACCCGAAAAAAAACAAGATCTCGATTGAAAAGCAGGGTTTGTACTGCATAAAAAAGTCCTAGAGTTTCTTTTGGGGGATTACCAAAAGTATCAGCGAGTTGTGGAAGAGATCTACAGAGATGGGGAGTGCAATAGTCACCTTTTTCCGCTTCTCCAAATAGAAAGACCGTTGATTTCATTTGGGCCTCCGCATAGTTAGTTTAATTCGATCTCTAATTCTTTATAAATAATCTTTTCCGACTTATTGTAAATGTTAATTTTTAAGAAAGTTCATAAACATGAAATTAACTTGTTGATCGTAAGCTGATTGCTATTGAATATCTCTTGAGGGAAATAAAGATTTTACTTATAACCCTTTTTTACGAATAGCAAAGGGGGATTTTTATGATCAGATTAAATTGGATTGCTCTACTCTCATCAGTGTTTTTGGTAGCTTTTACACAAGCAGAGGAAGATAGCAAAGGATTTGCGTCTTCTTTAAAGGGGAAATCGCTAAGACTTAGTAAAGAAAATAAGGTTGGGTATCAAGCCCCTGTAAAAACTTCATTTCTAAATGCAGAAGGAATGAGTATTCAGGATGGGGAGCTTTTCTTAACGTATGAGCCGGATGAAATTCCTGTTACAGACGTTGAAAGTATAAAAAAAAGATGGACGATGATCCTTGCAGAATCTATTGGGAAAGCTAGACTGGAAGAATTAGTTAAAGAGGCATTTATTAATTATGATGTCTATACGGACGATCTCCATTTTAGTCCTTCATTTGTATCTCTTCAGCTGAGTTACCAGTTGAAAGAAGAAGCGCAAATACTAGATTATTTAGAAGAGCAGTTGCAAGTGCTTTTAACTGAAAGGATTCCCCATGACGAGTTTGTAGAAGTTCGTAGCTTGTCTTTAGGGTTTGTGCTAGAGCTGTTAAAAGATGATAAAACAGAAGATGAATATTTCAGTTACTGTTATTTCGAAAAGGAATATTTGCAAGATAATCCGGCCATTCCTTTTGCTGAATTTATCCAAGCATCTTCTGAAATTATTCGCCATATCAGGCTCGATGAAGTTACCTACGCTTTATTTTCCTATTTTGAGCCAAGAAATAAGATTCTTGAAACAATATCACCTGCAGATCTAGAGGAAGATGAAGAGGAGATTCTTAGTAGCAACCTTTTAGAAATGCTATCTACCTCTGAAAATAAGAATGAAAGAGGATTTGCCGTGTTGAAGCGTGGACTGATGGATCAAAATAGCGCCTCAATCGAGCAATATAATCAGCTCCGCCTCACAGATTCTGATAAGAAATCTATAAAGAAGATTCTTACTACAATGGCTGATAATAACGTTTTTCAGCTGCTACTTGAGAAAAAGTCTTTAGAGAAAAAAGGTAAGCAGATACGACCTGTTCATCCTTTGCGCTTTTTAGGATACATATGCGCAGATTCTCATTTGCGTAAGTGTCTCCATTCAATCAGCAAGAACCATTTTAAATGGTCTAGTTTTGTGGATGGATTTAAAGATAGAATGAAAGAAGAATCAAAAAAAGGACAGCTGCTTCCCTATGTTCCTGGCTTTTCTTCGCAGATAAATGCAAATCCTGTTGTCGTAGAGGATTTCATTAATAAGGGCGATTATGAAGGGCTAATGAAGCATTTTATCTAAGTATTTTATCAGTGACTTGTCCTCTTAAGAGGACGAGTCGCTTTCTTGTTTTTCAATAGTCATTGACCAGATACCGCTCATACTGATAAAGCTAGTTAGAAGGGAGGAGGTCACATCGGAATACATGTGCCTTTGTTATCATGACTGAAAAAGATGATGTAGATCCGGACAAGATCCTTAGCCCCATACCCCATCACGTAAACTATCTGTTTTTCTTTTTTGTTCTCTCTGTATTGAGCACGATCCATGGTGTGCACATATTCCTTGTGGAACCGACTTTTTCCTTTTCTAAGTACTTCTTTTTGATGTATGCCATAGCTCAGTGCATTCTTGAGGTTACAGGTTTTATCTGTTTTTTTGTTTGGATTCAGTCGTACTTCCCTCGTAAATTTAAGAGTTTTTTTCTACTTGCAGGCTATTTGTTTTTACTCGCTCAAGTCGTTGATTTCTTTTTAGAAAGATTAATTGATATTTCTATTTGGTATGGAATAGAGTTTGTTTCAGAGGAAACCGCAGGGAATTTTATAGAGTTACTTAAGGCTACAAGCATCCCCCTTTCTACTTGGGGATTAACCGCTTTATTTTTTGGCGCTATTCTCTATGCGGGGCTATGGTTATATCGCTTGCTCGATCATTTTTCTAAGAAAAAACCGATCTATTTTTCACGAAGGCTCGCTGTTAGCTGCTCTGTCGGAGCCTTTTTTTTCTTATTTGTCTGGGACTCAATTTTCTCCCCTTTTGCCCATGAAAGCACTTCCATAAGGTACCAAAAGGCCCTTCCTTGGAAAACTACTTTTTTCCCTCCGGAGCATGAGGTTTTGCTTGTTGATGGGTGTTTAAAAGACCCGTGGAAAGATAAGGACTGTTTTGCAGAGCTTGATTCTCGCCCCTTTTCATTGCAGAGAAAACCCGATATTTTTCTTTTCATTGCAGAAAGCCTAAGGGAAGATTTTATCACAGAGCAAGTCGCTCCGGCGCTCAGTCAATTTCGCTGTGAATCCATCCATTTTCCCTTAGCCATGTCCAATGCCAATGCAACACAATTTTCTTGGTTTTCTCTTTTCTATTCACTACTACCCTTTCACTTTTCAAACTACCAAGTAGATCAGTGGAAAAAGGGAAGCGTCCCTCTTTTGCTCCTTAAAAAAATGGGATACGAAATCCAGATGTACTCTGGAAGTCGACTTTCTTTCTATCAGATGGATGAAATGCTTTTTGGGGAAAATAGCTACTTGCTTGACAAAGGCAAGTGTTGTGCTATGGATGATGCTACTGCCCCTTGGCAGGCAGATGCTATGGCAATTGATGCGCTATGCGCGGATATTAATAAAGGGGAGAGATCTGGCGGAAGGGTTTTTATCGTCTTTCTGGATTCAACCCATTTCGGCTATAGCTGGCCCCAGGACGCGCCCCCTCTTTTTACCCCGATAGATGAGCAGATCAATTATTTAGAAGCCGCTGTCTCTCAAAAAAATATTGAGAAAATTCAAAATCGCTATCGTAATGCAATCCATTATGTCGATTCTCTTTTTGAAAAAGTTGTAGATACCCTTAAGGCTAAATCTTTGTATGAGGACTCTATTATCGTTTTTACTGGAGATCATGGAGAGGAGTTTTATGAATATGGCCATTTATTTCATGCAACTGATTTAACGAAACCTCAACTTAACGTTCCTTTGTATTATAAGATGGGCTCTGGGGAGGTGAATTCTGAGGTTTCTTCTAAGGTTGTTAGCTCTCACATGGATATCTTCCCTTCCATACTTCATTATCTTATAGGGGAGGATTGTTTTCAGGATGTCTTGCAAGGGCATAGTATATTTACTGATAAGCCGTGGCCCTTTGTTATTGGAGCGAGATATAATGCAGGGAGATCTCCCTATGAATTTTTTATTCATAATGGTTCTCAAAAATTAATTGCTCAATTTGATAATAAACAAGATATATTTCATTCTCGAGCATTACATATTATTGCGACTAAAAATGAAGAAGAAGATAATATCCCATTTAGTTTATCAATTATTCATCAACATTTTGGAGAGGCGTTAGATTCGCTCTTTTCACCTTAAGTAGAGGAAAATTGAAAAAAATCCTAGCAAAAGTGGTCTCTTTACTTTTCAGCGCAGCTCTTATAGCAGAGACTCCGGAAGATCCCTTAAACTTTTCTATAGGAACGAGTAAAGAGGAGCTGGATAAAGATTCTTTATGGAAAGCCAAGCTCCGAGCTAGGACTTTAATTAAGCTCGATAAAATGCTCGACTGGGCCATACCTCCGAAGGAAAGAGCTTATGTACTTCAGCTCGAAGAGGAAGGCTTTCATTATATTAACCAAACGCCTCCACTAATTGAATTTAGCAAATCCTTTGGGTATTTTTCTAAAAAACATCCGATCATAGGTACTGTAACCCCCTATAACGAAGACATTGCATTTACCTGTCGCCTTCTTCAGAGGGTGTTTCTGGAATGTCAAAATGAAGATTTTTTGGAAATTGCCACAGGCGAAATTATTTCAAAGGTGCTGGCTTACAGAGCACTTCAAGAGGGGATGGTTATCCCTATACCTATAGTTTACGAAGATGGATCTAAAGAGCTTGTCGACTACCAGGTGGCTAGGGTGTTTACTTTATGGTCTGGAATGCCAGCCTTTGGTCTCGTTCCGATCGAGGGAGAGGCAAGTCCTATTCTTGTCTTTCGAGGGACTGATTTATCTCTTGAATCAAAGCAGGGATGGGCCTCGGTCCTCAGCGACCTTGATATTCAGGGACCTGGTCTTACTGTGTTTCAGAAATCAAAGTCGGAATTAGAAGAGTGGCTAAAAAGCCAAAAAGAGCATGGGGTAAAGGCAAAGGTGATGGGCTTTAGCTTAGGAGGGGTTCTTGCTTTGTATACCTTGGTATATGAAAGTGATCTTATAAATAGTTATGGTTCCATGGTGTTTAATCCACCTGGAGTATCAGCCTCAGTATATAAACTATGGAAAGACTTAAGTCCTCGTCCCTTGTTAAGGGTGTACATTACACACGGTGATTTTATTCCTAAAATAGGAAAGCTCGCAGGGGATGCCTACGAGCTTTCTTTAGACTTCTCTTTAAAACCTATGGATGCACATGTCAGACTGATATGTTGCCAGCCTAACATCTATCAATTTACCATTAATGAGGAAAAGGAAAACAAACAAAGACGTTAAAGTCTTTGGTAGGTAGCGGCACTTCCTAGTTCATCTTCAATTTCTAATAAACGATTATATTTAGCAACGCGATCTGTCCTGGAAAGAGATCCTGTTTTAATTTGGCAGGCAGTTGTTGCAACTGCAATGTCGGCAATGGTCGTGTCTTCTGTCTCACCGGATCTATGGGAGATGATCGATGCATATCCATGCTGCTTTGCAAGTTCAATGGCACGAAGTGTTTCTGTTAAAGTGCCAATTTGATTAACTTTGATTAAGATGGCGTTTGCAACCTCTTCCTTAAATCCTCTTTCGAGAAATTTAGTATTTGTCACAAAGATGTCATCGCCAACGATTTGGATCTTTTTCCCAAGTTTCTTTGTGAGAAGCTGCCATCCTTTCCAATCATTTTGATCCATACCATCTTCTATCGAATCAATTGGGTATTTATCACAAAGGGAGGCTAGGTACTCTACTTGCTCTTCTGCAGATCTTTTTTTATGTGATTCCCCTTTTTCAAGCTTTTTTTTCTCAAGGTAGAGGCCGGATTTAACATCATAAAATTCAGAAGCCGCGCAATCGAGCGCTAGTGTGAAATCTTTACCCGGTTTATATCCCGCTTTTTCGATTGCCTCTAGTATGCAGTCGAGAGCCATTTCATGGGAGGGAAGCAAAGGAGCAAAGCCCCCTTCATCACCTACTGACGTGGAAAACCCTTTGTCTTTAAGGATTTTTTTAAGGGTATGAAACACCTCAGCACCTGAGCGTATGGCTTCAGAAAAGGTTGGCGCGCCAACGGGACGTATCATAAATTCTTGGAAATCCAGAGTGCTATCGGAATGGGCTCCACCGTTAATGATATTCATCATGGGGCAGGGAAGTACGTGGGCAAAGGCCCCTCCGATATAACGATATAAAGGCAGGCCTGAAGCTGTCGCTGCAGCTTTTGCTGCGGCAAGAGAGATTCCTAAAATGGCATTAGCCCCATATTTAGCTTTATTTTCTGTTCCATCGGCTTCGATGAGAAGATTATCGATCGCAACTTGTTCACTGACATCCTGACCTAGAAGGAGATCCTTTAACGGTCCATTGACATTTGCTATGGCTTTTTTAACCCCTTTACCGCCGTAGCGGGATTTGTCTCCGTCTCTCATCTCGAGGGCTTCGTGCTCACCCGTTGAAGCTCCAGATGGAACAATGGCGGAGGCGAGAGCTCCACAGTCGGTACCTACTGTGACTTTGATTGTGGGATTGCCTCTAGAATCTAGTACTTCTAATGCATGGATATAGGAAATAAATGACATGGAAAAGCTCCTCTAACGGTTACGGTGTTCTTCTGCAAGACTTGCAAGTAAAGCACAATAGGAGGCAAATCTCAACTCGGAAATTTTTTCTTCTTCTACCGCTTTTTTCACAGCGCAATCCGGCTCATTGCGGTGAGAGCAATCAGGGAACTTGCATTTTTCTGCAAAGGGAAAAAATTCGGGGTAGTATGCTTGCAGATTTTTTTCTTCAAGATCCCAAATACCGAAGCTTTTGATGCCAGGTGTATCAATGCAAAACCCTTCCCCCTCGATCGGAACAAGGTGTGTTGTTGTCGTAGTATGAGAACCTTTATTTGTCTTGCCGACAACAGCGCCTGTTTTCAAGGAAGATCCCGTCATTGCATTGATAAGAGAGGATTTTCCGACTCCTGATTGACCTGAAAAAACAGATGTTTTTCCATGCATAAGAGCTTTCAGCTCAGGGAGTCCTTCCCCTGTATGGATACTCAAAGAAACTACAGGGATTCCAAGGGCTGAATAGGCCTTTAAAAATTCCTTGTACATGTAGGCTTCTACTTCAAGTGTTACAGGATCTATATCGGGATTTTCTTTAAGCAGGTCAATTTTATTAATCGCAATGATCGGGGTCATATTTCCTTTTAACGTCGCAATCACATATCTATCGACAAGGTGGGGCTTTAGTGCTGGGAATACCACAGAGCAGGTGATGATTACTTGATCGATGTTAACTGCAATTAGTTGCTGTTTCCTTCGGAGTAGGTTATCAGCGCGAGATAGGATAGAGCGTCTTTCTTCTACATGGCAAATAGACCCTGTGCCATTGTCCTTTTTTTCAAAAAGGACAAAATCACCGACAGCAACTAAGTTTTTAAGTCGGCTTTTTTCCTGTTTAAGAGTTCCTTTGAGCTGACAGATCCAATTTTGACCGGTGGCATCAACAAAGATTCCTTCAGGGTTAATTGCTAAGATTCTTCCTCTTGTGAGGTGAGAAAAGTCTTCTTGTTTTAGAGCGTCATTTTTTTTTCGTTGATCTGCATCTGTCTTTTTGTATTTTGACCTGTCTTTTTCTACTGCGATCTTCCGCTCATTTCGCGCGAGCTTTCTCTCACTTGGGGAATGGAACTCTTCTTCAAAATCGTAATAGTGGTCTTTACTCAATTAGATCCTCTTAGGTGGGCAAGAAGTATGGCTCCCGCCATTGCTACATTTAAAGATTCCATGGGGCCGGGCATTGGAACAGAGATAGGTGTAAATGATTGTTTCACTTGGGCGGAGGTCCCATGAGACTCGCTCCCAAGAACTAAGGCTAGTGGAGCGCTGCACGGAATTTTGTTATAAGGGGTCCCTTTAAGGTCTGCAGATAAAACTTGAAATTTCTTTTTCTTGAGGACCATTTGGAGGTCATCCCAGCTGCCCGATTGCAGGGGGAGTCGAAAAGTTGCTCCCTTAGCAGCTCTTAGTGCTTTGTCATTAAAGGGATCACACGTGTTGTGTAGCAGAAATACCCCATCCCAACCAAGAGCAAGAGCGCTTCGCAGGAGGGTGCCAAGATTGCCAGGATCTGCAATACCATCTAAAATAAGTAGGTAATTGCATGCAGAAAGATCCCCCTCCTCCGGCATATCAATAACCCCTAGGACAGGTTCGGGAGCCTGCATTCCTGAGATTTTTTTAATGATCTCTTCAGAAACGATATAGGTCTCATCCGCTTTAGCTGCATTAATATGAGCATCCGTTTCGAATAAAACTTTTAAGGGCGTGTAGGTGGATAGCTCTGTGATGAGCTTGCTGCCGCAGATCACGACTTTCCTTTCTTTTTGACGAAAGGATTTGTCCGTGCGGAGCTTCACACAATATTTAACAAACGGATGTTGCAGGCTGGTAATTGTTCGTGATATCATTTCTTGATTGCTAAAAATTTTAAAATGATGATGATTGCACAATTTAGTTTCTGAGGCAATGATTTCCTCTGCGGAAAAACACATAATATGAAGAAAAGACACAAACAATATTTTAAGCTTTCTCTGCTGGTACTCTGGCCTGTTATGCTTTTTATTATTGGACTTCAATTTTGTCATAAGCCGTCCGGATTTTCTACTGCTAAAATTAGCTCGAATTTTGTTTTTCGCGACGCGTTAATCCAAAAGCCTCCCACCTCTGCAGAATTTACTAAGATCGAAGATGTCCTACATCAAAATTTTTATTACTTTGATTCTGGTGCTCACTGTTATATTTTCATCTCTGAAGATCAAAAATATGTAATTAAATTCTTTAAAATGAGAAGGCTGACTCCTAAATATTGGCTGAATTATCTACCCCTTCCGTGGCTTGAAAAACTTCGCTTTGAAAAAATCCAAAGAAGAGAGAGGTTAAGGCAGGAGACCTTTGAGAGTTTTAAATCGGCCTATGAAGATTTTAAAGAAGAAACGGGGCTCCTTTTTGTCCACCTTAATAAAACTCATTATTTACATGATAAAGTAACTTTTATCGATAAAGTAGGCAAAGAGCACCTAGTTTCTCTTAACAAGGTTCCTTTTGTTCTTCAGAAAAAAGCGCAGATGATAGTTCCTTACGTCTCAGATCTCATCGATCAGGGCCAGGCCCCTCGCGCTTTAGAGGCTTTAAGTTCAGTTCTTCGCCTAATCAAAGACCGGTGCCAAAAAGGGTACGTCGATAAGGACGGAGGAGTTAGTAATAACTACGGCTTCATCGATGGAAAAGCCGTTGAAGTAGATATTGGTCGTATCATCAAAGATGAGAGTATCAAAGATCCGATCAATTACCTTCGTGAAGTTCTTCGTGTTAGCAAAAAAATGGAGATCTGGCTCCAGGCGACCTACCCCGAGCTTTGTCCTGAATTTCAGGAAGAAGTGCAACGGATTCTCTCCAATGAAGATGTTGCTCGGCTCTAAGTAATCTAGATTTTCACTGCTGTAACTTATTAATAATTAATGATTCTCTCTTTTTATCGACGCATCATAAGATCGACGTTTGTTGGTCTTATGATGTGGATCAAGGTCGTGGGTCGCTAAAGCTAGACAGGGGAATAGGTAATCTTTAAAAATAGCAAAAATGGAAAAGTTTCCTTTTTTGATGATGGAGTATGTTTATAGGTAAAAGCTAAGGAGTCCCGGATGGACCAAGCAGAAGAATATGCAAGAAGAGTTTTGAAGGTCATGATCTACATCGAGGAAAATCTCGACGAAGAACTGACTCTGGAGAAGCTAGCAAAAGTTGCTTGCTACTCCCCATTCCACTTTCATCGTATTTTCCAAGCAATTGCTGGAGAGACAGTGCATGACTACGTCAAAAGACTGAGAATGCAAGCTGCAGCGGCTAAGTTAAGGTATACTGAGCGGTCAGTTACCGAAATTGCATTGGATGCAAGTTTTGAGACTCCTTCGGCTTTCACAAAAGCTTTTAAGCAGTTTATAGGGTCGTCTCCCAAGAGCTATCGATCTCTGTATGCTGCGTTAGACATAATGACCCAGAAAATTAAGGAGTTACTCATGATTAAACCAGAGATAATTGAAAAATCCCTTCCAGATATGCCTCTTCTTTTCATTAGAAGATGTGGAAATTATACCCAATCTTTTTCGTCGGCTTGGCAGGCTATGAATGGCTTTATCAATGTAAATCGATTAGACCGCTTGAAACTTAGATATTTTGGCATTTCTCATGACGATCCTCAGGTGACAAGTGAGGACAAACTCCGTTGTGATGCGGCTATTCTCGCCCCGATAGGCGTCACCGGAAAAGGAGAGGTAGGATCTCAAGTGTTGAAAGGAGGGAAGTATGCCATCTTTACGCATAACGGGCCTTATGAAGGGTTGGAAGATGCTTTCAATAGGATTTTCTTAAAATGGCTGCCAGAGAGCCGGGAGAATTTCGATGAAACAAGATCCGTATTCTGTGAGTATTTTAATATGGAATACGTGAAAACAGACCCGGAAAAGCTGATTACAAAGCTCTATATCCCTTTGAATTAAGTTGTTGCTCAGGTGTAGATTGTCTGGGTTTTAGTGTTGTAATCTATTAATAATTAACGATTCTTTGTGTTGTCCCCGTAGCATAAGATCGACAATTGTCGATCTTATGCTACGGATCAGGTAGTTTGTAGCAGCGAATCTCTGCGTTGTAACCAATTGAGAATTACCGATTTGCATATGTTTTTATCTCACATTCGAGGAGGTAATGACTATTCTAAGCGAATAATTTTCGATTTTTCTAAGAGCGAACGTTCTTGTTTTTATCAATCAAATTTGAATGTCCCTGTGGAAAGCACTGCTTAGCACATCATATGATTGACATTTGTCGTTTATATGTAGTAGGATTGAGCTTAAATCTTACTACATATGATTGACATTTGTCGTTTACATGTAGTAGGAACAGGCTGAAATCTTAGTACATGAGACTGGCATGAAATTCATTGGACGCAAAAAAGAGATCGAATCCCTAGAGCTTTTACTGAAAAAAAAGTCGGCTAGCTTAGTCGTGATCAGAGGCAGAAGGCGAGTTGGGAAAAGCCGTTTGATTAAAGAGTTTGTTTCAGATAAAACCAGTTGGATTTTCTCTGGTCTTCCCCCAGTTCCAGGGATCAATAAGCAAAGACAATTAGATGATTTTTCTGCCCAGATGTCCAAGATCTTCGGGATGCCAAAGATGCAGGCTTCCGATTGGGTTGAACACTTCTCTTTTCTTGGGAACTTGTCCAAAAACAAAAAGATCGTCATTGTTTTAGATGAAATTTCGTGGATGGGGTCAGAAGACCCTGATTTTCTTGGAAAGCTCAAAACAGCCTGGGACCTACATTTTTCTGAGAATCCAAATCTGATCATGATCATCTGTGGGTCCGTATCTAGCTGGATAGAAGAAAACATCTTGCAAACCACAGGATTTGTTGGGCGAATCTCTTTAGACTTGGTTTTGAAAGAGCTGTCCATAAATGAAAGTAGTGAGTTTTGGGGTGCTAAAAGAAATAAGGTAAGCGCTTACGAGAAGTTCAAAGTGCTGTCTGTGATGGGTGGAATTCCAAAATATCTGGAAGAGATAATTCCTTCACACTCATCAGAGGATAACATTCAAAGACTTTGTTTCCAGTCTAATGGGATTTTATTCCGCGAGTTCGATCAAATTTTCTCAGATTTGTTCTCTAAAAAAGCAGCAACATATGGAAATATCGTCAAGGCTCTTGATCACTCATCGCTATCTCTCGACGAGATAAGCGAAAGCTTGGGGATTGAAAAGAGTGGATATCTATCAAGATGCTTAGACAATCTCGCTCTCTCAGGATTTATCCAGGAAGACTGCACATGGAATCTATCGACAAAAGAGGAATCTAGATTGAAAAAGTTCAGGCTAAAGGATAACTATCTCAGGTTCTATTTGAGGTACATTGAACCAAACAAGGATAGAATTTCTAAAAACTTATTTGATTCAAAGTCTTTCATCAGCCTTCCTGGATGGGAATCCGTTATGGGTCTACAATTTGAAAATCTTGTTATGAATAACCTTAAAAAGCTATGTGAAATTCTTCGGATCGACATTTCTGATATTTCAAACGCAGGGCCATTTTTTCAGAGAAAAACAAAGCGAATGAAAGGATGCCAAATAGACCTGCTAATCCAAACCAAGCACAACACCCTTTATGTATGCGAGATCAAATTTAGCTCCTCTGAGGTCAAAAGCTCTGTTATTGAAGAAATGGAAAAGAAGATCGAAAGCTTGTCTGCCCCAAAAGGAGTGTCTGTTAGGCCCGTTCTTATCCATGTTAATGGAGTAAGCCAGGCAATCAAAGAAGGTGATGTCTTTAATGATATTATTGATTTCTCTCAGTTCTTTTATGTTTGACTTTAAAATATTAATATTGGGGATGTTATATGATCTACCCCGTTGTAATTGATGATGCTGTTGAACCCTTTGACCTGCGTGTGTTGAAGAGTTATGGCGCTTTAGAAGACCTTCTCAGACTTGAAATGACAGATCTTTCGAGGGAAAATCCACCCTTTATGTTTATGTGATAAAATTTCACTCTACATCGTTTCCAACTAAAGTTATTGAAGAAGGAGAAGAAAAAATTTCACGAATATCCTGTCTTACAGGCTTTTCTGTTTGCCCTATTTTAATGCATGTAAACGGGATAAGAAGGAGGGTATAAATAGCGAATATTTCGATCAAATAATCGACTTTTCTTATTTTTTAAAGTTTCTAAGAGGGACTAACACTCTTTTAAGGAGTTGAGGTGAAAGCAGGAAGATCCCCCTTCGTACTTCGTAAGGATAAAATCATTTTACGAAAAAAACTTAGCAGAGAAAGCATTTGCAGTTTTTCGTAAGAGTAGTCTTTAATAGCCTCTCTTGATTTTTTTAAGAGAGGCGGCATGAAACGTATCGTAGTAATTTTTTACATGATCCTGCATGTCTTGTGCTCTTACTCTGTTACTGCAACTGAAAATGATTTTAAAAGCATGTGCTTGGGATCCCGAGAAGGAGACAGAGACAGCTTGGTAGAAAATGTCAGTACGATACACGGTGATTACACAGAGCAAGAAACCGATCTCATAGTAGCTGCTCCAGATCCTTTGATTTTATCTAGATTTTATAGTAGCCGGGATGATTTACAAATAGCCTCATTTGGCGGTTGGCGCTTTAATCCACACACTTTCCTTTTTATTAAAAAAGAGGAGGCGAACCAAAGTTACACCTCTTCTAAAGGGAACTCTGAGTACTTTCATGTTTTTGTGGGTTTACCAGAAGGAAGCATCTTAACCTATGAAGGATGGCAGAGTAGCACAGGATCTAAACCATCTCTATTTACAATTAATGTTGAAGAAAAGCCTCTAGGCCTTGCCAACACGGCTAGAGGTTCAATTCATTCTTGGACGAGTCTAAAAAATAATAAACTCTACTTTCATCATCAAACAGATAGCTTTGAGTTGATTCTCTGCAACGGTGGAAAACGATATTATGTCAAGCATCCTTCTTTGGAGATGTATATTTTGCATCATGAGATTCTTCCGAGCGGCAACAAAATTTTCTATGAGTTCACCCCACAGGGGCAGGTATCTCTTATTAAAGAAACTAATGCCTCTGAGAAGAAGGTTCTGGCTTGGATTAAGTTGGATTATGCTCATGATATTCATATTGAAGCAAGTGATGGTCAAACAGTTGATTATTGCTTTGAGCAAGATCCTACTGGCCCCTCTCTTTTAACTGAAGTAATCCGATCCAATAGACCTGATTTACATTATGAATATCAGATAATTAAGGGACGCGCTCTTCTGCAAAAGAAAATACTGCCTGAGGGGCGCTTTGTAGAAGTAGACTATTACACGGATTCAAAAGTAAAATCTGTTACAACACCTACAGGATCAGGAGAACTAGCAACTACAGAATTTTCTTATGAAAAGGGTTGTACACAAGTCTCTGATCCCACGAATCGCAAGACTGTTTATTGTTTTGAAGAAGATTGTCAGTTAACAAGCATTGAACAGTATTTGGACGGTTTTCTTTATCGAGTTCATCAAAAATCTTGGGGTAAGGGAGAATCTGCATCTTACTTGCTCTCTACTTCCATTGAAGATGGAGATGGGTCTATCTTTTATTACAAATCCTATATCTATGATGATGTAAACCGTGGGAATCTCATTAAGGAAAGGGAGCGTGGCAATTTTACAGGTGTTAATTCGGGTCCTTTGGAGATAAATAAAAATGGGAAGCCTAAAGGAGAGGTTCATGTAAAAAAGTATTCTTACTTTTCAGATAAAGATACCGAGGGATTTGTCCAAGGAGATGAAAAGGGATCTGCTATTCAATTTTGCTATCGAAAAGGGACTAATCTCCTTATCAAAAAATATATTTTAGCAGGAGAGCCCTCAAATGATGTTGATGATGAATTTTCAACGATAAAAAAACGGCATTTTTATGAGTATAATGAAGATGCAGTCTTGATTCGAGAAGTCATTGATGATGGAGGTTCCGATGATATTAAAACCATTTATCGTGTTCAAGAAAGAATTATTACATCCATTGTACCTAAAAAGGACCTGCCCAATATGGGGGCTCCAGAGATTGTCAACGAAAAATATTATGATGTGGCTCAAAAAAAAACGATTCTTCTAAAACGAACCATTAATCAATTTGACTCTCAGGGCAATATTGCGACTCAAAGCATTTATGATGCCAAAGGGGATCATAGATATAGCCTCTTGAAGGGATATCAGCGTGGACTTCTTGTCTTTGAAACTGACCCAATGGGTAACGAGATCCACTATTCTTATGATACAAATCAGAATCTGGTTTTAAGAAAAACTTCCAATTTGGCCACCCAGGTTGAATATGCCTATGATTTAGCAAATAACCTAGTTCGTATAGAAGAAACAGATACAGAAGGAAAAGCCTTTGAAACTCTTTTTACTTATGATAATGGGGGGCATAAACTATCTGAAGTAGATCGATTGGGACATGAAACACTCTACGAAAATGATGATTTAGGAAGGGCCGTTAGCATCACGTATCCTCAATCAGATTCTTCAATACGCTCCGTATACACCTATACTTATGACCTCTTCGATAATCCGATTTCTATTACAGACCCTACAGGAAAGAAGACCTTAAAGACGTATAACGTCCGAGGGAAGCCAACAACCATTCATCACCCTAATGGGACTAAAGAGTTTTTTAAATATGATGTGGAGGGGAGTCTGCACCGGTATCGCGGCAAAGATGGACTGATTCAAGTATTTGAATATGATTACATGGGGCGTCTCAATCATATTGAGTATTACAAACGAGAATCTGAAGGATCTGAAGAGGGGTTCAAAAGACGTTATTACGAGTATAACGCCTTTCATATGATTTCTGAATATAATCCTAGGGAAGCAATAACCTCCTATACCTATGACGGTGCAGGGCGTCTTGTCACTTCGATTAAGGGCAATCAGAAGGTGGAATTTATTTATGATGCTTTGGGTCGTACATGGGGTATAAAAAAATGGAAATCCTCAACCAATTTCACTCTTGAAATCAAAGAATATGACCTCCTAGATCGAGTCATCGAAGAGCGAGTAGAAAACAGGGAGGGCTCTATACTCTCTAAAACCCTCTTTGTCTACAATAGATCTGGTCAGCTTCAGCAGGTTAAAGGCTTTCCCCAAAATCAAGAAAGTATTCTTACTCAATATGAGTATGATAATTTTGGTCGTCTTTCTAAGACGATGAAAGGGAGTATCCAAGATAAAAAAATTCTATATGATGATGCGTATGTCAACCTGCAAGGGCAAAAAGTTCAGAGACGCATAGTCATCGATCCTGCTTTAAATGAAACAGAAGAGATTTACGATGTGGCAGGTCATGTTATTAAAACCCTTAAACGGACCCAAACAGGAGAGCTCCTTTCTGAAATAGAATCCTCATATGATGTTTTAGAAAATAAAATCTCTGACATGGCTACTGTTATTTCAAAGGGGCGGCCCTTAAGGCATTATAAGACTGAAGTCGTATTAGAAGAAGAGACTCAATCAAAATCCATTATTCATGGTAAAGATACCCTTGAGCAGAATGAGATCAGCTATAAATATAACGCCTATGGCGACTTGATTGCAAAATACACTCTTGGATCAAAGAATCCAATTACTTATCAATATAGTCCTCGTGGAAATTTGCGCTTTATTTCATACAAGCAAGGCGGGAAAGAGATTTCCCATCAAATTTCTTATGATCTGAACAAAAATGTGACTGAGGTTAAATTAGCTTCCTCTGAAATATTAAAATACTCATACGACGTTAATGACTTACTCTTAATGGAAATCATTAAAGATCAGTGGGGGTTTTATCAGGTAAGTCGGACATATGATGGGGAAGGGAAAATTAAAACGCTGAAACTCCCTGATGAATCCGTTATTGCCTATACATACGATGGTCCTTTTGTTCGAAGCTGCCGCCGCCTCAGCAAAGAGGGCAAAGAAATGTACTCCAGCAAAGTCACTGCAAGGGATCAAATGGGCAATTGCCTTGAGGAGATTTTGGTGGGAGTTGCGGGAAAAAGAAATCAATTTTGGGATGAGTTGGGTAGACGAGTAGAAATTACCACCGATTTTTTTCAAGATAAAGTGTCTAAAGGTGGTTATGATCTGCTTGATAACATGACTCAAACAGAGACTAGTGCCGTAGATGATATTAGGTATTCAACAAAGTATGGTTATAATGCCCTTTCTCAACTCATCTCAGAAAGAGGATCCTTAGATCACTCTTATAGTTATGATTCTCTGGGGAATCCTCTTGAAAAAGATGGGGCACCTTATAAAATTAACGACCTAAATCAGCTCATCGAAACTGAAGATGCCATTTATTCGTTTGATCCAAATGGAAATCTCGCCCTTAAAACACTATCCGGTAAAACCTGGATCTACCAATGGAACCCTCTAAATCAGCTTATTTCAGTTGAAGACCCAGAGCAAAATAAGGTCTTATTTACCTATGATTTAAGTGGTAGGAGGCTTTCAAAGTGTGTTGACCGAAAAGGTAAAAAGAAACAAGTATTCCGTTATTTTTACTTAGGAGAAACAGAACTCGGTTGCGTGAATGAGAAAGGGGTTATTGTTGAGTTAAAGGTTCCAAGTGATCCCCATCATCCGCAATCTTCTGCCTCTTGTGCTATTGAGATCAAAAAAGAGCTTTATATCCCCCTTTACAATCTCCAAGGCAATATTACCTGCCTTGTTGAGCCAGTAAAACGTTCAATTGTGGAAACCTATCGGTATTCTGCTTTCGGAGAAGAGGAGATCATCAATAAAAAAGAGGGAATTGTTACAGAGTCTTCTGTGGCTAATCCTTGGAGATATCAAGGCAAACGGATTGATCAAGAAACAGGACTGATCCATTTTGGCTACAGATATTATGACCCTCAATTAGGAAGATGGATATCCCCCGATCCAGCAGGAGATCTGGATGGCCCTAACCTCTACCTATTTGTCCATAACAATCCCATATCCTATGTTGATTATTTTGGACTAGCCGCTCAAGGTAATGAAAATCAGAGTAAAGACTTCCTTGGCTATTTTTATGGGGAATATGAACCAGCTTGTTATTGCGAGGCGCATCGCACCTGTAAACGAGGGGGAGATATTCAAAATATACTCTCCTCATTTAGCCCCCTCTTTGCTGTTGAAGGGGTTCGTTCTTCTCTCCAAGTACAGTCCTCTGCCTATGAAATGGGATCTGTGGATCTTAGAAGTGGAGGCATCGGATTTATCAATGGAATTAATAATACACGTCAGGAATCTGAAGGACATTGTGCAAGAATCAGTAAATATGCTCATGGAGCCAAAGTCCATGGCATTTATAATGCGACCCATAATCCAGTCTTAGATGTTCTTGACTGTATAGCAGGGCATTTTGGAGTGTCCTCACCACCAGTTAGATTATTAAAAGAGCAATGGAATCAATTTATTGCCACCCATGGACCTAATGAAAATTTTCTTCAAATATGTCATAGCGGAGGAGCAATTCATGTGTTCAATGCGCTTGCTTCTTCTCCAAAATCTATAAGGGATAGGATTGATGTTATAGCAGTGTCTCCGGGAGCTATTGTTCCTAGAAAATTGTGTCATCAGGTTTATAACTTTGCGAGTAAACGAGATTTTGTCCCTCATCTGGATGTGGTTGGCAAACTCCGTTATGGTGATCAGCTTTTCATGTTGAACCCTTCTCCAGGGACTCCTTCTCCGGATCATGGGTTTGACAGCCATACTTTTCAAGGTAAGATAGTAGAGGTAATAGAAACTTATTTAAAGGATTATGAGGGTTATAAATGAAATATTTTCGCGTTGTTATCTCTGTTCTCTTAATTGCATGTGCCCTGATTTATTTTTTTTTTCTAAAGTCAGATGATTATGAAAAATTAGCAGATAAAATTACTATTAAAACGGCACAGAAGCTAAGTGTCGAGAATGGGTTGTTTCTCATCGGTACGGGAGGGAAAATGATGGATGATATACAAATGATGTATATGGGATTTGAATATTTTCACCCTATTAATATTGATAGAGGAAGAGAACTACTGCTTTCTTCTATTGAAGAATATCTGACTGTAATTAATAGCGATGAGAAAGTGCGCCCCTATCTTCATGAATTTCCTTTCACTGCTAACAATATTGAGATTGGTATCTGGATTCTTAACTCCGATGGATCTAAAGTTGCTTCAGATAAAATTCGGTATATTCATGCTAATCATGGGATCTTAAGTTATTACATGGATGGTGAGGAAGAGTATTCTCGTAAGACTGTGCACGAGGAGACCTATAATGAGGCTTTAAAAACCTCCGAATAAATATCTTGGTAGAATAGGTGATTATTGATCGGTCCTTTGCAGGGAATCCATATGAGTTATTTTAGGGAGCCAAAAGTTGCAAAGGCGGTACTATTCCGTATTTTATGCCAGTGGTCTAATTCATTATCGGTTGCTGCTTTTCAAAGATCGATAGCAGAGGTTATAGAAGATTATCTAAAGTATTTTGAGGGTGATAAATGCAATATTTTCGGGTTGTTATTCCTGCTTTCTTACTTATATTTGCCCTGATTTATTTCCTTTTTTTTAGAGAAGTCCATCATAGCAAGTTTGCTCATAAAATTACCATTCAGACAGGACAGAAACTAAGAGATGAAAAAGAGTTATACCTGATTGGTACAGGGGGGCAAATGATGGATGATATAAAAATGATCTATATGGGATTTCAATATTTTAAAACTGTTGATATTGAAATTGGACGTGATTTATTAGTTTACTCCATACAGTTGTATCTTAACGAAATTAATAACAATTAAAAAGTACGACCTTATCTCCACGAGTATCCGTTTACGCCTAAAAATATAGAAATTGATATCTGGATCCCTAATGCTGATGGATCTAAAGTTGCTTCAGATAGAATTCGGCATGTTCATATTGCTGATGGGATCTTAAGCTATCATATGGATGGTATAGATGAATATTCCCGAAAGACTGTGCATATAGAAACCTACGAAGAAGCTTTAAAAGCCTTCCAATAAATATCTTGGTAGATCAGGTTTAAACCCACTTAAGGAATTGGGGCCGCAAACGCAGGAACTACAGCCCCTTGGTACTTAGAGAGAATAAAGTCACTCATCTTCTTCGATGTCATCGCAGATTTTAGAGCTAAGAGCTTAGGCTCATTCATATCATCACAGCGTACAGCTATCACATTCACATAGGGGGAGGATTTGTCTTCTAGAGCAAGTGCATCTTTTTCTGGAGAGAGCGCTGCTTCTAGCGCAAAGTTTGTGGGAATCACAGCGAGCGTTACATCAGGCAGTGTCCTAGATAGCATCGCAGCATCGATCTCTTGGATTTTCAGGTTCTTAGGATTAGTAAGAATATCTCTTGTGGTGAGTATGCTTTTACCTGATTGGACAGTGATCAGTCCTTGCTTTTGTAAAAGGAGCAAAGCTCTAGTTCCATTACTAGGATCGCTTGGTATGCCGACAATTGCTTTATCCGGGAGCATGGCAAGAGAGGTGATTTTTTTGGAGTAGAGCCCCATAGGTTCAATATGGATTTTAGCTAAGATGCATAGGGGATAATGGAATTGCTGTATTTGCTGCTCTAGGAAGGGGATATGCTGGAAGAAGTTAGCATCGACTTCTTTATCAGCAAGGGCTCTATTGGGAAGATTGTAATCATCCATGACGACTACTTGCAAATCATACCCTAGCTCTTTCAGATCAGGTTTTATAAGGCCAAGCATTTCAGCTTGCGGCATAGGAGTTGCAGCTACTTTGATTACATTCGGTTCATTTTTTGTGGAGTGGCAAGAAAAAGTAATTGCGGCAAGTAGTATGTAGAGCAATTTATTCATGAAAAAGAAGTCCCCGTTTTTTTTGCAGTTTACTAACGCATAGGTTAGAAATCCATTGGATCAATTCTACAACTAAGATCAAAAGTATTACGGTTGCAATCATTATAAATACGTTGAATTGGTTGTAGCCGTATTGGATCGCAACTTTACCAAGACCGCCGCCACCGACAAGGCCCGCCATAGTGCTGTATCCCACGAGATTGATCACCATATTAGAAAAACCGGATATCAGGGAAGGCAGCGGCTCTTTTAGTAATACTTCAGTGATAATTTGCGGAGTGGTAGCTCCCATCATCTGGGTGGCCTGCAGTACATTTTTATCTACTCCTTTCAGAGCCTCTTCCACAATGCGAGCAAAGAAGGGAGCCGCTGCAATCGATAGTGGGACAATGGCAGCTGTTGTTCCAAGGCTTGTTCCAACAATTGCCCGAGTTACAGGGATAAGGGCAATCATGAGTATGGCAAAGGGGAATGATCGGCCGATGTTGACAATGGTTCCAAGGGTTTTATAGACCATGCTGTTTTCTTTGATTTGTCCCTTTCCTGTTAGATAGAGGATGACACCCATCGGAAGGCCGAGAAGCAAGGCAAAAAAAGAAGCAGCAATCACCATATACAGGGTGTCGAATAAGGCAGAGGGTAAAAGATCTAAAGCAAGCAGGATATTATCGGATGTCATGTGTCAAAACCTCATAGCGTACGCCACTTTCTTGTAGAAAAGAAAGGGCCTTTTTTCGATTTGCTTCATCACCTGAGATCTCCACTGTCAAGCTGCCGATCGTAGTGTCCTGCAGAGAGTCTAACCAGCCAAGAAGGATGTTTACCGACACTTCATAGCTCCGGATGAGCTGGGTAATGATTGGCTCTTTAGCGCTATCCCCTTTAAAATATAATCTTAGGAACTGTTTATTAGGTCCTGCATTTTTGAATAGGGTAGAAGGAAGCTCATGGACTGAATTTTGCAGAAAATGTTTGGTTGTTGGGTGCTTTGGCTCACTAAAAATGTCTGAGACAGAGCCCATTTCTACGATCTCTCCCTTATCGATAACAGCTACTTTATTACAGATTTGCTTTATTACTTCCATCTGGTGGGTGATGAGGATGATGGTAAGGCCGAGTGTTTGATTCAGATCTTTAAGTAGATGCAAGATCTCTTTAGTCATTTTAGGATCGAGAGCGGAGGTCGCTTCATCACAAAAAAGCACTTCGGGCGCTAGGGCTAGAGCTCTTGCAATCCCTACCCGCTGCTTTTCTCCACCACTCAGTAGCGATGGGTAAGCATCTTTTTTGTGACTGAGGCCAACAAGAAATAGCAGGTCATCTACTTTTTTTTGAACTTCTTCAGGGTTTACCCCAGCTAGCTGTAAGGGAAAAGCGATATTTTCTCCGACAGTTCTAGAGGAGAGTAAGTTGAAATGTTGAAAAATCATGCCGATCCGTTTTCTAAAAAGACGTAACGGTTGTCCTTGCAAGGTGGTAAGCTCTTCTCCTGCAATCCGAATTTGTCCCGATGTGGGTTTTTCTAGGGAAGAAAGGCATTTAAGTAGGGTGGATTTTCCGGCGCCACTTTGTCCCATGATTCCGAAGATCTCCCCTTTTTCAACGGTAAAGGAGATATTGCAGAGAGCTGCGAAAACTTCAGATTTTTTATAAAAATTTTTAGATATGTTTTCTACTTGTACAAAGGGCTTCATAAGAGTTCAGCTTTAAATTAAAGATCTAAGCCAAAGATATCACTTGGAGGGATCTTGGTAAAGCTCTTATTTAAAGAGGTTAACCCTCAATTTTTATTGATAGAATGTAATTATTATTTTACGTTTTTATTTATTATTGTTTTAGTTTATAATTTGGCTGTTATTAATTAACGGAAGGTAATTATGTCTGCAGTTATGCCAACGGGGGCTGGTGCTCCTTTAGCTCCAATTTTAAGGGAAACATCAGAGTATCTATCTCGTGATAATATGCACTTTAGGCCTGTTAGTGCCAGAGTATTTCATCTTATCAATTACAGTGCTAACGAGCTTTTTTATGCCGCAAAAGAAAGGCCTACATTTGAAGTGCCATTAAAAGCTCTTGCCTATGCAACTTCTTACACAGGTATGACACTGAATTCTGTTGTCGCCTTGGTTGAAGCGGCGGCCACCGGTGCTATTGCAATTGTTGCCACAATTATTCACATTGCTACAGGTGCCCAGAGTGAATTTCTTCAGAAATACACTCTTAAATGCTGGTCCTATAGCTTTAATTGCAGCTCAGTGCTCATTACTCAAGTGTTCTTTTTAGCACATGGCCTTGCAACAAAGTATCACCTAGCAGATGCCGCTATTCTGAATGTGCAGTCGCTTACTTCATCGGTTGTTGCACATCTAGTTTTAGGCTCTATGTTTAATAATATTGCTGGCAGAACAGTATCTGTGGCTTACACGACAAATTTTCTCACTGACGCATTTAGAACGGCCGCTGTAGATCTTCTGCAAGCAGCGCGTGATGATAGATTGATAGCGGCTGATAGACCAGGGGCCCCGGGTAACGACTTCTTTACTCGCTTCCCACAGCATAGACAGACTGTGCAGAGGTTTTTTAATCGCCAAGCAGGGGATGCTCAGGTAACACCTGAAGAAAGAAGTATTCAGCTCCAAGCCGCGGTTAGAGATTTCATGCAACATCTTGGTATTGCTGCACCAGTTGCAGGAGCCCCTGATGCTGCAGGAATAATTCCGCTCGGCAACAACTTTACCGGTGCTGAAACAGCCTACCAACAAAAGCTGGAAAGACTAGTTAAAGATGCCTCTACGCAAGTATATCGTAACGATGATCTCGTACGACATCTTTGTGAGGATGCAGCAGCGGCAAACCCTGTGCAAGGAGGACGAGATGCAATTGATGGATTTTTCCCGGAAATTTATATTCCACTAGCCAATTACGCGCAGCTAGTTGAACTCGAAGGGGAAATTACGTGCCCTCAAAGATTTTCTGTAGGAGCTCTTGCGCAGTACAACGCGCGGCATGCAGCTCTATTAGAAGCCAAAAGAAATCTTGAGGCTCTTTCTCCATCAGAAAAAGCTCTTTTAATTAGAAAATTGCTTAATTCTTCTATTAATATAGAGGGAGTTTCTGCGGACCGAAAAGCTGCAATACAACTGGTCTCTAACCAAATTGGAGCCCTTTCAGGAGCTCTCCATCAAGGGTCGCTAATGAGCCAGATGGTGCTTAATATAAACAATCCAGGTCAGCTTGTAACCGGAACCAATCTCTTTCAAAGAGCTATCCAAGCAGCGGGAGCTGAAAGAGCTGCTGCAGACGCATAAAGTTATTCTAGCCAGAGAGGGGATTTTTGCAGCTTTTGCAAAATCTCCTCTCTATTTTCTAGTCCTTCATTTACAGATATCCTTTCAGCTTCTTTAAGTAATATTCCCATTTTCGTGCTCGGCTTTATCCCTGCTTTTAGGAGATCTTCTGAGCGGACGATAGGACTTTTTGAGTGGATGCGAAGTATCGCCTGCTCCAGAAGCTGTCTTTTTTTAAAGTGAAAATCGAGAAAATCTTCTCTTTTTTCGACTGGATATCTTGAAGCGATGATTTTTAGAACAATGTCACTGTGGTTATTTGCGTAGAGCTGAGCCCACTCTATGGGCTCTATATCTCTTAGGCGATCCTCTGAAAGCTGCAGAAGATGTTTTACATAGTAAAGATACTGAACGAATTCCCTTTCTTGTCTCGATAATTTTAAATACTCACAGAGCTGCAGGAGGGTTTCGAGAGAATCATCATGAAAGAGTTCTAAGAGCTCAGCAATTGGTGGGGCTTTTTCAGGGTAGTGTTCTATACAAGCTGTTCTTTTTTGGATCTCTTCAACTGTAACATCTTTTAATGAAGGGAAAATCGTGGGCAGTAGTTTTAACTTATGCAGAATAACAAGACCCGTATCGAAGTGAGCAAATTGGGACATTTTTTTAAATTCTTGCCAGATCCTTTCAAGAGCTACCGCCGGAAGCAGGCTATCTGCATGAGCAAGTATTGCTTGGAGTGTCTCTGATTCTATAGGGAAGTTAAACCTTGTAGAGTAGCGAACAGCTCGCATCATCCGGAGTCTATCTTCTAGAAAACGCTCATGGGGATTGCCGATAGCTTTAATAACCCCTTTTTTAATGTCTTTTTGACCATCGACATAATCGTAGAGTTTTTTTTCTAGGGGGTCATAGAACATCCCATTGATCGTAAAATCTCTTCTTTGGGCGTCTTCTTCGGGAGTTGCGGTTGATATTCCCTGAGGCCGCCTCCCATCTACATATCCTTGATCCTGACGAAATGTAGCTACTTCGAATTGGTGCCCCTCTTCTACTACAATGACGATCCCAAAAGCGATCCCGACAGGGATTGTTTTGGGGAATAGCGCTTGTACCTGCTCAGGAGTTGCGCTTGTTGCGATATCGATATCATCAGAGGGGCGCTGCATTAAAAAATCGCGCACCCACCCTCCGGCAAAGTAGGCTATATGGCCGGCTAAGGAGAGTTTTTTAACGATAGACGCAGCTATAGGTGTTGTAGGCATTGTGTACATCCAATTATCTATAGTATATGTAATCTAGGGATTATTATTCAGCAACAGCTGTGTTAAATTTGGTTTTTTGGTGAGGGATTAGGGCTTTTTACGTTACGATGAAAAGAAAGAGGTCTTATGTCATCTATTATCCGCGTACTATCAGATATTACGATCAACCAAATTGCGGCTGGGGAAGTTATTGAAAGCCCGGCATCTGTTGTTAAGGAGCTGGTAGAAAATTCTTTGGACGCAGGAGCCAAAAAAATAGTCGTTGAAGTGCAAGGGGGTGGGCTCCACTCTATCCGTATCAGCGATGATGGGATAGGGATGAATCGAGATGATGCTCTTTTATCCCTTGAGAGGCATGCTACTTCGAAAATCCATGATGCCAAAGACCTATTTGAGGTTCAGACCATGGGTTTTCGGGGAGAGGCCTTAGCGTCGATCGCCTCTATTTCTAAGATGACCCTTACGACATCTCTTAAGGAAACTGGAGTGCAGCTGGAAGTCGATGGGGGAAAGATACAGAGCGTTACCCCATATCCTAGAAATAGGGGGACAACAATGGAAGTAAGGCATCTTTTTTTTAATGTGCCGGCACGAAAAAAATTCCAAAAAAGTCCCGTAGCCCTATCTTCTGAAATCACCCGCGTAATCACAACACTAAGCCTTGGATATCCGGATGTTTCTTTTGAGCTGTACCACCAAGAAAATTTAGCATTTAGTACGCCAATTACTGAGAAAACGGAAGTTTTAGAGCAACTGCATGAGAGAATATCTAGTATTTTGGGAGCCCCCTTTGGAGCAAATGTCGTGCATGTAGATATTGCTGATGGTCCCTTTAGTGTAAAAGGGATCATAGGCATGCCAGAAAATACAAGACACAACCGCTCAGGACAATACCTGTTTATCAATCGGAGACCCGTTGTCTCTCCTCCTATTTCCTTTGCTATCCGGGATGCCTATGGGACAAGAATCGGTTCAGATAGGCACCCGATATATGTTTTACATGTGGATATGCCCTATCATCTTCTCGATGTTAATGTGCACCCCCAAAAAAAAGAGGTACGCCTTTCTCAAGAAGGGTGGATAAAACAAGTTTTGCAAAAGGCGATACAAAGATCTTTGGAGAAACGACCTGAAGAAGAGGCTTCAAAGAGCCCACCTGTCTTTGCTGACTTTTCTTTTGAAGAGCCAGACTTTTCTTTTTTTGCAAGAAAGGAGGCAAGTTCCCCGGCGCCATTTGTATATAGAGAATCTGCCCCCCTTGAGTTTAAAGAGGTGCCTCTGCCTTTGGTTAATGAGAAGCTGGAGGTGGTTGGGCAGTGGTCTCACTATCTACTAATCGATTCCTTAAGTCTGAAAGGAAGGGTCTCCCTTCCGATAGAAGAGGAAGGACTTTGCCTTGTCGATCTTGCGGCTGCAAGATCGAGAATTTTATTTGAGCAGCTACTAAATGCTCATAGCGAGCCATTGCATAAGCAGGGACTGCTTTTTCCAATAAGTTTTGAAATGGCAAGCTTTGAAGCAAGCGAACTTGTAAGAGCGCTTCCGTGCCTTAGTTTCATGGGGTATAGTATCACGCAGTCAGGCCCGCGCTCATTTCTTGTTGATGCTATTCCCTCCTATACGGAAGAATCTGACGTACAAAAAATTCTTGAGGAAATGGCTCTTAGCTGTATATCTCTTGACAAGGAAGACATAGAGGGTCTAGAAAAGAAAAAAATGAGGAAGCTTGCCGAGGTGGCTTGCCGCTTTGTTAAGTTTAAAAAGGGATCCTTTTCTTTAAGTGAAGGGATTTCGATTGCGGAGGCGCTGCTAAAGACCTCTTCCCCTTGTTACTGTCCTGTGGGAAATAAAACAATTATCTACTTGAGTGAAAAAAATGTCGGTGCCTATTTTTCAGTTAAAGAAAGAGGAAATGCAGGGACGTATTAAGAGCCTGCAGACCTTACTTTCTAAAGAGCATCTCGATGCCTGTGTTTTAGAGCAGCCGGATGATTTGTTTTATTTTACCGGTCTTCACCTCTCTTATGGGAGACTCTGGGTCCATAAAAAGAAGACCTCCCTTTTTGTCGATTCAAGATACATCGAAGTAGCGATGAAGGATTCTTTTGTTCAGCCAGTAGTACTCTTCAATGAAGAAAAGGAAAAGGCTTTTGTTAACTCTTTAGGGCCCGCAAAGATTGCTTTTGATGGGACAACACTTTCCTATAGTCGTTTTGCTGAACTCAGTAAATTTTTAGAAAAATGTGGTAATAGCTCCTCTCTTATACCTAAAGAAAGACTGACATCACCTATCAGAATGATAAAGGGGATGTTTGAGATCAAAGAGCTAAAAGCCAGTGCCAATATCCTTAAATCCGCATTTTGGTTCTTAAGAGGTAAAATTAAGGTGGGGATGACCGAGGTTGAGCTTGCCCGGGAATTTGAAATATTTCTGCGGCTTGCTGGCGCTGAAAGGGCAGCATTTGAGCCGATTATCGCTTTTGGAAAAAATAGCGCGATGCCTCACCATAGAGCTGGCAAAACAAAACTAAAAGAGAACCAAATTGTTCTGATGGATCTAGGGGTTGTGGTAAACCATTACCATAGTGATATGACAAGGGTCTTTTTTCAAGGGGTGCCAGATCCGATACTTTTGTATTTGACCTCCGTGCTAAAAAAAGCTCATACCGCGGCCCGCCTTCTTTGCAAGCCTGGTGTGAGGCTTGGGCAGCTCGATGAGGCTGTACGAGAGGTGATGCGCAAAGACAATATGGAGCAATACTTTACCCACAGCTTAGGACATGGAATCGGGCTAGAGACCCACGAGGCTCCGAAAGTTCGTTTTGATAGTATAGATAAGGATCTATTGCTCGAGCCCGGCATGATGTTTACCATCGAGCCTGGCCTTTACCTTCCAGGTAAAGGAGGGGTCAGATGGGAAGATATGGTGCTGATTACAAAAAATGGCTGCCAAATCATAACGGATGGTAAATGAGCATACGATATAAGTTATTCCTTATCGTTGGAGTTCTTTTCTGCGCGATCTTCATAGGTTCATTTGTTATCGAAAATCGGATAGCAACTATCGGCATAAAAGAGGTTCGCCGGGATCTACTTACCTTTTATAAAGATTTGGAAGAGGAAAAAAGGGAATACATAGATAGCATTCTTGTAGCTATCCTATCCCAAAAGATGGGAGAGGTGAATGCCGCCCTCGAGGTGGTCTCTAAATTTACTCATATCAAAGAGTACTTTGCTCCAACGGCCATGAATATCGAACATGGGACGTGGAGAAGTGCTGCCAGCCTTATCCAAGATCGGGAAAGTATCGATTTTGTCCAGAATAGTTATCAGGGGGAAGTAACCTCTTTGATTATTCCTCAGCATCAGGGGATGCAGGACATGTTTCAAGAGCCCATTGATGATGATCTCTGCTGGATATACACCTCTAGTGTTAAAACAGAAAAAGACCCCCCCTATCTCGGTATCTCACTGCAGATTGTCTCTTCAAGTAATCTATTAAACAGCTCAGAAACCGTACCCGGGATCGTGCCTAAGGTATTTGTATTATATACCCAAGAGGCGTTAGAAAAAATTCCGATAGACCTACTAAAAAAAGAGTTCTCCTTGAGCAAAAATACAGTTTCCTTGTCAGTCCCTTTTCTTGAAGGATATTCGATTGATATAGAGGGGTATTTAGAAAGGATCTCTAAAGCTAAAGATTTTCTTACTCGTGAAAAGGAAGATAGTCTTTCGTTCTCAGATGATGAAAATCCCTTAATTGGAAAAGTTGCAGGGGAAGATTCCTGTAATAAGGATCTTGCTTGTTATTTCAATAAAAGAGTGGGGTATGTCAATCAGCTCTTTATGATTTGGGAGCTTGGCTGCCTTCTTGAACAAAGAATTATGGGGAAGGGTATTTCTTCGGCCTTTGCCCCTTTTGCTATCTCTTTTTTTCCTGATGAAACAGGGAAGGGGCAAGGGGTATTTGTCAAAGAGGTACTGTTTGAAAAAGAAAAATTCGATGCTAAACATTATTTTTCCACCTATCCCAAGGGTAGTACTGCACCTGAGATAACGGAATCGATTGCTCTGATTTCCGATCCTGCTAAGGGAGCTCTTTATATGGGAAATACAGCAGAGCTTGTTTCCTTGGAAGGAGAGGAAAGGAAGGTGGGGTATTTGACTCTCGGCTTTGATTTAGAAAATGTCCTTCAGGATCTTTCCTTAAGTTTTAAACAAAGCGCCTGGATTATCGCAAATGATAAGATTATAGCAGGGCTTTTGCCCTCAGGTGAAAAAATCTCTCCCCCTAATGTGAGTGCGGGGTCACTTCACCAATTACTAGAGGCTCCTATGGGGGTATTTTCTTGGGAAGGGACATCTTATTATTTCGTACATCTACAACCCTACCCATCTCTTGATCTCCATTTTTTCTTATTCAATGAAGCAGAAATTGAGTTTTCTTTAATGAAGAAACTCAATAGCCGGTTTCATAAGATTATTTTGAAGATAAACGAAGATAGGCGCTATGTCATAGCTTTTGGGCTGATCATTCTTTTGCTTGCATTGCTTAATCTTTCTAAAAAGATTACCCGTCCGATTGTTTTAATGGCGAAAGCTGCAAGGTCGGTAAAGCGAGGTCATTTAAGTGAAATCCATCTGCCAGATTTAAAGCTTGGAAAGAAAAACGAAGTGCAGCAATTAAATGAAGCTTTTAGCGATATGGTCGAAGGGCTCAAAGAAAATGAAAAGGTAAAGGCCATTTTGAATAAAGTGGTATCTCAAGATATTGCAAAAGAGATCTTGAAGGGGGAGATTCACCTCGGCGGGGAAGAAAGAGAGGTAACGATATTTTTTGCAGATATTCGGAGCTTTACAAGTCTTACGCAGAAAATGAACCCAAAAGAGGTGATTGATTTGATCAATACATGCATGACAAAACTATCTTATGTCATAGATGCCCATCATGGTGTTATTGATAAATATATCGGGGATGAGGTGATGGTGCTTTTTGGCGCGCCACTTCATAAAGAGGACAGCGCATACCAGTCTGTAGTCTGCGCTTTAGAGATTATGAAAGTACTCGGTAGCTGGAATATGGAGAGGGCTCAAGCCGGACTTGCCTCCGTTACGATGGGTGTTGGTATCCATACAGGCAAAGTATGTGCTGGGAATATGGGAGCAGAAAATAGGCTGAATTATACGGTCATTGGAAGTAATGTAAATCTTGCCTCTCGCCTTTGTTCGACAGCCAGACCAGGGGAGATTTTGATTTCTCAGGACACTCTTTCAGCCCCTTTTGTGGCAGAAAGAGTTGAGGTCTCTGACATGGGAATGCTCCCTTTAAAGGGATTTGATGAGTCTAAAAGGGTGTTTATGGTAAAGGGGCTAAAGTGATGCTGCAAAAAATGAAGTTTCGTAAAAAAATAGTTTTTAGCCAAATCCTTTTATTTTGTGTTTTTATAGCGATCTCCCTTCCTTTTATAGAAAAAGGGGTTGAAAAAGTTTTAATCTCTTCCCTAAGTGCTAGTGCAGAAAAAATTGTGCTGGATTTACAATCGGCTTCTTCGGAGGAGGAAATGATCTCCCAGATTGAAAATCCCAAGGGAGATATATTTTATCTACTCTCCTTGTACAACAAGGAAGGAAGGCTCATCTCTAGTGCTGACAGCATTTCTGTAAAAGCGAATCAAGAATTTATAAATGATCCGTTAGAAGATATAAGGGAGGCTCTTTCAACTCATAAAAGAGTCATTCTTCGCAATTCTACAATCAATCATCGAGAATACCTTTTTTTAGCAACGCCCTTCTTTTTTCAGGGGAACATGTATGTTCTTCAGGGGGTCTTTCCTTTTAATCCCATAAAGGAATTTAGCGATCAGTTCAATCTTTGGTTTGCCTCTCTTTGTATTATAGCGCTACTGATTTTTGGTGTGTTTACTTGGGTAATTTTTGGGATGCTTCATAAGCCAATTGATCAAATGATTCATGCGATTAAGGCATACCAGTCAGGCGAAAAAGAGCAGCTCCCAAAAATCTTATCCCTTTCTGATTGTTATACAGATGAAGATTTTGGAAGGCTTGCTGATACTCTTCTTTCCTTATATAATCAGGTGCAGCTCCAGGTTTTTGCTCTTACTAATGAACGAAATGAAAAAGAAGCGATCCTTGAATCACTCGTTGAAGGGGTGGTTGCAGTCAATCGAGATATGCAAATTGAATATGTCAATTTTGTGGGTTCTAAGATGCTTGGCATCCCCAAAAGACATCTTACAAGCAAGGTATTTACAGAACTTGCTGGAAAGAATACGGAGCTTTTTCAAAAGTGCAGGGATCTTTTACTTGCAGCACAAAAGCATCAGACAGTAGTTACAGATTCCCTCGAAGTGGACCATGGAAAAAAGATTTATCTCGATCTTGTAGCCACACCCAAATCCCAAGATCTTGGGGCAATTATCGTTTTGCAGGATAAGTCAAGCCAGCATCGAGTCCTGGAAATGGGTAAGGACTTTGTAGCCAATGCCTCCCATGAGCTCCGAACCCCAATTACCATCATTAAGGGATTTGCGGAAACCCTCCAAGACATGGAAGATCTTCCTCATGAAATGCTTGTGTCTATTGTTGAAAAAATTGTTCGTAATTGTGAAAGAATGGAAAATCTAGTGAAAAATTTGCTCACTCTAGCAGACATGGAAAACATCTCCGTCTCCCCGTACCAAAGCTGCGATTTAGTGACATTACTTGAAAATTGCATGGAAATAGTACATGCGATCTATACAGATGCAGTGATCACTTTTACAAAGGAGAAGGACCATATATTTGCAGCGGCTGATGCTAACATCCTTGAGCTTGCGATCATTAACCTCATAACAAATGCTGCAAAGTATTCCCTACCCCCTGCAAAAATTCATATCATTGTAGATGTAGAAGGGGAAGATGCAAAGATAACTATTAAAGACCAGGGGATTGGAATACCGGCTCACGATGTCGATCATATCTTTGAGCGCTTTTATACAGTAAATAAAGCTCACTCCAGAAAGCTCGGTGGAGCGGGCCTCGGCCTCTCTCTTGTTAAAACTATCATTGATAAGCACCAGGGAACAATTTCTGTTAGCTCAGAGCTGGGCGTTGGATCTACATTTACTATTATGATTCCTCTGTCTCTGAATCCTTGAGTTTAGAGTGGTAAAATATAGAATACCCCGGTTTTTTTATCTTTATAAGACAAGCTTTCTAAAAGAATTTTTTTCTTAGCAAAGTTCAAGAGATCTTCTATTTCAGAGGAATTTGTTTTAAATCCTCTGTGGCTTATAAGTAGTGCTTTGAATTCATCTTCAGTAAGAGTTCTTCTTCCCCCATCTGTTTTAGATTTAGTCTCTTCTTTTTCGAGGATTTCGCCTGCCAGATCCTCTCCAAGTAGCGCTACCAGTAGGGGGTAGGATGCAAAATGAAAATAGATCGGCTTTCTCTCTTTTTCATCTAGGAAAAGAAAGTCTGATAAAGGGGGATATCCCTGGCGCTTTTCTAGATCATAATCACCCGATCCCTTAAGTATTTTATAATACAGGGTTTTTAGGGGCTCAAGATCCGGGCTTAAGTCTTGAAGATCTGATAGGGATTTAGTCTTTTTATAAGCTTTAATCATCTCCTTAAGAAGAGCTTCTTCAAAATGTTCCACCCCACTTTCCTTGATAAAGGGGGTATTACCGTAGAGATTTTTCAGTAGAGTTGAAACAGTTTTTTGCAATTGCTTTGAGGAGAGCTCATTATTTAGTAAATCGGAAATATTGAGTTTGCTGTAGTGGGTGGGAATCCTTCTCTTTCTATGGGAAGTATAGTCTTTAATTATTTTGGGTATTTTATTACTTGCTGCAGCTTGTGGAGTTGGGGCTTTTGTTGCATCGACAAAGAGCTTTCTCTGCCATAGAGTTCTCGTTTGTCTAAGACCTACCATATTTCCTAAAAAACTTGTTTTTTCCGATTCAAAAGAGGCGACAGTATGAAATGTACTTGCACATAGAAACGATAGGATTACTAAGAAGGAAGAAACAAAGAAAAGGATATTCATCAGACTTTGGGTTTGGGGTAAATGATGGGTCCAAGGTGTTGTGAGGGGAAGAAGTAATATTCACTGGTAGTAGAGCCTTTGGTAACTTTACATCTAATCATCACCGGCATCGATTTGCTATTTTCTGGCCAGGAGGGCTGCCAGGTCTTCTTTTTTTCCTCATAAAAATAGGTGTCAAAACTGCTCACTTTTTCCATAAGGACCTCAGACCTGACTTTGTCTTCACTTGCCCACTCCGTGATGCAGAGCTCATTACTTTCTGAAAGATAGAGTCCACAAAGCAGGGGTCCTGAAAAATCAGGATCGGGATCAACTGGCATCTCGGCTTTAAAAATAAGCATCTTGGGCTCGTGTCTATTCTCTACCGTATAGAGGAGAGGGTCTTCTTTACTTACCCAGCTGATGAGTTTGGAGATTCTTTCTTGAAAAGCTATGGCCTCAAGGCTCTGTGCTTTCTTTTCTTCTATTTTGTAGAGCTGCTTTTGCAGTCCAAAATAGGCCTGCCAAAGAAAGGACATGAGTATGCCTGTAAGGACAAGGGCGATCATGACCTCTATGAGAGTCAAAGAAAATTTATGCTTTTTATATGTAGTCTTCCTCATACCGTAAGAGGATGAGGGATTATCCCTTTTTCTTAAAGAAAGAAGCTGGTTTCAGGGAGAACCAGCCTAAGGCAAGGCCCAAAGCTCCAAAGATCGCAATCCCAATATACCCGGGAAGAAAACCCGCCTTGCTTGCTGGGACAATGCCGAGTATAGAAAGTAGGGCGATAAAAACCCCTGTGCAGGCATCGCCTGCCACAAGGCCAGAGGCTGCTAAAATACCCCGTTTTTTCATGTCAGGATTTGAAGATTTTTTTTCCACAAGGTAGGAGACGATTCCCCCAAACATGATGGGGGTACTCAGTGATAGAGGCAGATAGAGGCCGATGGCAAATGGGAGTATGGGCAGTCTAAATAGCTGCATGAATAGCCCAAGTAAAGCTCCAATAATCATCAGTGTTGTGGGGATATTGCCTTGGATTACCCCTTTGGCCACAAGGGCCATCATAGTCCCTTGAGGGGCCGGAAGCTGGGCTGAGCCGAAGCCGTACACATTGCTTAGAAGGTATAGCGTTCCGCCGATGGCGGCCGCTGGCACCACAAGACCTATAAGCTCAGCGATCTGCTGGCTTCTAGGCGTAGCTCCCAGTAAGAATCCCGTTTTTAGATCTTGAGAAGTTGTGCCGGCAAGAGCTATTGCGACATTAGCTACAACACTCATGGTAATGGCTGAAATTAAATAAATTTTTTCAGTCCAGCCGAGAAGTAGAAAAATAAAACAGGTAATAAGGAGTGTCGTGATCGTCATGCCCGATACCGGATTTGACGTGCTTCCTATGATGCCAACCGTCAGTGAGGTCACCGCTACAAAGAAAAATCCCAATACAACAAGGAGCAGAATCGTCAGTAGGTTCATAGGAAGCCCTGGGAAAAGCCACAAAGTCAGGATGATAGCTACACTTCCAAGAATGAGCCAGCGCAGCGAGATATCTTTTTCCGTTCTTTCTATCTTATGATCAGGCCTTGCCCCTTCAAAGAGTTCTTTTATTCCCGCTTTTATAGTTTTACCAATCATGGGGCCGATCTGAAAAAGGCTTAAGAAGCCACCAACGGCCACGGCTCCTGCACCGATATAACGAACATAGCTAGACCAGATTTGGTCAGCATCCATCTGTGATATCGGAATGGTTGCCGGCTGGATTATCGTAGGATTGCCTTCTCCAAAAAATCTGATCAGAGGGATGATCACCCACCAGGCCATACCGCCACCACCTAAAAGAAGAGAGGCCGTTCTTGGTCCTATGATATACCCCACACCTAAAAGGGAGGGGGTGCCATCGAGGCTGAACTCTGTTTTTTCTAAGAATTTAAGGGAAGATTTTAAGATTTCCGCGCAAGCCGTTCCTTCAGGAAAAGGCAGGTTACCATGTTCATGTACGATGATATATCTGCGCATCGGTATCATGAATAAAACCCCTAAAATTCCTCCCAGTAAAGAGAGTAAGAAAATACGAAAGATGGAGGGAGGCTGCCCTAAAATAAAAAGAGCTGGCACAGTGAAAATAACTCCTCCAGCAAGACCCTCGCCGACAGAGGCGATGGTTTGTACGAGGTTGTTTTCTAGAATAGATGCCCGATGAAAAAAGGTCCGGAGTATCGCCATTGACATAACAGCGGCGGGTATGGAGGCCGATACCGTCGTTCCCACCTTCAGTCCCAAGTACGCATTGCCCACACCAAAAACAAGGCCTAGGATAACCCCTAGAATCACCGCTCTTACGGTGAACTCAGGAGTTTTGACGCCACTTTTAATATAGGGAGTAAATTTAGTCGTCATGATAAGTGTGCCTTAAAAGTCTTTTCGGATAGTTTCATCTTCGGGTAGGTACAGATGCCCGGACCCAATCCATAAATTCTTAGAGGGAGAGGGCTTTGCAGCTTTTTTTGTTTTAGAACGGGTGGACTTTTTCGTAGTTTTCTTTTTTGTAGGCATAGGGGTACTTATTTGTTGTTATTCCAAATTTCAATAAATAGGATTTAGTTATTTTGGTAAATCAAAATGAGGATTTTGTGTAGGAGTGTGGTGGCAAAAGTCAAGGAAGGGAGTCTTTGTGCAGCCAGCCAGGTCACTCCCGCTTTAAAAAAAGACTCGTCCCGCCCGTTTTTGGCAAGGCTAGCTCCGACAAACATCCCAATTCAGATCGTAGCTTACGCTCCGACCTTTGCCGGTATTTTGCACAATCACTTTTTTCTCAAGTAAATCTGTGATTTCACGAAAGGCAGTTGCTCGGCTGATTTTCGCAATGGAGGAATATTTGCGAGTTGTAAGTCCTCCTTGAAAATTACCCTTACCTACATCTAAAAGAGCATTCACTACTTTTCGCTGCCGATTGGAAAGCGTTTCTTGGTTGAAATACTGCCAAAAGGACGCTTTATCGAGAATACCAGCAATTAAACCGGCGGAATTCTTAAGTGATCGGGTATAGCTTGCTAAGAACCACGCAAGCCAGATTGTGATGTCTAACTCTCCTTTCTGACAACGCTCTAAAGTCTCATAATACTGTTTTCTTTCTTTCATGATCTGTGAAGAAAGACTGTAAAGCCGAGTAAGGATTTTCTCGTCTTGGGCCAATGCCATGTCCGTCAATGCACGGGCAATGCGCCCGTTCCCGTCTTCAAACGGATGAATGGTAATGAAGTAGAAATGAGCTATCCCTGCACGCAAAAGGCCGTCTACTTGATTCAAACTTTTTTCCCACCAGAGGAGAAATTGCTCCATTTCCTTTTTTAAAGAAAGGCTAGGAACTGCTTCTAAGTGCACGACCTCTTTTCCCATTCCTCCGGAGACAACCTGCATCGGATCTTCCCAGCTACGCCATTCTCCTACCTGAATCCGAAAAAGCCCCGAGTATCCTGTAGGAAATAAAGCAGCTTGCCAAGACTTTAGTCTCTCTCCCGTTAGAGGTTGGTCATGCTTTAGGGTTGCATCGAGAAGAATTTCCACTAGACCATCAATAGATCGAGTCGATTGAGGCAATCCAAAAGTCGGAATTCCTAGGTGCTTAGCTACGGAAGAGTGAACGGCATCTCGGTTTAGTTGCGATCCTTCGATCTCTGATGTTTTTACGGCTTCTTCGACCAAGATATTTACGGTAGCTTCCCTGCCTATCTCGAAACCTAGACCCTGTGCTTGAGCCAGAAGCTTGCCTTGTTCGAAGCGGGCCTTGCTAAGAAGAGGAAGTAGTGTTTCAGCATCCCACGTAAACTTCGGCCAATCAGCTTTTTGCCAGATCCATCGCATGTAATCACCTCATCTTTTGAGGCGATTATATCATTTAATCGCTTCATCTTGCATTAAGAAAATGTAAGCTATTGATAAGCAAGCAGATAAAATTACTTCAAAAACAGAGGTAGATCATAATCACCTCACTTTTTGAGGTGATTATGGTTTTTAATCACCTCATCATCAATGCAGGGCCTTTATCCCATTCCACAATTTTGGATCCGAAAAAACTAGAAAAAATGAAATTTTTTAATTTAATATTTAACCAAAAAAACGATAATTCGACTCTTGTTTACGACCAAAAAATGGGTGATTTGACCCTAAGAGTCTTTATGGGATTCGTTTTTCCTCTCTTGATTATTCTATTATAGACAAATTAGATTCACGACCTCTATATGCAGCGGTTTCTTTAGCGCATGAATCCCAAGGAAAAGCATTTGAGTATTTGGTTGAGCAGGATAATTGAAGAAAGAAAATGCATTTGCGAGATATGGTGTCGTGGATGGAGCTGTTAAATGTCGATTTCTGGATTGTGTAAAATAATTTTTCCTGCAAGACTCTAAATAAATTTATACAACCATAAGGAGATGGGACATGGGTTATTTCATGAATCAAAAGCAGTTTTCTATGAGTGCATTTTTGCTTGCAGGATGTTCTTTATATGCAGCTGAAAGCCAAGCTCAACTTGCAGCTAATACCGATACTACTACAAGCGAGTCTTCTGCAGAATGTATTATGATGCAAGAGCCTGAAATGCTCGGCGGCTATAATTATAGCGCCAGAAGCAGAGTAGCCTGCCCGGTAAACATGTACGTTGATGCAAGCTTAGTCTATTGGCAGGCTTCGCAAGACGATATGAACTTAGGGTGGAGCACAAATTATCCCAATGGAGATACTGGGGGGGGGGATGATAAGGCCTTTGACACGAACCTTAAAGGAACTTCTATGGATTTTGATTATCATCCTGGATTTCGATTAGGGGTCGGTGGTTTTTTAGGTCACGATGATTGGGATCTTCATGCAGAATATACTTGGTTTCATGCAAGCAATACTAAAAGTATCTCTGTAGAAGGTGGAGCTGCAGCTACTAAAGGGGTATATACATCTTTATCTTTCCCAGATTGGGATGGATTTTTATTCAACAGTTCGTCTGGCAAGTGGAAGCTCGGGATGGACATTGCTGATCTAGATTTAGGACGATGGTATTATCTAGGAACTAAAGTTCAGATTCATCCCACAATCGGTGTAAGAGGCGCTTGGATTTCTCAGGCGTATAATATGAATAGTATCGCCGTTGAAGGGGCATTTTTAGATAATCAAGCTGCTCCTATTCGCAGTGTCATTAGACAAAATACCCATTCTTGGGGGGTAGGGCCCAAGGTTTCCTTAGAAGGAAAATGGAATTTAGGCTGCGGGTTTAGGCTGTTTGGAAATGGAGAGGCAGATCTTCTCTATACTCGATATACAAAAATGTCCTTCAAACAAGATATGACGGATTTACTAACAGGATTACCTTATGACGATGATGGCGTTCTTTATTATCCAGTTAATATCAGCCAGTCAGATATTTCCTGTGTAAGAACTCATCTTGATTTAAACTTAGGGCTTGGATGGGGAACTCATTTCTTCTCTGATAAATATAAGATAGATTTTACAGCCGGCTATGAGATGCAGGTGTTTTTCGATCAAAACATGTTCTTTTCCTTCAGAAGTACCAATATGTATGGATCTGTTGACACCCCGAATGGAAATTTATATCTCCAAGGGTTAACGATTTCTTCCTCATTTGATTTTTAGATTCATTTTAAGGCCGCTATTTCAAGCGGCCTTATTCGTTTCCTATAGCTTGTATAGGGATTTCTTTTTGGCAGAGCGCCAGGGTGTGAAAAAATTTCTTTCCCTTCTTTTTGGATCCAGGCTGAGTAAACTTTATCTCTAGGATTACTTTTGCCCAAAGCTCCTCATTTTTCCCATCTTTCAATAAGACTGACTTTATTCTGCACGTCCTAAGGTAGGTGGCTCCAAGTTTTGGTGAAATCAAGGAGTCCTCGCTTAAAACTAAAGATTTTTTTTGAGCAGATTCGAGCTCTTTCCAGGCTATTTCATTTGTGTAAAATTTTTCCTTGAGAATTCCCAAGGCTTTTTCTGATTCCAGGTGGAGCTCAATCTCCTCAAGGGCCTGTGTCTGCCTTTTCATATAGAGATAAGGGGTGCGTACCAAAGGGATTGCGCAGGTAGATACAAGGGCGAGGGCTACCATTAGTTCTAGAAGGAGGAAGGAGTATTTTTTGGTTTGGGCTCTTTTCATAGGATAAAGTATGAAGAGTGGGAGTTTTCCTCGCAAGAGTTTGACGAGATATTCTTTAACAGAGTATCCTAGGAGACCAACTATCAGGAGGCGTATGCGTTTTAAAGGAAAAGCACTTAATAATCTTTTAAAGCTCTCCCGAGCCGAAGATCCTCAAACTGAGGTCAAACCATGGCAAGTCGCTTCCTATAGAGCTATGCCTATAGAAGAACTCTTTGCCCGCCTTTCCGCGCTAGGCATTTCTTTAAATGAAAAAAGTTATTTGGCTTATGCTGAGTCATGCGATAGCCCTGAAGATTTGATTGATTTCCTATGGGTGGATGAAGAAGAAGATGAGAAGCAGGACGAAGCGTACCTGATTACTTTTGAGCTGTGGAGACGCCTTCTTCCCTCCAAGCAGACTCTATCCATTTTTGGGGATGAGCTCGATCATCTCATCGATCTCTATGATAATGGAACTCTTACTGATGAAGAGTCCTTGCAAAAGGCTTTAACCGAATTGGAAGACATCCTTGATCAGAGCGTTGATTCAGGAGGCAAACCGGAAGAAGTGTTTCAGATGGTCTCTCAATACTGCGCCCATGATATTGAAACCTTTTTATACGATTACATTATAGAGCAAATGGACGCAAAAGATGAGATCTATGCATCTGAGCTATTAGATGGATTTTATGATTACGTCCAGGGGAAGAGCTGGTTTGATTTTTTAAAGGCTCGTCTTTTTGTAGTATCTGATTCTGAGGAAAGCGATATTCTGTTACTCGGCCTTCTTGAGCAGCAAGAAGAAGATCCCGATCTTGAGCTGTGCTTTGAAATAGCCCGTTTTGTAGTAATCCGTGGGGATACGCAGCTTTTCATAAAAGCCGCAGAGCTCCTTCTATCTCTAATTTCTCTAGAGGAAGATTTTGTCGCCTTTTTAGATCTCTTGGCTGAATTCCACAGATGCCTTGATCAAGACTCTGAAGAAAAGGCCGTACTAGACCTCATTGCAAAAAGAAAAAATAATAGTAGCGACGCGCTCATAACAGATCTTGATAAAACTACTGCCTTAGAATTTTTACAAGATCCTAAGTGAAGTTTTGAAAGTCTCTTTAGTATTAGCCTAAAAAAAAGCCCCCTTCTTCTTCCTGAAGAAGGGGGCTTTTTTGGTGCGACTGGCATGACACAATACTAGGGAGTGAAAGTCTTCTATAGGCCCGATAAGGGGAACTATTAGCGACTGGCAAGGGTGTCCATCGTGAGGTGGAATCTGAAGGAAGCCATAGCAAAGTGCTGACCCGACG
>JAPLSW010000010.1 GCA_026398435.1 Chlamydiota bacterium | reverse complement strand
ATAGGCGGTCAATTTGTTTTGTTGTATGCTTTTTATCTAAGCCTTTGGCAGCAGCTAAACCTGCTCCAATTTTGTGTAAAATAAGTTCTTCCGCATACAGTAACCCTATTGCAGCATCGGCCCAGCAGATCTCACTCAAGCCTCTCGCCCTTTGTTTTAGGGGGTCTTAGAAAAATATTTTCGCACTGTTTTACTTGGTTTTCTATGAAAAAATGGCTAAATCCAGGATACTTTACCCTATGAACAAACTACTCCTATTATCAAATAAATGAAAATAAAAAAACACCTGGGTTTTAGCTCTCTCATCGACGGCTTTAAAAAAGCTTTTTGTGATTATAAGGATGCAAGAAAAGAAACCAGTACGAGTTACCCAGCTTTAGATACAGCCTTATCTGGACTGGCATGTATGTTTTATAAATCAAGTACTATGGTTAATTTCCAAGAGAGTATGGAGCAAAAGTTCCATAAAAATAATCTTCAAACTCAATTTGGTGTCGTCCATACACCGAAAGACAACCAAATGAGAAAGATTATTGGCGCAATCCCATCTTCCCAGTTTGCTCCTATTTTTGATGACTATCTTGCCAAGTTACAACGGAGTAAACATTTAGCTTCCTATCAGTTTCAAAAGAAATATCTGGTGGCTATTGATGCCACAGAATACTACTCATCTGACGCAGTAAGCTGCCCTTGCTGTTTGACCCAAACAAAGCGTAATGGCGTAGTACACTACAGCCATAAGGCATTGCAGCCGATTATTTGCCACCCAGATAAGAAGCATATACTTCCGTTAATGCCAGAAGCAATTAAAAATACAGATGGGACGGAAAAACAGGATTGTGGTGCGCCACGAGGCGCTTATGTAACCAGAGGTGAAAGTCCTCTCAGGAAAGCGGTACCCGTCGCATCCTGGATCGAGCTTTGGGCTTGTGTAGGTGACTACATGAGTTATGCGTAAGCAGAGAAACAAGCAGGCCGTAGGCAGTAGTCGAAGTGATTGAGCCTCGTAAATTTGAGATGGAGTGGCCGACGCCCTCGCAATAGCGGAAGGCAACATCGATAAGTCTAGTGATAGCAGTATGGGTTTGGATTTATCGACGCTCCCGGGGTCTGAGAGCATGGCATGCTTGGAAGGTACATAAGTGAACGTGGGAGATCTTAATTGTCCTCAAGGGACATGAGTATCAAGAAACAAGTGTAATAGCGAGGATTTTGAAATGGCAATTAAGAAGTCAGAACGGGCGTACTACCGATGAAGCGAGTAATGATCGTGGAGGGAAGGCCCTGCGGTACAATCAACCTGGGAAGGGACACGTTGAGAGGTATAACGAAACCAACAACTACAACGTCCACAAAACTGAACAGGATAGCAAAACTTTCCAGTATGGATGCGGAGATGGAGGTTAAATGGCTCATGCCTCACTTCAACAAGGCGTCACTTACTGGCTGTTTTCACGAGCTCAATGGGAAAAAGGCAGTGGGAATAGATGGAGTAACGAAAGAACAATATGGAGCAAATTTAGAGAATAATATTGATAGCTTGCTGGACAAAATGAAAACCATGTCTTACAGGCCTCAGGCAGTAAAAGAGGTTCTGATACCTAAGGAGGGGAAAGCAGGTGCGACTAGGCCACTGGGCATCAGCGCGTTTGAAGATAAAATAGTTCAACTTCAAATGGCAAAGATTCTGGAGGCGATATACGAACCGATATTTAGAGGCTGTTCGTACGGATTTCGTCCTGGTCGAAGCTGTCACACAGCAGTTGCTGCGCTGTTAACACATCTGCACGATAAAGGATGCGAAATCGTCATCGATGTAGATTTGAAGAATTTCTTCGGGAAGATT
>JAPLSW010000048.1:16732-37876 GCA_026398435.1 Chlamydiota bacterium | reverse complement strand
ATCTGCCTATGGAGGATCTCCTGCGTATGATGCTGTATACCGAGTTTCTGGATCTGTAGGAATGGGTTCTTCGTCTTATGGAGGAAGGGCTGCTTCAGGATCTGCCTATGGAGGATCTCCTGCGTTTGAAGCTCTATACGGAGATTCAAGACCTTCGGCAGCAATAATAGCACAGAAGGCACAGATATTAAAACAAATGGACGCTGTAACTGTAGAAATGAATCAGCTATTAGCAAAAGAAGCTAAGGCAGAGAGACGGGCCGCAGCTATGGATAGGATAAGAGAATCTAATGCGGCATTCGAAGCACGAGAAGCTCAAGAACAGGCAGAAGCAAAAGAAGCTCAAAAACAGGCAAGGGTAGAAGCTAAGGCAAACATACGGGCAAGGGTAGACGCTAAGGCACAGAGACAGGCAGAAGCAGAAGCTCAGGCAACAGAACGGGCACGGGCAGCAGCACCAGCACCAGCTCGAGCTCGAGCTCCAGCAGAGTCATACAATCCTCTCAATCCATTTGGTGCCACATGGTACTGACTTAATTTGACAATTTTGAAAAATATAATTGTAAAGTCTCGCAACTCAGATCGTCGTAAGACGATCTGAGTAATCGGGAGAAAATGGTGAAGCCTACCCTAGACATACTGTAATCGCGTTTCATAAAGGATAGCTATCTCCGTTGAACAGCATCTTTTTGAAGTTGGCTCGCTCACAAGGAGAAAGCGCGATGTCTCAGTATTACACAGGTAGCGATCGCTTCCTTTGATGTAATCGCCTGAGATCCTTTAAACTGGATTTCCTGCATTTCGGTCTCTAAGGCTTTGCAAAAATATTCAAGCCGGCTCGTCATATCCATGTTGTTATTTCTAACTGATTAGAGAGCCTGGTAAAGGTTAGAGAAAAACGCGGTAATCAGTTTCGAAGAATTTAGCAAGCCTCTTGGCCATTTCTTTTCCTATGGGCCTTTTTCCGTTTTCCATTTCGCTAATATGATGCTGACTGATAGATAAAGCTTCAGCTAGGTCTTTTTGCGTAATATCAGCTTTGGATCTGCATCCCTTAAGCATAACTCCTCCCTCACTATGCTTGCGTAGTCTTTGTTTAAAAGCTTCACGCCAGGGAAGGCTTTTTTCCTTAACAACGACCTTGACTCTTTTTTTTGCCCGGCCGGTTTTAGTAGGGGCAGTTTTCGTGTGTACCGACATAGAACACCTCAATCCTTTTTTCTTTTTTATTTAGTATTAGCCAACAAGCGACATAGGTCGGATTCCCTTTTTTCAAATGGCAATGGAAAGCATTTTCCGGAATGTTATGCCCTTTTTTGAGTGGGCTATAATTCTTCCAATTTTTGCGATATGGGCCAAGAATTTCCATTTCTTTAATCAGTAGAGCAATCTGGTCTTGTATATGTACAGGTAATTTATCTTTGTCCTTGTCAGCACGCGTAGAACACCTCACATGCCAAGAAGAACACCTATCCGATTCCATTCTCACTTTAGGCTCCTAATGCTTAAATATACCAACAATCGGTATTTATGTCAAAATCAAGGCTTATAAACTTTGGGTAGGGAGGGTACTGGGTATAGATTTTCTCAACCGTGCTACCTGTGACCATTGCCTTGATAAAATAGAGTTGTAACTAAGTCGATATAGTATAGTCTTTTTTTATTGAGATTGCAAGGGACTTGGGTCTAGTAGCAATAATTAGTAGTCCAAAAAATCCATCTTCAAGATCGTGGTATTTGGTTCAAAATTGGTTCTTTTTATAAGTACACACTCTAGGAGAAACCCATACTCTAAGATAACATAACATCAATTATCAGACGTTCAGGGAATGGGGAATATAAGACCCCTCTATGGGAACACATGTCTATAAAGATCCTCGAGGGAAATTCCTCATCATCCTTTCAAGAATCCCTATAGGTAGCCCATCTGCTATGCGCCAGGTAAACTTCGCCCACTCTTCTTTCAGTCCAAGCTTTGCATAAAAATTAGGGGTGAGTTTTGACGGAAATAGATCCACATTCTCCATTTCTAGAAATTTGGCGTATTGCAATACCCCGTACATCATAAGAGTTCCGGTGCAAGGTGTATATTCGACTAGATCTTTTGGATCTGCTTTGTAAAGAGCCGCAAGTTCTTTTATAGAACTATGAACCAAAATCCAATCCAATCCCTTTGTATATTTTAAACATGGAGTATTATTCCAAGGCGCTACTACGAGATCTTCTATAGCTAAGGTTTTAGACCACTCCTCTACTCTAGCAAATCCTTGAGCCACACCTCGACTGTCTTCGGCTACAAGAACCTGGTAACTTGGGTCTGTTTTAAAAAACGTGATAATATCGCTACCCTCCGAAACTTTTTTGGGAATGTCAGAGTAAATCTTTTTCCAGACTTGTAGAACTTTTAAGACGGTAGGAAACTCAGCCGCTTCAACCGTTCGAATCCGAACAATCTTGCCACATTTAATAGGTCTTTCCCAACTTGGAGGTGAACATGCAACACTTGATGCCGGACTTGCGATTACCTGAGTTACCATCTGTGTTTACATCTCCTTATAAGCTCTGAAAATTACTCAATAAAAATGACCTTGCTTGAAGCAAAGCCGCTTTTTAGAGAAATGATAGGACTCCTCCCCTTTTAAAACAGTTATATTGATCGAAAATGGGACTACATTGAGGTAAATCTTTAGACAATTTGGAATAATTTTCATAGCGAAAAGTTGTTTTTTTAAAAATTCACTTGTTAAATAAAGTCAAAAAAATTAACTTTAATTTTAAGTTTCTAATTCGAGGTTTGGATGATTCATAAACGCCCTTTACTTTTATCTGCATGTCTAACTTTATTATCGGCTGCTACCTTTGCTAATTTTGAGCAAGAAGATGAAGCGCTGCTAGATGATGATTTCGATGAAGAAATGACTCAAGGCGATGAAGTTTCAGATGCGTCTATGTATTCATTCATCGCTGAAGAATATCCGCAGATGCCCGACATGCCTAGAAAAATGCATCACTATGCAATTATCGGGGAAATGCTCTATCTAAAACCCTATTTAGGGAGCATGCCATGGATCTATTTGGAAAATGATTCAGAATACAATGACCCAATCTCACCCAGCACAACCTATTCTAATGTATCAGAGCGTATAAAAAACATTGAGATGGATTTTGATTTTGGATTTAGAGTTGGAGTTGGTTTTAATACAACCTGGCTGAACATGGAAAATCAGGTAACTTGGATGCGTCTACATACGCAAACAAGTAAATCTCTTTCCCCTCTTACCTCAGTGGTCCCGTCTTTGCTTGATAATAATTATAATCAACCTCTTTCTTATCAACCTTTCTGGTTTACTCTAGGTCTAGAAACCCTAGGTCGAGGAAAACTTGCTCCTTATATAATTCCTCCCGGGCAAATTGTAAGTGGAAAGGAAAGTACAATTTTTCACTGGGATCAAATCGATGGAGTTTCTAAAATCCCTTTAAATGCTTTAAAGAGAGCAACCTTCTCTCCCTTACTCGGCGTTAGAGGTCTGATTTCAGAAATTAAATCCAATATGACAGAGGTTTATAATTACTATGGAACTACTCCTGCAACTACACCACCCTTTAATACGACATCAACTGATCTTAAAGAAACGTTCAATGCTGTTGGACTCGTAGCGGGGCTTGATTCAGATATCAACTTCGGAATGGGATTTCATTTAAGCGCCCTGTTCGATGCGGCTCTTGTTTATGGTAATATGAAAACATCAAACCATTTTTCTTCTAATGTTCCCGTTATATCACAGTATATCACTCCCCAAGACCACCGCGCTTTTGAAGAGAGCTACAAATTCAAACCACTTATCGATCTTCAAGCGACACTATCCTGGAATAGGAACTTATGGAAAAACAAGCTCGCTTTCAATGTTCACGTTGGCTACGAAGTGCATTACATGCCCAACTTCTTTGAATTCATTCGCACAATTTATTCAGGAAATACAACTTATACTTATGATCTGATGTTACAAGGTTTGAATGCTGGACTCGGGCTGTCATTTTAATGGAAGGGAAACTTATGTTAAAACCTCTTAAATGTTTACTTTTTACTCAAGTAGCTCTCTCAGCGGCCTTGTCTGCCTATGAGGAAGATGACTTGCTAGACGATCTTTTTTTGGATGAAACAATAGCAGATGTTTCAGAATATCCGTGCATAGCAGAAAGATCTCAACCAGAGCCAGGAGTCCCCTCTCTAGAAAGAAGGCACCATTATTTCTTAATGGGGGAAATGCTCTATCTAAAGCCGAGCTTAGATTCCATGCCATGGCTTAGCGTATATGACAATACAGATTTTAATGATCCTGATTTGGTAAGTACGACATTTTCAAGCCAGTCGGACAAGCTTAAACTGATTAACATACCCTTTGATTTTGGATTTAGGGTGGCGGCAGGCTTTAATGCAAGTTGGCTTAATTTAGAAATCCTTGGTAGCTGGGAGCGTTTTCATACAAGCAACACAACTTCGGTTCCTAAGCTTACTGTGATAAAATCGGATAGCGGCTATAATCAACCCGTAATGTATGATAATTATTGGAGCACTTCTTTAAAAGAAACTCCAGATGGGCAGGTCTATTTTGCTAATAATCAAACACAGTTCCACTGGGATCAGATTGATCTTACAGCAAAAATCCCCTTAAAAGCTCTAAATTGTTTTACTCTATCTCCCGTGCTCGGTGTTAGAGGGCTAATTTCTAATTTTGATACAACAACCTCATTATTTTACAACCAATATGGAAGTACCTACACAACAACGCCCCCCTATAATGAGAATATCGATGTAATAAAACAGAAATATAATGCAATTGGACTGCTCGGTGGACTAGATGGCGATGTGAATTTTGGAAAGGGATTTCATTTAAGCGCCCTCTTAGAAGGAGCTTTAGTGTTTGGCGAGCTTAAAACTTACAATAATAGCCAATTGATCCTTCCCGGCCCGACTCTACAATCTGATTCTACTACAAAGTATCCGACTATTTCTAATCTTTCGATGAAATCCTATGGGTTTAAGCCTATGCTCGATGCTCAAGTAGCTCTTTCATGGAATCGCGCATTTTGGAAGGATAAAATCACGCTAAATATTCATCTTGGCTATGAAGCCCACTTCATGCCTAATTTTTTTGAATTACAGTATTATATAACAGATACTAAACATAACGCACAGCCCACATATTTTGATCTAACGATGCAAGGTTTGGATGCTGGTATTGGTCTCTCATTCTAGGTAAGAAGTTTAAAGGAAAAAGTCTATGCTAAAACATTTAAAATACTGTCTCTCAGCGCAGCTAGTTCTTACTACTCTAACCTATGGAGATATCTATAGCAGAGATCAAGAGAGAGCGGAAGAGCTTGTTGAAGAAAATGACGATGATTCATATCTCGTGATCAGCGATGACCCAGAGGAATCCGATCAGGATTTTACTGATAACAAAAGCCAAGATAACACTTATCATCGTAATGCCGGCACTCTGGCGACCGCGAACTTGGAAAAATCTACGCAAAAAATGTGCCACTTTTCGTTTTTTGGAGAAATGCTTTATTTAAAAGCCTATTTCCAGGGAGCTCCATCAGTTCCCATTACTAATGCAGAACAGATTAATAGCCGTCACCCAAGCCTAACATCTGATTACTTTTCTGAAGAATATAATCCGTTCGATTTAGATTTCGCTTTTGGATTTCGTGTTGGATTTGATTTTAAAGCTCATTGGATGGGAATAGAAAATCAGCTAGTCTGGATGCGCTATCACACGAGCACACACACAAACTTTTCCACTGGTATATTGAATTCTAGAATTTACGGCTCTTATTGGAATCGGTCTGATACAGAGCCTTGCGGCCTCGGCTATAAAATAAACTACCAAACGAAGATCGATTGGGACATGATCGATCTAACTTCCAAAATCCCCTTAAGCCCCCTAAAAAGGATCACTCTATCACCAAAAATTGGTGTAAGAGGGCTGATTTCCGATGTGCAAGCTAATATCCATAAAATTAAATCTTTTTATGGATGTACACAGCCATCACTAACTCCCCCTCAAAATACCCAGACTAACAAACTAAGTCAGAAATACAATGCCATTGGACTACTTTGTGGTTTTGATAGCGATATAGATCTAGGTATAGGATTTCATTTTGCTACGATTTTTAATGCTGCAGCTGTATTTGGCGAAGTGGACACAAAAAATATCGGTTCGAAATGGGAGCCAGTCATACGACCGGACTCCTTTCCTTTTACCTATACGGCTAAAGATAGCTATTATGCTGTATCGCCCATCTTCGATGCAAAATTCAATTTTTCCTGGAAAAAAGAATGTTTTAATAACAAAGTCGGCTTTGATATAAGCATCGGTTATGAAATTGAGTACATGCCCAATTTCTTACAACTTGTGTCTCTGAGCGATTCAGGCGATAATGTAGAAAAATATGATTTCTCTATGCAAGGTCTGAATGTAGGGTTAGGTATCTCCTTCTAATCAAGAGCTTGTCTTCATGGCAAGCTCTTGCAAATGATAATCAACAGATTATGTATACTCCGGCATTTCTTCAAGATCTATAAGCGTAGAGAGCTGTAGATCCCCTGCAAGCTCATCTTTGATGAGCTTTTTAGTCTAGATTAATCCTTACCCAAATAATCCCCTGCTTTACTCAGTAAAGATGTCGGAACTCCCCTAGAAAGGTCAAATGAATAGGAATGCAGGCTATCTCCCGGCTCCATCCCTAAAATCTGATAAAACGGGGTACTATCTTCAACTGAAGTCACAGTTAATCTCCCCTCCCCCATATTAATTGCAAGCTTGCATAGAGCGTACATCATGATCGTACCGCTCCCTTTATTCGGAGCGGTAAGTCCCTCGATGCTTACGGTATACTTTAAAGCTAGTTCCTGAAGACCTTCATCTTCGAGGCTCCAAGCTTCGCTCGAGGTAAATTCCCTACAAGAAGCATTATTCCAAGGAGCTACCACCAGCTCCTCTAGGTAAAGACTCTCTATAGAGGTAGTAACTCTTCCAATTGCTTGTACTATTCCCTTGGAGTCTTCTGCTAGGAGGACTTTTCCGGTAGACAATCTTCCAAAACAGTGAGATGCGACATATTCTCCGGAAGATCCTTTGGGCAACCTAGTATAGGTGTTTTTCCAGATTTGTAATAGACGCAAAGTCTCTTTAAATTCTGATGTTTCAAGAGTTCGAATAAGAGTTATCCGTCCGGCAGCAACTGGGAGCTGCCATGAAGGAATCTCTTTTGTAATAGGTAAAGAAGTAGGACATACGGCTGAAGCCATTATAGAGGCTGTTGCCACAAAAAAACCTCTTTCTAATGAGTCATAAAAATAGGTAAAAGAGGAATAGCATACAAAATTTTATCACTTTGTAAATAGAAGAATTTCTCAATCTGAAAATTCTTTTTTGCTTTTTTAACTAGCTTTTTTTCTATTCAGGCCTGATATAAGTAAGGGAAATTGGGACTTTTTCATGACATCTCTACTTCTCTCTTATTTTCTCTATCTTGGTGTTGGGACCCTTGCAGGTATTGCCGGCGGTATGCTCGGCATCGGTGGAGGTACCATCACGGTTCCGGCTCTATTCATTATCTTTAAATGGATAGGACTGCCTCAATCGTATGTAATGCAACTAGCTATAGGAACATCGCTTGCTGCAATGGTGATTAATACTTCCTCAGCTGCCAGAGCTCACCATTTGAAAAATGCCGTTATGTGGAACATAGTTAAAAGGATGCTGCCTGGAGTGGCTATAGGATCGATGCTTGGAGGACTTACCGCTCACTATGTTTCAGGTGTTATACTCGAGATTGTTTTTGGGATCTTTGCTGGTGCTTTAGGAATTCATTACTTAAGGCCCTTAAACCCTCATGTAAAGGAAAGAGCTCTTCCTGGATTTTCTCTGCTTAATATATTTAGCTCAATTATTGCCTGGATTTCAAATATCTTAGGGATAGGTGGTGGTGTTTTACTCGTTCCCCTTCTCAATGCGTATAGAATCCATGCAAAAAAAGCGATTGGAACATCTGTTGCAATTTCTATTTTTATAAGTTCTTTTGGAGCCCTCTTCTATTTATTCTTTGGACTGCAAGATGTAGGCCTGGGTATATCTTTTGGGTATATTTACCTTCCCGCTTTTTTTCTCTTAAGTATTGGATCATATTTTGCAGCTCCCTATGGAGCTAGGCTAGCTCATAGCATGCCTTCTAATACCCTTAGAAAGATCTATGCTTTTGCTATGATCCTAGTAGGTGCCCTCATGATTTTTGGGTAATTTTGTACAAATAATAATAAGTATAATTCAACATGAGTCTATAACTAGACTTCTGTTTTATGTGTAAAATTTACTTTATAATCATTTCACAAGCAGAATTCATTGATTAAATTTCTTAAACTATCCATTGATGCTTTCAATAGAAAATTCAGGTCAAAAAACCAAGAAATTCAGAGGATTTAGCAACTGCTTACAAAGTTTATCAAGACTGATTTTCAATGACTTAAGATAAAATAAATCATAAAAAATAGCGTGAGAATTGTCGATAATGCCCAAAAACCATGCTAAATTAGGCCAAAAACGCTAGGCTTAATTTTTTTTTGCAATCGGTCTGATTTTAAAGCTCTGAAAACAAAGTGATTACGTATTTAGCTCAACTTTATAAGCATTTGCGAGATCACGCACAAAATAAACTTTAATTAAACAAGATTAATAATGCACTTTTTAAATAAACTCTAACTATTAACATTAAATAGCATTATATGTTATAATTAAATCAATAAATGCATTATTTAAACAGGAATTATGACTCCTTTATCAGAAGCATACTTAAAAATTTATAATAACACAGCGCTGGTAGCCAGGGCTCCGCAGAGCCCCGTGCCGGCATATCCTGATAAAATAACAAAGTGCTTCAACGACATTGCTATGCTAGAGGCAAATACTATTTCTTCTTTGAAAGTGAGTCAAGATGGGCATCTTGTCACAAAACCCCTTGGCGAAAGAATCCACTACTTCTTTTTTGGAAATAAAGAGGAAGATCTAAAGCTAAAAACCTTCATCGGCAAGGTAGCAAGTTGCTATAGCAAACATATGATCACCCCTGAAACTGATGCTAGCGCTCTAACAGCAAAAACATTCAAAAAATTCATTTTGGGAAAAATGGCTTCTTTGGATAGCAAATTTTTCGATAGAAGCGATTTGTTTAAAGGCCTTAAAAAAGAGGATAGAAAAGAGATCCAAAATATTCTCTCGGATGACGTAAGAAATATGCGAGAAGAGGTTAGACTCGTTAAAGGACTCGATCTCGAACTCAGCGAAACTCTTCAAACACGCAAACCTGTGATAGAGCACCTACCAGCTACAAGCGATCTAAAATGTAGAAGTAGAATGGCGAAAGCCTCTCTTGCCTTAAGGCTTGGAGTAACTCCCTCACAAAATGCTGGAGGAGCGACAGAATCCTTCATCATACGAGATGTTACTGGTAAGAAACTAGGACTTTATAAGCCAATGGATGATTCATCTCCAAATTTAATTAGAAGGTTAGGGTTTATTGTAAGAGGACTAGTTAACATTAACAGGCAAGTTCACTCTTGTAGAAATGAAGGAACCCTTCCTGCAATTTATGCCGATATTGCTTCCTCTGTTGCTAGCCAGCATTTTGAGGTAAATATGACACCTGGATCTTTGCGTATACGAGTTAAAGAGAAGAAAGTAGATGGACTGTTCTTAACTTGGTGCAATGGTTTCACCGATGCATCAAAGGCAACCTTTGCTACCCCCCCTAAACTAAATAATGTAGAGCTATTCCAAAAAATGACAGCCTATGATTATCTCATAGGAAATCTAGATAGACATGCAGGAAACTGGATGGTAAATAAAGAGGGAGAGATCCGCACCATTGACAATTCCAATTGCTTTTTAGATAAAAATACAACGGACGGTTGGTCAGACCAAAATATACGAAAAAAACAATACGCATGGAAGACGCACCCCTTTGCCGGATACGCAATAACTCATGAAGTAAAAGCATTTATCGCTGAGCAATTTACAGAGACAAAAATAGATGCTTATATTGCCGCAACGGTTGAGAGGCTTAAAAGCCAAGGACTAGATCCTGATATATTCCTAACCCCTAATGTAATTGAAAGGCTAAAGGAAAGAGGCAAGGTTCTTAGGGGATTTGCTTCAAGAGATAATGCCTCCCCTGCCCTTTTAGGTAGTCTATATAGCGATGCAGCGATAGCAAATTTTCTGCCACCTTCGGGCTCGGCCTAAGGCAGCTACTTCTAATCTCTATTTAGATAATTGCTTTACAACTCGAGGCTGAATCCCTTGTCTCTCTTCTTTTTGACGGCTAATTTCTTCCCATGAAAGGTTAGTAAAGGAGTGAGAGTTAAAGAGATTAGGGCTTTTTTTCATGTTTTTAAGCTTATTTTTAGCAAGAGCCAGTTCCTTAAAGTGCCAAGGAGCGCATCTACCGGGTAAAAATTGAGCAAAATCCCTTTGTCTTAAGGAAATCAGAATCGCCTGCAGCCGTTGCTCTCCACTGCAAAAATCTGAGGTATCTAAGGCTTTTTTGGCAAGAAGCGTATCCCCTAGAGATCCAAGAAGGTGAGTTTTGCTAGGAAGTAGCCGGCTTTTTTTCGTAGAAACTTCTCTTCTAGAGACGTGTTTAAGGGAAAGCCCAGGGAGCTTAACCGGTCTGTAGGTAGAGCTGTTTTTGGCAGGTTCCACGGCCAATGCTGTGGACAGGGTCTTTGCCGTAATAATCCGCTTTACTTTGTCTATGGACTTGGCTGCTTGTGGTATATTTTGCATAAATTGTTTATTTCTCTGTAATGCTGCTTAAAGTAAATATTTTAACAGAAAACTTGGTTTTCATCAACTAATCTTTATAATTTCTTGACTGTTAAAAACACACAAAACAATTTAATTCTGCCGTTAATACCTGTCTATTAGCTACTTGAGGTTTTCAAGAAAAAATAGATTTATCTTTGTTTTTTTACCTAAGTTTATTAACCTTCACATGTTCTTAAGTCTCCAAACGTGCAAAAAACCAAGCCCAAGGAGCTGATATGACTGTCCTAACTGTTGGATGGAAGCCCCGTATTATAATACCTGAGGCTAGCGCTTACGCTAGTGTTACTGGAAGATCATCTAGGGGAGCTGTGATCATAGCCCCCACGGCAAGATATCCCGTATCCTCCCCCTCTTTAATGCCAAGGTATCTGGAGATTTATAAAAGGGCTCTAGCTAATGAGGGAAGGCTTAGGGAAGAAATACAGGGGACGTTTAGTTCTGTCCGCATCGTTGGACTCGAGAAAGAATTAACTAGGCTCCTAGATGATTCCATGTGCCTTAAAAGAATGAGAACGCTTTTACATCTAGATCCTATCACGGCAGATGCTGCCCCATTTATAGCTCTTGAAAAGCATACCGAGGTCCTTCGGCAAAAAATCCGTTGTATGGGTATCTTTATGCGATTGCACGATCTTAGAGATGAGCAAGATCCAAGCGCATATCAAAGGGGACTTCTTGCCTGCCTATTTAAAGCCAAAGCTCATATCCCCTCCTTAAGTTGTAAAAAACGACCTCAGGTCATAGATCCTGATAACAAGTCTGTATATGAAAGCCTTTTCTATGTACTAAAAGATCGATTTATAGGATTACATATGGATGGTGAAAATTTAGAAAAACACGTTAGTTTTATTAAAGCAGAAAATCTGCCCTACATGAATATTGATGTCTTGCTAGTAAAATTAAGCAACCTCATAGCTGTCGTAAAAGATCCTAGATTTGAAACTGCTGTAGCTGAAAAAATTAGCGTTTCAGCCCTCATAAGCTTAAGAGCTGCAATGGCAGAGAAATAGACTTGATTTTTCACTCGGATTTTGTCCACACTGCAGTTTTCATCATAAGAGGAAAACTGCATGTCTACAAGCATTTGGTGTATTGGTAAGAATTACTCACTTCATGCAAAGGAACTTTCTGAGCCTCTAGAAACAGAGCCTCTGGTATTTCTTAAATCATCTCACTGCCTAGTTCCCTCGGGAGAAATAATCGATCTACCACGCTTTTCTTCAAATATCGAATACGAAGTAGAATTAGCCTTCCTCTTCGATGATGCTTTAGAATTTAGCCATATAACCATCGCTTTAGATCTAACAGCGCGTGATATCCAATCTGCCTGTAAAGAAAAGGGACTTCCTTGGACACTTGCCAAATCGTTCAAGAAATCCTGTCCCCTTGGCCTCTGGCACCCTTACAAAAAAAGTGGGGCTATAGATTTCTCTCTCATGGTAAATGGGACCTTAAGGCAAAAGGGAAACTCCTCTGCCATGCTATTTTCTCTCGATGACATAAAAAAATATCTAAAGGAGCGCTTTCCGGTAAGGCCGGGAGATATGGTACTGACGGGCACGCCGGAAGGGATAAGCAAAGTACTGCCAGGTGACAGAGCTTCTGTATATTTAGAAAATACCCTCATGGGATCTTGGAGTTTTTCGTGAATGAGCTTTTAAAACTGTATCCACTAGCAAACTTACCGAGACAGTCCCGTATCCATCCCCTCCCCTCTTTTGCAACGGGTACTGCAACAGTATATGTAAAACGGGAAGATGAACTAGGAAGCATAGCTACGGGCATTAAGCTACGAAAATACCTCTCTCTTATCCCCTATCTAGCCTCAAGCCAGAGGGAAGTGGCAATAGTTGGAGGCCCGGGCTCTAATAATGTGCTGGCTTTAAGTCTTCTTCTTACTGAACATAAAATCCCCTACACTCTATTTCTTCAGGGCAACAAAAACACGAAAGTGCAAGGCAACTTCTTTTTTACCCTTCTTGGAACTCCCAGTGACAAGATCGTCTGGGTAGAGGAGGATCTTGAGTTCGATCAAATCAAAGTCCTATACGAAGAAAAACTGCAAAAGCGCTTTAGCTGGGTCCCGCTTGGAGCCAGCTCCAAGCAATCACTACCGGGAGCCTTAACCTTAGCTGAGGACATTCTTAGAAACCAGAATGAGCACTCCCTTACATTTTCCCATATCTTCATCGATGCAGGAACTGGATTTACAGCCGTGGCCTTACTGATCGGTCTTGGCTACCTTAAATTTCAGGGAACGGCCCATATCGTACAAGTTGCCGGTGGAGATCTGGAATTTTTTGTGATGCTTGAAGAGTGTAAAAAGCATTTTAATGACCTCTTTGGACTACCTGCCTCTCCGATAGAATTCCATATGCATAGACCCAAAAAAGCAAAATCTTTTGGTAGTATCAGCCGAGAGCATTTGGAATTTATTACTCAGATGGCAAGAGAGGAAGGGATTCTTCTAGACCCCATGTACAATGCAAAACTTTTTTTAGAAGCAAAAGAAACTATTATAGAAGAAAAACTCTCAGGTAACATCCTAATCATTCAGTCTGGAGGGACTCTTTCACTTTCTGGATTCACGCAGCATTTTAAAGACCTATAGGCTGCCTTTAAAAAAACATGGCAGGAATTACCAAGATTCATTAAAATCACCTGCCTTGCCTTTATTATTTTACTAATATGTTTTTAGTAATTGCACAATTTGGCATGATTCAATTGATACTGCTGCAATTCTAAAAAGAGCAAACTTTAAGCATCGAAAAGGAAATTAATGGCTAGTAAAAAGAAAAAATCCCCGTGGGCCGTACTCGTGGCCATCGTAGCGGCCTTTATCGTAGGCAATCTAACTGGAACTACAGCCGGTGTATTTGGCATTACCTTCTATTCAATGTATGACCTACTTGGAAAGCTATTCATACAAGCTCTTACCCTCATTGTCGTTCCACTTGTCGGATCTTCCATTATCACTGGGATGGCAAGGATCGGCGGTGATGCCTCTTTTAAAAGACTCGGTGCCAAAATCATTGGATTTTATGTAACCACAACCTTGTCTGCCGTAATTATAGGACTGCTCTTTGTAAATATCATCCGTCCAGGAGAAGGTGGGTCCTTTCATCTCCAACTGGAGCAAGTGGCTGCAACTGGTGCCCATGAGACACTAGCTCAGCACAGTAGTGCTCTAACAATCGGTAGCTTGATACTTTCCGTTATCCCCTCTAACATTTTCGATGCTATCGCTCAAGGGGAGATGCTCGCTATTATTTTCTTTAGTTTGCTCTTTGGATTTGCTCTGACAAAAATCAATGCTGAAAAATCCCAGCAGCTCCAAAGTTTCTTTCAAGGGATTTTTCAAACCATGATTGAAATCACCCATTTCATTATGAAGTTCCTTCCCTTAGGAGTCTTTTGTCTTGTGGCTAAAGTTGCCGCTACAACCGGGTTTGAGTCCCTTGCGTCTCTTGGGCTGTTCTTTATCTGTGTCATTGGAGGACTTGCTGTATTTAGTCTAGTGGTTCTCCCCCTACTGCTAAAATATGTAGGTAAGGTCAGCCCGAAAAGGCATTTTAGAGCCGTCGCCCCAGCGCTAATAACAGCCTTTTCTACAAGCTCATCCTCTGCGACTCTTCCCATCACAATCGATTGCGTGGAGAAAAGGGCTGGCGTTTCCAACAGAATATGTAGCCTTGTCGTGCCTCTTGGCACTTCTTTAAACATGTCAGGCTCCGCCCTCTATGAAATAGTGGCCGCCCTATTTGTCGCTCAAGTATACGGAGTGACGGTAACACTTAGCTCACAGATCGTTTTTGTCCTCCTAGCGCTGTTCACCTCTATGGGAGTGGCTGGAGTGCCTGCAGCAAGTTTAGTCGCCGTTATTGTGATCTTAAAGGCCTTTGGCCTGCCCATCGAAGGAATTGGGTTATTCCTAGCAGTTGACAGGATTTTGGACATGTGCAGAACGACTGTAAACGTACTCAGTGACACTTGTTGCGCTGTGCTCGTCGCCAAATCAGAAGGTGAAAAAGAAATTTTAAAGACTGACACTTTTTCTGAAGTAAATGGGTAAGAACGCAAGGTAAAATAAAATTTTACTTTACAGAATATTTCATACTAATTTTTTCTATGCATGCGATCTCTTAAATTAAGCCTAATTAATTTGACTAATACACAAATTAACAGCATAATCTTCATAGATTCTTAATAAAGGAGCTTCTATGAAAAAGTTTTCAAAATTAAAAAAATGTATGACAGTCGCTGCGTTTGTTTTAGTATCTTGTAACCTATTTGCAGCGCTACCACCCCTTCCACAGTCTATTCGTGAAATAGAGGCAATCCTCACTGATGATTTCCTGAAATCCCCTGAGATGACAGCCGAGACGATTTGGCAGATCCAAAAAACGGAGACTGGCTATATTTTAGAAACAACGCACTTCATCATACCTATCGACATGATATCTCTTCCTCCAAAAAATATCGGACCTATCCAATTTGAAATGCAGTTTGATGTTAATAATTTGATCGCAAAAGAAGAGCAAATATCTAGCTAAGTTTCTCCCCCTTTCAAACCATTACTAGAAGAACGATTTTTTAAATCGTTCTTCTTCTTTCAAGACCACCGCAATGAAAATAAATACTATTGACTTTCCTGACGAAATATAGCAATTTCATATTTATATTGATTTTTTTAACGCCTGGGTCATCTTGAAAATTAGAATAGAGTTACTAGCTTTAAGTCTTTTAGCCGTCTGCGAAACAACCTCCCTCCATGCAGATAGCAGTCTTGGGCTGATCGGAGGGTATGAAATTTTAGACCCCATCTCTACAATCCCCTCTGGCTACGCAGCTTTTGTTGATGAAAATGGCAGCCTTACGCCTCTTTCAACTCTACCTTCAACAGTGATCATTGGAGGTCTTTTTTTTTTCACTCCGCATGATGTTTCAATCAACACTTCAGGTATTGGCCTTATTGGTGGAGCTGACATTTCAAGTGGCACCAATTATTATGCCTATGCAGCTTTAGTAGGACCGGGCAGCACTGTAACCCCTATAACAGTTACACTAACTGGAGTGAATACATACATCTATAGTACTGCGATCAACAACTCCGCCATAGGACTTATTGGAGGAGGGCCTCTAGTATTATTTGGTGGGGCCGGTTCTATTTATGCAGCCATCGTAGGGCCTGGTGCCACCATAACGCCCTTAAACCTCAGCGGAGCAAATGGAGCTATTTTCGGCACGGCTATCAATAAGTCCGGGACAGGTCTTATTGGAGGACAAATCTCTGATGCACCATTCACAGGTACTGGAGCTGCCTACGCCGCGTTGGTAGGTCCTGGCAATAATGTTACCCCTTTAACCCTCGGTGTACCAAATGGATATATCCTTTCAGTATCGATCAATGATGATGGTATAGGCCTAATCGGAGGGTATGATGAGGGACTGGCACCTGGAAATAATCAAGCCTACGCGGCCTTTGTTAAACCTGACTCCACTGTAGATCCCATAACTCTTTCTCTAGTTGGGGGGGCGATTTACGATGTAGCAATCAACCAGACCGGCGCAGGGATCATCGGTGGTCAAGACGCAAGTCGTAACGCCTATGCAGCTGTAGTCTTGTCTGGCTCCTCTACACCCATAGTACTCCAAGGACTACCAACATCTTCTAGCATAATTTTGGGGGTAGCCATCAATAATACCGGAACCGGGCTTATTGCTGGTGTCGGTCAAGGAGGGACTCCGGCCTATGCCGCCTTCGTCTCACCTACAGGGGCAGTAACTACTATACAGCTTAACGTAACAACCGGACAACTCTGTAGCGCTGCGATTAATGAGGCAGGAGTAGGCTTTGTCGGAGGCAGTAATAATGGTAATCTCTATGCCGCACTAGTAGCTCCCAATGGGGCAGTAACTCCCTTAGTACTCTCTAATATAGAAGGAAACATTGCCAGCGTGGCTTTTCCTCCTTCCCCTCTTAATGCGCCCGTACCAAATGCAGTCGTACCTAAATCGATCGGATCAAATTGGGCAGCTTTCAATACCCAGCTTGCGGCCATCTATTCATTAAACACTCATATGAAAAGTAGGCATAGATCATCGAGAAAATCCGTCTATTCTGCTAAGAAGACAAGTGCTCATAAGGGAAAAGAATCCGGAGGGCTTGATTTCTTGGTCTATGAAGATGAGACACAGGAAAGATATCTAGTAGCCTATGAACATGAGGATTTTCTAAGCTTAGGAGAAGATCCCTCTAAAGAGGATCTCACGCAAGAACCTCATCTACTCGTTTATCAAGGTGATGACTTTCTAAGCTTACAATATGATCTATCTCCTGATAAACAACGGGAGAAAATAGAAGATAAAGCTCCTAATGGAAGTAACCTTTGGGTAGCTCCCTTTGGTAATTACGTTACCCAAAAATCGCAAGGAAGCAACCCTTCTAATACTTCCTCGATCGGAGGATTTTTACTGGGCTATGATTACTCCTATTCCGATCTGTTATTCGGAGCTTCTGCAGGCTACGGTTATAACTACGTAAGTTATGGATCGGGGATCCATGGCTCTATCCAAGAGGAGATGGCAAACATCTACGGCGCTTATGAGCACGAGTATTTTAGTATGAATTTTGCTGTTTGGGGAGGCTTATACCAGCTCTATAACAAGAGAAACACCCTCTTTATTGCAACATCTACAGCCAATACTCACGGATGGATTTTATCTCCCCATTTTGAAGTGGCAACACCTTTTGAAATAGGAAATAAAGAGACCTTCTTTTTAGAGCCTTTTGTGATGTTTGACTATGTCAATAACTGGCAGCATAAGTTTACCGAAAAAGGAGTTTCAGGACTCAACCTTGTTATGAAAAATCACTACTCTTCTTTGCTTCGAAGCGAAGCCGGTCTGCGATTCTTCGAGGAGTGGCGCTTATCTAAAGGGACATTCCTCTTCGAGCAAAAGCTTAGCTATGTCAACCAAACCCCTTTTGATACTAACTCAGTGACAACCTCCTTTGTAGCATCAGCCTCCAGCTTTCCTATAGCCATTGGTAGTTCTGCTATGCAGAATTTAGGGGGCGCTGAGGTAAGTATCTCCTTTGTCCCACGGAGTAAAAAATACCCCTATATTACGGTGGACTGCCAAGCAGAGCTAGGATCTTCTTATCAATCCTATTTCGGAAATCTAGAAATTGGAAAAACTTTTTAATGAATCTCATACTCTTTGGCTATAAGAAATGTGGAAAAACTTACTATGGGCTAAAAGTGGCTCATAAGATGCATATGCAATATGTAGATACCGATCAAATGATCGAAGCTCTTTTTACCTCGAGATACCATCAAACACTCCCCTGCAAACAGATCGTTATCCACCACGGGATACACCTGCTTCGAGAACTAGAAAAACAGGTGATCTACTCTCTTGCGCAGCTTAAAAATACTGTTATAGCGCTCGGAGGCGGCGCTGTCTTAGATGAGAGCAATGTAGAGCATCTCCAAAAATCAGGGACACTCGTCTATCTAAAAACCGATAAGGAAACGCTTAAAAAAAGAGTGCTATCCGGTGAGCTCCCCTCTTATATTGACACGAAAAATCCCGTAAAATCTTTTGAAGATATGCATGCTCATAGAAAGCCTTTCTATGAAAAAATCCCGGCTTTTACCATCGATACAGATCACAAATCAGAAGAAGAAGTGGTGATGCTTCTAGCTGATATCATCGAAAGTATAAGAGGATCCGACGGAGAATAATCTTAACCATACAGTTGAGATAGAGGATCTATAGGTTTTATCGAAAAGCGCCTTATCTACCAACTTTTGGACCAAGGGCATTAGGTCTTTGTCGCTTCTAAATAACTAGACAAATCTACACATTTCATAGATAAGTATAGTACGTCGATCAAGCAGTGTTATCGACGGTTCCTGTGTTGGAGTCTCACCAACAAAGCCCGAGAAGGAGGTATTCCCCTATCTCAATGAGCAGACTTTCGTCTACTCAAAGGATTGACTGATTTTGCCTGGAAGAGAAAATTCCTAGGGTACTCATTGAGGGATTTTAGGAAGATGCTACTGGTATGCTATGCTCCCCTTCCACTTCTATAAAAAAAAAAAAATGGCAAGGAGCCTGGCTAATTAGCTTAAAGCGAAAGTTCAGTCTAACTTGCTTTATAACAAACATTTGAATTCATTCTTATTTTTTTGACTAAAAACTCTAAATCAAATAGAGCTTAGAGAAAGCTACTATAAGGTTTTCTTTCATGATCCCACTCCCATCAGGTCATTTACCGCAAGTCTCCTCCTGCCACAATCCACCAGATTTTGCATCCGCGAAATCGAGACAAGAACTAATGACAGATTGTTTAATCAGGACAGGGCTGTACTTTCACTCGATCAAAAGAACACCAGGAATTGACCCTAGCAGGATATCAACGGAAATAGCTACCACAGCCAGCAATATCATAAGTGTTTTCAAAAAGTGCTCAGGTAATCCTCCATCCCCTCCTGAAACCAAAAAAAACCATTGTACAAATGTAGCTCTATTCCTTTTGCATTTAGAGGAAGGGTCCCTTTCTAAGTCACATATTGATCGGGAATTCCGCTCTTTGAATTTGGATGAAGAAAGCATGAATTTTCTGGCTGATCATGTAGGCAAAGCTCTTAGCCTAGAACCGGATCATGCAAAAAACCAAATTCGAGAGAACCCCTCTCTATTATTGCAAATACAAAACGATAAACATGAGAATATCGTGGAAGTACTTTTAGAAAGACTTGAACAAAGGGCTTCTATACTTACCGACCTAGATACAATTGAGCGTTGTCATACTAGCGGTTCTTCTATATCAGACCTACTTGGCCTTTTACAAGAATGCAGCTCTTCTGGTCTGTTTAGTTGGTATGTGGAAAAGATAAATGGACACGATAAAAAAGCTCTTTTTGAGGCTGATCCAGCTCTTTTTTTTGAAGAACATCCTTCTTTACTAAATGAAATGAGGTCATCTTTTTCTACTTTGCAGAGGGATGCCGAGGAAATATTTCATCAAGTAATTGAAAAAGAGGGGGATGCTGGAGAAAAACAAACAGTAATACTAGAGTTTGCAAAAGCTCTTTGCCTACAATTCCAATATCCTGCATTAGAAGACCTACGGCAGTCAGATTTTCCTTTAGAATACTTAGATATAAAAACTTGGAATCAATCAGCTCGCATTGAGCTCGCAGAATTTATGGCCAAAAACAATCCTAGCTTATTAGTAATTCTTATTGATAAATTCGGAATAGAACCTGAGAATCAAGAAGCTCTCATTAATCTCGCGAAAATCGTAGCCCAGAATGATCCTGAATCACTGGCATATTATATCCAAGATTTCGGAATAGATCCTCAGAATCAAGACGCTCTCATCAATCTCGCCACAATCATCGCCCAGAATGCTCCTGAATTCCTGGCACAGAAATTCAATAATTTTAAAATAGATCCTCAGAATCAAGATGCTCGTGGCTATCTCGCCACAATCATCGCCCAGAATGAGCCTAGAGCACTGGCACCTTATATCGAATATTTCGGAATAGATCCTCGGAATCAAGCCACTCGCATCAAGCTCGCCAACATCATCGCCCAGAAAGTGCCACATTTAGTGGCAAAGTATATCAAATCTTTCGGAATAGATCCTCAGAATCAAGAAGATCTCGTTAATCTTGCAAAAATCATCGCCCAGAATGAGCCTCAATTACTGGCAGTTCATATAAAATATTTCAGAATAGATCCTCAAAATCAAGCAGCTATCGTTAATCTTGCGAAAATCGTCGCTCAGAATGCTCCTCAATCACTGGCAATGTATATCCGAAATTTCGGAATAGATTTTCATAATCAAGAAGCTCTCATCAATTTGGCGACAATCATCGCCCAGAAGGCTCCTCAATTACTGGCAATGTATATCCAAAATTTCGGAATAGATTCTCATAATCAAGAAGAGCTCATCAATCTCGCGACAATCATCGCCCAGAATGCTCCTGGATCACTGGCATCTAGTATCAAAAATTTTGGAATAGATTCTAAAAATCAAGAAGCTCTCATCAATCTCGCCACAATTATCGCCCAGAATGATCCTAAATCACTGGCATATTATATCGATTCCTTCAGGATAGAATCTGCAGATGTTATAGCTAGCCTTCTCATTTTAGGGTCGATGCACTTGCTTTTACAAGCACCCAGCTCCTACCAAATTTTGGATAAGAATCTTCAGAGAGACGTTTCTGAGTTT
>JAPLSW010000048.1:0-16693 GCA_026398435.1 Chlamydiota bacterium | reverse complement strand
GGAAGTCCAATACTAGCTTTACTAGAAAAGGAGAAGGCCGCAAGCGAGAAAGCTGGGGAAGATAGTCCCCTAAAACTAAACTACCGTCTGCATTATCTTATGGCCCTTTATGTGGCAACAGAGAGTAACCGTTTAGGAGCTCCAGGAGCGGATGGAGCTCCTGCAGGGGTAGACATTATAGCTCAATCTACCTTAGAAAAACTTATTGCCCTGCGAAGCCGACCCCTTCAAATCTATTTGACCTCTATTCTTCCTAAAGTAACCCGTAATACTCATCTACTTATACATTATAATTCTCTAATGCAAGCAGGAGGAACCAAAAAAGAACATATAGGGTTCGAATATGCAAGGCCGATCCTATTAGCTCTTGCATCTTGGTCCCAAGGTATAATAGATGATGATTTTGATGCAGCTAAGTCTATGATTCGAGGTGCTATCCAAGCGAATCAAACTCAAATAAAAGATGCAAAGACAGGACTTAATATCGCATGCCTTACTACGCTCAAGGCTCTAGACTCATCTCCTTTATCTCCTAAGGATAAGCTTCATCTTTTTACAGAAATATGCAGAGCAAATCCAACGAAAGCAGACGCAGCACATTTTGAAAAAAGCTTGAAATATCTGCAATTATTATGTGAAATGGGATTTTTCTCAAAGGTTCTACCAGACTCCTTTAGAGGAGAAATCACTTTTGAAGCATTAGAAAACACCGCTATGGATCAGGCTAAAATAGCTTTGTTTGGTAAAGAGGCTATAGATCCAACACTTAACGCTCTTTTGCAAGCAAAGTATTTAGAGTTAGGAGCCGCCCAGCGCAGACCCCTAGCCCTTGAATTATATGCCAGACGGATCCGATCACTCGAACATGCAGGACTAAACAAAGAGCTGAGCCGCTTTATAACGAGTGTGCTTAATGGTTCTTTTCCGAGTGAGAGATACGATGCGTCTTTAAGCTCTCACTTAGAAATGATTCAAAAAAACTTTCCAACGCTTTGGAGCGTCTGGCAACTCTTACCTCCTGCAAAAGAATTGAACTATGTTAGAGAAGTAGGAGGGCGAGCTCCAGCAGGAGTTGCAGCGCAGGCTGCTGTGGAGGCGAGCCCTTTACAGGAAAGAGATTCGTATCAATGGCTAAAACAAAAACTTATCACAGATAGACATTTTGATTCGGCAGGCACTCTCCCTCTTGAGATTACCTCATTCTTAAGCGATGAAAGCATGTTCGTGGATGCAGAGAGCCTCGTATCAACTCTGAGCCCTGAAAGTTCCTATACAGAGATGCAGAAGCTAATCTTACGTCTTTGCAAAAAAGAGATCTCTTTGGGCGAGACAATCAGCGTATTAGTACAACTGCAAACGCTCGTAGCCAAGGACCCAATGATCAGCGGTAGTCAATGGAAAAGAGACATAGATGACAGGATACAGCTTCTTTCTGTGAAGCAAAAAGAGATCACTTTTGAAGTTTTACTTACCGATAACTGGCAAGATCTATTTTTATCAGGCAGCGAGGTTCTCGGCAGTTGCCAGAGCATCGATGGAGATTTAGATAAAAACAAATGTCTTCTGGCGTATTGTTTGGATGGTAAGATACAGATGGCCGCTGTAAGAGACAAACAGACAGGTAAAATTGTATCAAGAGCTCTTTTGAAGCTGCTCCTTCGTGAAGAAGGAGGCAAATTGATTCCCTCTTTATTTTTGGAAAGGATCTATCCGAGTCCCTGTCCTAAGGATCAAGAAGACGCATTAAATGAACTCGCCATACAAAGAGCTAGAGATTTGGGTATAGAGCTCTATACCCATAATCCAGACCTTCCTAAAGCAGGAGAGCTAGCCTCTTTACAATCACTCTCCTCCCCCTGTCCTTTTGAATATGAAGATGGAGGGGTGGGTGTTTCAGCAAATGGTGTGTATACGATTCGTGATGCACTCAGAGTTAAGGTATAGGCAACTAGTTCTTTGGGAATCTATTAAAAACCGTTGCCTGAACATAACTTAACTATACAGTTGAGATAGAGGATCTATAGGAACCTTTTTGCGCGCTCCCGCGAGAAAATCTGGAGAGGGCTTCCTCTCAAAAAGCATAGGTCGCCCTGTATCCGGATGGATAAATCCGAGCAGTGTAGCATGCAAATATACTCTTGGAGCATTGAGGCAGCGAGAGCCGTATTTTTCATCGCCGAGAACCGGATGACCAGCTTCTGAGCAGTGAACTCGTATTTGGTTCTTTTTACCGGTTTCAAGGGTCAGCTTGAGAGTTGTCGTACATTTGCTTTTCTGGATGGTCGAGTAGTGAGTGATCGCTTCTTTTCCCATATCATGTTGACTTGTGCTTCTGACAAAATAGGCAGCATCTTCGACAAGAAAACTTCTCCAAGTACCTGAATTTTCTTTAAGGGTCCCTTCGACAATGGCTGTATATTCTCTTTGGATAGAATGCTCTTCGAACTGCTTCTTCAAATGCTCCTTAGCCTCTTCCGTATAGGCAAACATCATCACACCCGAAGTTTCTCTATCGAGTCTGTGCACTGGATAGACATTTTTCCCAGGAGATCTTCTTTTGATAAATCCATGCGCATTTTTATGAGGAGAGTAGTCTGTACCAACGCTGAGTATTCCCTCTGGCTTATGAATCACTATAAGGGATTTATCTTCGTGGAGGATTTCGATACTGAAGTTGATAAACTGTTTTTTTGATCCAAGAGAAATCGTAGAGCCCTTCTTCACGTCAACCGTTGGATTTTTAACCATCCGTCCTTCTACATCGATCCTTCCTTGCTTGATCCAGGAGCGTAAGGAATTTTTTGAACTATCGGGAGCGAGCTCCACAAGAGCGTCTAAGAGATTTGAATCGGATTTTGCTACCCATGACATAGAGGCTTCCTCGAGGTTTAGTTGATCGTCTATTTTAGCATGGGCGCTGATAATCCCAAAGAGATTTGATCGCCCTTACACTGAAATACTTAAGAAAAACCCTCTTGGAGTGAGGATCAATAATCTTCTTGAAGGGTAAAATACAAATCCTTTATAAGCCTTTTAGCCACATTCAATAGGAGCCAAAATGAAAACAAATAAAGAAAAAGTTAGCTACTGCATCGGTCTAGAAACCGGCAAAAATTTAAAACAGCAATTTGCGGATATCGATTTTGATCTCCTCCACGAAGGCTTCCAGGACGGCCTATCTGCTTCTTCCCCAAAGCTTGCGCAAGAAGAGATCCACTCTATCTTGAACGCTTTAAGAAGCCAGGTAGAAAACCAGCAAAAACAATATGTTTCACAACTGGCTGAAAACAACAAAAAACAGGGTGATTCCTTCCTTGCCTTAAACAAGCAAAAAGATGGCGTTGTAGCCCTCGCCAGTGGCCTCCAGTATAAAGCACTGAAATCGGGATCGGGCGCAAAACCGACCCTCTTTGATACTGTCACAATCCATTATAAAGGATTCTTAATCGACGGAAAAGTTTTTGATAGCTCTATTGAAAGAGGCGAGCCCGCAACATTTCCTCTGAATAGACTCATTGCAGGATGGTCAGAAGCTCTTCAACTGATGCAAATTGGTGACAAATGGCAGTTATTTGTTCCCTCTTACCTCGCCTATGGTGAGCAAGGCTACGGCCCAGAGATTGGTCCAAATACAACGCTTCTTTTTGAAGTTGAGCTTTTGGGAATCAACCAAGCCTAATCGAGTCAAGGGCCGCTAGAAATAGCGGCTCTTATTTCTTTACTGAATCCAATGATTGTAATGGGTGAGTGGTTGTATCCTATTTAGACCAATGGTAGACATCGCATCTGCAAGCCTTGCAAAATTATTAAATCTATTCTCTAAGGCCCACCTTTCATCAAAGAAACTATCTGTCCGCTGAAATTTCTCCCATATATTTTGGTATACATAATTTACAACCCCAAAGTTCCATTCCCGATCTATATGCAGTATTTGCATAAACTTTTCTTGTATACATAAGCCGATACATCTTTTAAATAGATGCTCATCAGTAAAACAATGCTCCCGTCCCCAATCAATAGGTCGTGAACCTCTCCTAGAATAAGGGAAAGAATATTTCCAAATACAATAGTACAATAAGTTCCTATCCCTCTCAGGAAGGAGCTCTACGAGTTCTTTCAACCCTATCATCGTAGCCTCTGTATAAAGCATCTGATGGTATAGCTGACCGAGTGGTGATGTCGGAATATACTTTTTTAAACGATAAATTATATCGTAATTGATTTGATAGGTTCCCTGAGGATGGTATTCCTTATCCATCATATACTGATAGACCTTAGATCCTTTAAGAGAAATTGTTAAATTCGAAATGGGTCTACTCCCTTCTGCCCTCTTTTCTATGGAAGCTAGAGATCTAAGACCTTGTATATCGAATGATATATGAGTTAATCTTGGAAACACCTTGATTGAAGGAAGGGCTCTGACCTCACGAAAGGGAGAGGCAGAAAGCATGTTGTAAGAACCTATCTCTAACCTCTCTAAATGGGGAAATGCTGGTACTTGATTATAAACAAATGGCAGCTCTGGATCGCTCATTCTTTTCACAAAACTATATGTAGGCAAAGAAAGAAACTGATTGTGCGATAAAATGAGCTCTTTTAGATTTGTAAAAAGAGTAACTTCTTTAGGTATAGATAGAAGAGCCAGGTTATTTAAAGCCAAACATCTAACAGAAAGAATCGCCCTTCTAACATCCCCTTTTTCCAAAAAAGTGCGGATCGTCTGGGCATCGGCTTCATCTCCAGGCATCCAATAAAAATATCCAAAAAACCAGAGCTCTTTAGATATCTGTTCTTTCATCTCTCGCCAACATTTTTCGAGCTGTCGATCCTCTAGAGAGGCTTGAAGTAATGCATAATCAGCCGGGGTGGTATCAAGGGGCCCCATCCAATTCCCCCAAAGATGTACGTGGTGAAATACACTCCTAAGTCTTCTAAAATATTGGGTATATTGATTGGTGGAATTTAAAGGATTGTGTACATACGTCCTTTCTATATGACGCATTTCAGAAGGAATATCAATAATACCACTAACAGAAGCAGCTAGTAAAGTTTCCCATTGCCGCCTCCTTACTGGAGTCAGATCTAGATCCCTAAAATATGTCGATAGGGCTTTTAAAGATATACGGGAATCTGCATCAGCGGGGGCATAGCTAAAGTTTGCAATCCTCTCTATTACGCTCAATGGAAGACTCTGGAGCGAAGAGCTCTCAAGATCAACCTGATCCCTCGTATCTTGTAATCTCTGATACCTTATAGAGGAAGAATTTATAGGATTCATAAAACCTTTTAAGAATTAACCGAAACATCTTAAATTAAGATCGGCTAAAATACAACACAGCTTTTCGAATTTGACCTATAAGAATAAACCAAGAAGTATATTAAAAATGCCGCTAGAAATAGCGGCACTTTATCTCTATTAGCGCCGCCAATGATTGTCAAAAACAAGATATTCTATCTCACCTATATCTATAGTAGACATCGCATCTGCAAGCCTTGCAAAATTATTAAATCTAACTTGCCTAATTCACATTGCATCGATGACTGGCCTTCTATGACGATATTGATCCCATAAATTTTGGTATACCCGATTTAAAAGGCCAAGGGTCCTATCCCGATCTATATGCAGTATTTGCATAAACTTTTCATGTATAGATAAGCCAATACATTTTCTAAATAAATGTTCATCGGTAAAACAATGACTTCGTCCCCAATCAATAGCCTTCGGAGATTTCCACCTATGACTGGAATGCTTCCAAATAGAATAATAAAGCAAGTTCTTATCACCGTCAGGAAGGAGGTCTACCAGACCTGCAACAGGGGGTAAAAGTTAATTTCTTTTATACTATTTACATCGATGGCAGACATCGAATCTGCAAGTCTAGCAAAATCTTTAAATATATTCTGTGAGGCCCACTCTTGCTCGAAGACTGGCATTCTATGACGATATTGATCCCATAAATTTTGGTATACCCGATTTACAAGGCCAAGGGTCATATCCCGATCTATATGCCGTATCTGCATAAACTTTTCAAGTATAGATAAGCCAATACATTTTCTAAATAAATGCTCATCGGTAAAACAATGACTTCGTCCCCAATCAATAGCCTTCGAAGATTTCCACCTATGACTAGAATGCTTCCAAATAGAATAATAAAGCAAGTTCTTATCACCGTCCGGAAGGAGGTCTACAAGTCCTTCTAACTCAAACATCATGGCCTCTGTATAAAGCATTGTATGATATAGCTGACCCAATGGAGAGATAGGGGTGTAACTTCTTAAATGATAAATTGTATTATAATTGATTCCTACAAACCCTAGGCGGTATCCACTATCCATCATATACTCATTGACCTTAGATCCTATTAGATGGATTAGTAATCTCTGACGGGATGTCCTTCCATCCTGCCTTATCTCCTCTATCCCCTCTATGGAAGAAAGAGATGTAAGAGCCTGCATACCCAATACTAGCTGAGTTAACATTGGAAACACATTCAATGAAGGGACGGCTCTGACCTCACGAAAGGAAGAACCAGAAAAAATATTATAAGAACATCTATGCAGCCTCTGTAAATAGGGAAAAGCAGGCACCTCATTAAATACATAGGGTGTAACTGGATCTCTTATTCTTTTAACAAAAGCATGTGAGGGTAAAGACAGAAACTGGTTGCTTGATAAAACCAACTGTCTAAGGCTGCTAAAAAGGGTAATTTCTTTAGGTAGAGATACAAGATCCCGGTTAGTTAAGCGTAAACTTCGAACAGAAAGAATTAGCCTTTTAATACTCTCTTTGCCCAAAAAACTGCGGATAGATTCGGCATCCGCATCATCATGGGGGACTTTATAAAAAATTGCACTGCATCCAAAGCTGTAAGATATAGCTTCTTTCATCTCTGGCCAACATTTCTGAAGCTGAACATTTTCTAGAGAATTTTGAAGAGAGATATAATCGGCCGGGGAAGTTTTAAGGGGCTCTCCCCTGTCTACACGAGCACCTAAAAGGCGAAATACACTAGTAAGCCTTCTAAAATATTGAATATATCGATTGGTGCTATTTAGGGGGTTATGCACATAGGTTCTTTCTATGTGACGCATCTCAGAAGGAATATCGACAATTCCAAAAACTGGAGCAGTAAGTAACGCTTCCCACTGCCTCTTCCTTGTAAAAGTAAGATCTAGATCCCTAAAATCTTTCGACAAAGCCTTTAAAGACAAAAGTGAGGCTGCATCGGTCGGAGCAAAACTAAAGTCTGCAATTTGTTCAATCACACTTATAGGAAGTTTATGCAGTGGAAACCTACGAGGAGCAACCTGATCGCATGTATCTTTTAATTTCTGATACATTAAAGAATAAGAATTTATAGGATTCATAAAACCTTTTAAGAATTAACCGAAACATCTTAAATTAAGATCGGCTAAAATACAACACAGCTTTTCGAATTTGACCTATAAGAATAAACCAAGAAGTATATTGAAAGTGCCGCCAGAAATGGCAGCCCTTTATCTCTATTAGCGCCGCCAATGATTGTCAAAAACAAGATATTCTATCTCGCCTATATCTATAGTAGACATAGCATCTGCAAGTCTTGCAAAATTGTTAAATCTAGCTTGCCTAGCCCACATTTCCTCGAAGACTGGTTCTCTATGATGATATTGATCCCATAAATTTTGGTATACCCGATTTAGAAGGCCAAGCCTTCTATCACGATCTCTATGCTGTATTTGCATAAACTTTTCTTGTATGGATAAGCCAATACATTTTCTCAGTAGATGCTCATCGGTAAAACAATGTTCCCGTCCCCAATTTATCGGGTTAGGTTCTAATGCAGAATCGATCGGAGAATATTTCCAAATCGAAAGGTAAATCAAATTTCTATCCCCTTCAGGAAGGAGGTCTATAAGTCCTTGGAGATCCAATATGGTAGCATCTGTGTAAAGCATCGTATGATATAGCTGTCCTAGTGGTGAGGTTGGACGGTAATTTCTTAGATGATCAATCATACTGTATATGATTTCATCACCTGCAATAGGGCGATATTCCTTATCCATCATATACTCATAGACCTTGGATCCTGTTAGAGAGATTGTTAAGCCCTCATGAGCCCCCCTTCCATCCTGTCTTAGCCACTCTATTGAAGATAGAGTGGTAAGTGTCGGTATATCGAATTTTACATAAGTTAAACTCGGAAATACATTCATCGAAGGAATTGCTGTAACCCCACGGAAGGGTAAGCTTGGAAATCTATCTATAGAACTTATTGCTAGCGTTTCTAGGCGGGGAAATGCAGGCACTTGATTAAATACATAAGGTATTGCTGGATCAACAATTCTTTTAATAAAACTTTGTGTTGGCAAAGATAGAAATTGGTTGCCGAGTAAATTTAAAACTTTGAGGTTGCTAAAAAGGAGCATTTCTTTAGGCAAGGACACAAGACCTAGATTATCTAACTGTAAATTATCTACCGAAAGAATCGCTTTTCTAACACTGTCTTTTTCTAAAAAACTGCGGATAGTTGATGCGTCAGCATCACCCTCCGGTATTCTATAAAAGCATCTATAGCACCCAAGATGGATCGATATCTTTCTTTTCATCTCTGGCCAGCATAACTTAAGCTGCTGGCTCTGTAGACTACTTTGAAGTTCTCTATAATCTGCAGGGCTCGTTTTAAGTACAGCTCCCCTTTCCATAGGGACGCCCAAAGTATGAAATACACTCATAAGTCTTCTAAAAAGGTGGGTATATCGATCGATGGAATCTAAAGGGTTTTGCACAAAGGTGCTTTCTATATAGCGCATTTCAGCGGCAATATCGACAATACCACTCTGAGGAGCGGCAAGTAGCATTTCCCACTGCTGCCGCCTTATTGAAGTGATATCTAGATCCCTAAAATCTTTCGATACCCCTTTTAAAGATATACGGGAAGCTGCATCAGCCCGATCAAAACTTAAGTCAGCTATCCTTTCGATCACTGTTAATGGTAGGCTTGGTGCTGAAGGCATCTCAGGAACAACCTGAGTCATCCTATACCTAGAAGCGGAAGAATTTATTGGCGTCATAAAATCCTGTGAATGAATACATCAATTATTAAAGCATTTAATTTATAAAAATATGATTTATAATATCAAATTTATTTCGCATCTTGCCAGAATAATCCTCCACAGTAAAACACATAGAATAATTACTAGCAAATAAAGACTGCAATATAGCGAACTCATTAGAGTGACATTTATTCTTCAGGAACTCATGCTAATAATTGCAGTATCGCAGGAGTTGGATGAGCCTTAAGTCTCGCTGAGGCATCATTCCAATCAGATCTAACGATTCTTATAGCGGCAAGAACCACATCTTCATCATCTTTTAATCTCCCACTTGCAACAGAAAGCTCTATCCCACAATGTGTAATTGCAAAAATCATAAAAACTTTATCATCACAAAAGTATTGTGCTAAGCCGAGCATCCAAGCACTCGCAGTCTCGCGATTAATCGTTCCATCAATCACTTTATCAGCAAGGCTTCTTAAAGCTGCCGGCCGGGCCGCTAACAGAGCTACATTGGCAGGATCAATAGGCATTTGGATTACAGTATTGACTATGTCTTCTGTTAATAAAACAGGTTCAATAAGATTAAGTGCCGCTGGATTTTTCCTTACCGCGGACGTTAAGATGTCTAACTCTAGTCCTGCTTGAATAGCTGCAGGAACAAACCTTAAGAATAGAGGATTAAATTCTATAGCACGCTGGGCTCTCTCAGAGGTGATTTCTGCCTCAGGCAATAACGGAAACAAGGAGGGATTTGTAGCTATCTCAGCCAAGTCCCGAGCAGTAAAAGCTTCTGGCACCCATTGCCTAGCGGCTGGGTTCTGTCCAACAGCTGCAGCGAGTACCTCTATAGTTCTTAGACCTTCTGGGATGTAGCGAAGAACTAGGCCATTTCGAGCCGCCGCTGCAAGAATAAAGTCAGCGTTATTTCTGAATCCTGGGATAGCTACCCTAATTGCGTCTGCATTCCGCTCAATATCATTAAGAACTAAATTTCGGTCATTTCTGAGCCTTTGCCCTTCCGTAAAAAGCGTTTGACAATTTTGCTGATTTCCTAAAAGAGCTTTAATTGCAGGTGAGGGAGTCCAGTCACGCGCGATGATCCTATCTCCTTCACGAATTAGACCATAGGAAAGAAGTAGCCTTACGCATCCTTCACGGTTATTGTAAGCGGCTTCCCGAACAGCCATACCAAAATCCTCCGGATGAAGAGGTCCACTGGCAAGGATCAATTTCAGGAATTCATCGTATCCATGCTTAGCTGCACTCGTAGCAGCTCTCACGCGATCGCTCTGGGTGGAAAAGGAGACTCCTCCACTAGCAAGGAGCAATTGTAGAATCCTTCGATCCCCTCCCCAATATGCTATATGACAAGCGGCATCACCGCGAACTTCGTCTGTAATGGGGTATCTCTGATCAAGGAGCCTTGTTACCATATCAATGTTTCCAGACCTAGCTGCTTGGTCAACAGCACATCCTCGATGATACTGGTCAATAGGTCCACATCCTGGGAGCAGTCCATTAAGGAGCAATGTTACCATTCCCTCGTGATTACTTCTTGCTGCACCCACAACAGCCCGGCCACGGTGCTCCTCTGAAATTTCTCCGCTTGTAAGGAGCGATGTTACAATTCCTACGTGGACAATCCGACCTGCATATCCATTAAAGAGGTTTCCGATACCACCATTAGCGGCCCAATCAGTTGCCACACCTCGATCCTCATTTGAAATTTGTCCACTTGCTAAGAGCATGGTTACGATCTCTGCGTACGCTGGATATAAGGCTGCAGTGCTTCCGTGCTGTGCCTGCAAAGTCTTAACAGCTTCTACAAGAGCCGATCCTCGATCTTCATTTGAAATTTCTCCGCTGGCAAGGAGAGATCTTAACATTTCTACATTTCCAAGGGTGGCTGCATACTTAGTAGCCAGGCCTCGATCCTCATTTGAAATTTGTCCGCTGGCAAGGAGTGCTGTTATGATCCCCGCGTCTAGAAAGTGAAGCTCTGCAGCAATAATTGCCAGGCCTCGATCTTTATCCGAAATTTGTCCGCTGGCAAGGAGTGATGTTACTAGATCTGTATTGCCCTTCTCAGCAGCCTGGATAACATTTACCCCTCTCCGATATTGATTCCAAGAATCTCTTAGATCATTAAATCCTCTTACCGGTATTGCTATCCCATTCATCATCATCTGAGTCCCTGCTTGGATAGCTTGGGGCAGTCTTGCTGCCACATAGGGAGCCGCTATTGCGGCTATAACTGGAAAAACTGCGCGAGCCACTTGCTCCACTACTAGTCCTACAGAAGGAACCGAATCGCCAATCGGTGCTGCCAGAGTCATAGGCATTAATGGAGCTGCTGCGTCAAAAGGATTTGACCCGATAGGGCATGTAAAATTTGTCATAATAAATTCCAGGAGTAATATAATTTTAAATATTTAATCATATTATATTATATAATTAAATAACATTTAACAACACCTTAATTACAACAATTCGCATCGATCAAGCCAATATAACCGCAAATTAAACAAAAAAACACCTAAATAACAGTAAAAATAAATTTAAAACCCGCATCAGTAAAACTACCCATTGCTAATTTAAAGAAAATAATTTACTAAGAGGATATAGAATTACAAACAAAACAAACTGATGTCTTTATTTTATAAAAACTGGATCTACCTGTCCTTGCTCGTCTTGTCCTCTTGTTTATCTATGTCTAAACAAGAGATGTCACAAAATGTGCTAGAGCTCCCCTCTGTAGATACGTCTGTAAAACAGAGTCTTAGCAGCGGTTTTTTTGAAGAAGGAGCATGGCCGGATAAAGACTGGTGGGAGATATTTGAAGATGATAAGCTCTCAAGCCTTATCGATGAAGCGCTCGAAAAAAACCCCTCTATCCAAGCGATACAAAGAAGGGTCGAGCTAGCTAAACAAAATGCTAAAGTTGTTAGATCAAACCTCTTTCCCCTGCTGTTTTTTGATTACAATGAATCTTGGCAATATTTAAGCCATAATGGACTGGATAGAGGTCTCAATCCCAAGGTCCCCATCAGTGGCAACCTTCTGGATCTATCTCTATCTTTTACCTATGAATTTGATTTTTGGAGCAAAAATCTCAATCTATTTAGAGCAGCTCTTGGACGGGCCAAGGCAGATGTTGCTGAGGCCGCGGAAGTTGAGCTAATAACCACCACTATGGTTGCTCAAAGCTACTTTGCGCTAAAAACAAACCTGCTAAAAAGAGATCTTCTTAAAGAGCTTAACGACACACAAAATGAGATTTTTAATCTCCAAGTGCTCATGCTGGATAGAGCCATATTTTCAAAGCTCGTTCCCTTAAGAGGTGATGAAGACCTACTGAATACTGACAAGCGCCTAGTATCGATCGAAGAAGAGGTTCAAATAGATATACACCTCCTCAATATCTTAGTGGGTCGTGGCCCTGATGCTCAGCTAAACATTGATACAGCACTTAAAACCCTGCCCCGCTATCTGACACTGCCAACCACTCTTTCTTTAGATCTCCTTGCCAGGCGCCCTGATCTGATGGCGCAAATTTGGAAGGTTGAGGCATTAGGTGCGGACGTCGGAGCTGCAAAAGCTGATTTTTATCCCAACATCAACCTGATCGGCCTTGCAGGCCTTGAAAGCTTTGGCTTTGCCAACCTTTTTAAAGCCGCAAGTGAGACCTTCAACTTAAGTCCGGCCATACACCTTCCGGTCTTTACAGCAGGTTCTATCAGAGCCAATATCCGAGCTAAAAAAGCCTCTTTTGATCAGGCCGTATATGAGTACAACGAAAAGATCTTGCAAAGCACAAAAGAGGTCGCTGACCTCATGGTCTTTGCCCAGTCGGTATACCAAAAAAAATACCTGCAAGAAAATATCGTAGAGCAGGCCTCCTCACTATATGAACTGATCACTTTAAGAAATGCTAAAGGGCTAGATAATAAGCTCGCTGTATATGCCAGCCGTTTGCAGCTGATTGAAAAGGAGCTTGAAGATGTCGATTTGCTCTATAATCAGTATCTAGCGTCCATTAAACTTATTAAATCCCTCGGTGGTGGCTACACCTCTGACTACCTGCCGATTAAAAAGGAGGACGATGGAATTTAAAAATAAACGTACGCCCCTTTTTATTTACCTCTTTGTCACCCTCCTTATCACCATCGGAGCTCTTCTATATTGGTTTATTGTGTGGCGCTATAAGGAATATACCAACGATGCCTACGTTGAGGGCAACCAAGTCTATATTACGCCATTACACTCCGGATTTTTAAAAGCGATCCATACTGATGACACCTTTTTAGTAAAACAAGGGCAGCTGATTGTCGAGCTCGATGAAACAGATGCGAAAATCGGTCTTGATAGCTCTAAAGAGCAATTAGCAAATGTCGTACGTCAGGTGTGTCAGATGTTCCACACGGTATTTGCGTATAGAGCTGAGATCGAAATGAAAAAAGCAGACTTTATAAGGGCCGCCCAGGATTATGATCACATGCAGAACGTGATAGAAGCTGGTGGTTTATCTCTTGAGGATTTTGAACATGCAATAGCCGCTCTTCGCTCCAATTTTTTCTCTCTACAGATGACAGAGATCCTGTATGACAAGGCACTTGCTGGCGTACAAAATACCTGTATAACAAATCATCCTCTCGTTCTTGCCGCTGCCGATAAAGTGCGTGATGCATGGGTGAAGTTATACAGATGCAAGATCTATTCTCCGGTAGAGGGACTTGCCGCCCAGCGAACAATACAAGTAGGGATGTGGATAGAATCTGGAACTCCTCTTATGAGCGTGATACCGCTCGATCAGATCTGGGTCAATGCCAACTACAAAGAAACGCAGATGAAGCGTATGAGAATCGGACAAAAAGTAGAGATCACGGCAGATCTCTATGGTGATGATGTCATTTTTGATGGAACTATTGTCGGCCTTCCAGGTGGCGCCGGCAATGCTTTTTCCCTGCTCCCCCCGCAAAACCTTTCAGGTAACTGGATCAAAATCGTCCAAAGGCTGCCTGTGCGTGTAGCACTTCTGCCAGAGCAACTAAAAAAACACCCTTTAAGGATCGGACTATCCACAGAAGCTAGAACCCATACAAAGGATATCGAGGGAAATATGGTCCCCCTAACAACTGCCGGATCACCGACCTACCAAACGCCAATCTTTGAAAAAGAAGAAACGGGCGATAAGGAGCTAATCGGCCAAATCATTGCAGATAACGCTGATATGACCCTTGAGCAGTACCTACAAAGACCCCTTACCCAAGAGCACATAAGAAATTATGAAGCCCCTAATCTCTAAAGGAATATCGATCGCCCTTCTTGGCGTGCTATTTCTTACGATCTTTAACTTCACGCTCACTAATATGGCAGCCCCCTATATTGCTGGAAGTCTTGGAGCCTCTAATGACATCGCCACCTATACGATTACCTTTTTTGCCCTTGGCAACGCCATGGGCCTACCTCTTAGCCGTATATGTTCCCTCAAATTTGGCACCGTCACTTTTCTTATTATCTGCCTATTACTTTTTGCCCTATTTTCCTATCTCTGTACAGTATCCACGAGCTACGCCCAGATCGTTATAACAAGATTTTTTCAAGGCTTTGCAGCCGGGCCCTTATTTCCCCTGGTGGCAAGGATCTTATCGTCACTTAATCCCCCAGAGAAAAAGCAATCCACTACCACTTGTATTATTCTTATCTCTGCGATAACTCCTGTCTTTGGGGCCTCATGGGGAGGGTGTATCGCCTACGAGTACCATTGGAACTGGATTTTTTATTTAAACCTTCCCTTTATCCTCTTAGTTGCCCCCCTTTTCTATTTTACCTTAAAAGATAAACCAATAGAAATCCCTGACTCTGCATTTAATCCGATAGGATATATTTCCTATTGCAGCTGGGTACTATGTCTAGGCTCCGCCATCACCCTTGGTCAATATCTCGACTGGCATAGATCAAGTATCATCATAGCCCTTTTTGCTGTGGGAACATTTAGTTTTTTCTTTTATCTACTTTGGGATCTAAAACATCCCCATCCGATCGTTCACCTGCAGCTATTTAAAAAATTTTCGTTTTCCCTTGCGATGACAAGCCTTGCAGGTCTTTTTTCTGCTTATTTTGGGATGGTCCTATTACTCGGTCTGTGGCTTACCCTCGATGTAAACTACACTCCTCTCTGGATTGCTCTACTTATAGGGAGCATGTCGGCGGCCGGCCTTGTCCTTAGCTTTTTAATACCAACACTCGAAAGGATGGACCCTAGAATCCCCTTATGTGTAGCCGTCGTCTTTTTTGCCGTCTCCTGCTTTTATACCACAAACTTTTCGGTAGATATCAATTTTGGAAGGATTGCGACATCGAGGATTCTTTCAGGATTTGGGCTTGCCTTCTTTTTAGCGCCCCTCTTTCGTATGGCCTTTGCGAGTCTCAATCACGAGCAGACAAATGACGGGATCGTTATTTTCCAAATCGTCCGCTCGATTGCCTCAGGTCTTGGAGCCTCGATTTATACAACGATATGGTGGAGACGAAGCATATTTTTCTACGAACGGCTCGGCTCAGATCTTACCGCCTTTTCTCAGGAGACGAAGTTCTATTTTGGCAAAGCCGCTTTTTTTGATATCAAGGGGCTTAAAGCCGATGCCAAGCTCCAAGACCTTCTTAGTAAACAGGCAAAAGCCCTTGCGCTCGATGACTCCTTTTACCTCATGGCTTGGGTCTGTGTTATCTTGCTTATAGGGATACTTCTAACGCTTCTTAGAAAAACTCCCCTTATAGAAAAAAGTGCTTAAGTATTTTAGAGAGTGAACCTCTAGAGGTATTAGAGATTCTCTAGACAGTGAACTATTAAAAGTTTATGGGGATCAAAAGGCTAAAAAAACTTACAGGACAGAGTATGCAGACAGCCCTTAAGGCTCTCTTTGGTAGCGCACTCGAAAAAAGTCTAGCTAAAGAGGTTCTTTTTTCTTGAAGAGCTGTGAAAGTTGTTTGTAATTCAGAGTCGGACGTTGAGTAGCTATATAGAGCTTGTAACAGCTAGAGACTCTGGGTTGGGTGTTCTTTTTATAACCCAATGACGTTGTATATTTCGTCATTTTAGAAACAGGAGCACGCTAATAGTTTATGCATGTAACCTCTTTATCTACAACCTATTAAGTAGAAATTACATTAACTTGGATTGATTGGTTTCTGAGCTCCATAAACTCCAATTACTGGAAAATTGCCTCACGTGAAGCAATTTTCCCAAGGAAAATCACCTCGCACGAAGTGATTTCCCTAGGAAAAATCACCTTGCATGAGGTAGAATCCAGTATAACAGGTTAAGTTTGAGGTTTTCATGTACGCAGATAGGGTAAATAAAGAAACTTTAGAATCGTCATTTCGTCGTCCATTTATCACGGCTATTTTAGGTCCTCGCAGGGTTGGCAAATCTTTATTTGTTAATCATTACGCTAAGAACCATCCGGAATTGATCTGGGTTTTTCTTAACATGGATAATATGGGTCAGCGAGTACGAGTGGAAAAACAGGAGTTGGAAGATCTAATCATTGAGGGAGCAAAACAACAAGTTGGTGGTAAAAATAAAATTTGGGTCGTCATTGATGAAGCACAAAAATGTCCTTTAATATTTGATCAGGTGAAAATCCTTTAT
>JAPLSW010000005.1 GCA_026398435.1 Chlamydiota bacterium | reverse complement strand
TTATCTACCTTTTCTTGGTAGGATCCATACTTATTTTCCATATCTTCTTTAGTGACTCCCACAGATCTCTTAGGAAGTAAGTCGCTTGTAAATTCTTTAATTATTGCAGATTTTTCCATGGATTCATTGGGCATTTCAAGGACTTCATTGATTTTCCCTATATCATGATATTTATCACCGAGGAACTCGACAAACCTTTGATTTAGGTTTTGATGGAATGTCACATTATCGCTTGATGAAGAGCTTTGAAGATTGGAAAGAGCTTCGTTTTCAGCATAGGCAGCTCTTAACTGTGTACTTGCTGCCTTTGTATTGCTTAAGGAATTGGAAAAATCATCGTGTAACCTAGCATCCTCTCCTTTCAATATACTGCCAACCTCGCCACTAGAAGCATTAGTAATGTTTTGTAGGTGTTTTTGGAAGGACTCAGAACTGGATACTTTATCAAGTTCGCTCTCGGACTCTGATTTGGATACTCCATCTTGATAACTTCCGTCTATATTAGCTTTTAAGCCGAGTGAAAAGCCGATTCCAGAAGAATAAACTTCTCGCATAGCACGATCGCTGGAAATACCCTTCGATTTAGCATAGTCGTCTCCTACTCCTTTGATAAATTGTACGGATTCCTGTAGTCCTGTCATTTCTTGCGTATTATGGTTTTCCCCTTTTTGAAATTGCTTGGAGATCGCTTCAACGAAACCTACAGTTTTATTGGATGTATCTGCCAGGTTTTCAGAAAAACTTTTAGAAGTCTCAGAAAGAGTTGTCTGAGAGGTACTATAAGAGTCTTGAACCGCATGGCTAAAGGCTTGAGTTTTTGAGATCCCCTCGCGAAGATGGGAGTCGGCTTGCTTAACATAAAGTCCATCTGTTCTTGGAGTATAGGTCATTGTTTCAGTTCCCGTATCAACACTTGCGCTGCCACTAGAGAGAAACCCACTGTAGGTTTGTCTAAAGGTTGAGGCATTATGTCCATTGACGTTATCAAGATTCATATTCCCAAAGCTGTAGTTCCCATAGGTTTTTTCTGCGGATACAGTAGAGGCCGCTGATTGAGCTGGCGCCATGAGAGAAGATGCAAGTTGAACCATTTGACCCACTCCTCCTTTGAGGAGTATCCAAGATAAGAAGGGGATAAATGCCATAGCAATAGCTGCGATCGATTCCATAGAACTGTATAGGTCAGAAAGGCCCTCAGAGGTGAATATAGTCAGATCATAGGTATCTCCGAACATCCGTTTAGTTCTAAATTCCCACATAGAACTTAGGAGAAATTTTACAACAACATAGAAAATTGGCCATGTGTTTACCCATAGAATAAAATGGATCCAATTCATAAGGGGCTTTAGACCGAAGGACAGGAGGCTCACTACTATCACTAGAGGGAACACCATATATATGGTAGCTTCAAAGAAGTTGCGCATGGCAACTATCGAATTGGCTCCTAAGGCTCCTAGAACTTTTTGGTTCTCTTTTTGTAGAAGCTCAGCTCTTTTGGAAGAAAAAGAGGTTAAGGTCCCTGGAATTTCCTCTTTTAGAATATTGATTGCAATTTGCTGCGTGATCAGGTTGTGTATGGAGCTTTCTCCTGAGGCTTTCTCTTTCAGAAGGAATTGGAAGTCATTGCCTACTTCCCCAATCAATATTTGCTTGGTATTGCCTTTTTCTTTGCCAAAGAGAGTAGCCATTTTGTTAATGGCATCTCTACAGGTAATGAAATTTCCTTGAGAAGAGCCGTTTTGGCCGTTATCAGAGGAATCACGATAGAAGATAGTACGGATTCTAGAGGTGTTTTCTTGTAAGAATTTTACAACGTTTTTTGAGTTAACCAGCGCTTCTTTGGAATAGATCCCAAGCCCTAAATCGCGAAATACACACTCCCTACAGAAGTCACGGAAATTGTCTTCAACAACGGGATTTGCAATCCGACATTTTTTTGTCAGGAAAATGTTTTCTGCTGCATAAATATGTCCTGTCCAATCATATAATTTATCATTTACCCCATGAGCCACATGTTCAAGGCTATCTGTGAGTGTATAACTTATCGTACTGACAAGGGAGGCGAATTTACCTAGAAAGTACGGTACTTTTTCTACTTTAATAAAGGGAATAGCTTTTACAGAGGACGCCTTTTGAGCAAGGTGGTCCTGAATATAAATGGTCGTCCTTGGCACAAGAAGACAACACATGATAAAAATGCATGGGAGAAAAAAGTTTTTGATTAAGGGCTCGAATTTTTCACGGAGGAATGCAAGACAGATACAGCAAAAGCCTCCGATGGTCATGCCTATACGTAGGATTCCGTTAAATGTCTGATCGATTCCGCTTGTTGAATTGCCATAAATAACCATGGAGATGGATTGAAATACTCTTTGTAAAAGCTCTCCCCCTCCCCAGGTATGAATAGCCATGTCTTGGCTATGGGAGGGATGAGAATCCCCAGCCCAGCAAGGGAATGCGCAGAATACTAGTAGGGATAAGATGTAGAAAAATCTTCTGTTTTTCATTAGATACCTCGCTCTTTTTCGCGCATGGTTCTGTCTAGTTTTAAGAGATAATCGATGACTTGATGCTCAGCGGATATGTTTTGGATGTTTTCCATGTTCATCCCTTGCAGCTCTTTGAGCACTGAATGTACCTGCTTTATGTATTCATCGAGTTCGAACCCGCTGATTTGTGCCGCACGTAGAGCCTCTGCTTGGGCAAGTGTATCTTTAACGATATCTTCAGCAAATTTGATGACCCTTTCAAAAGCTATAAGATCACTATAGCGATCTAATGCAATCGAAGCGCTTTTTCCAT
>JAPLSW010000073.1 GCA_026398435.1 Chlamydiota bacterium | reverse complement strand
GCATCACCGGGTGCCTCCGGCACTATGGTCTTTTCTTCTTTTGATAGCTCTACCGGAAATTTTCTTGCGACATGGCAAAATTCAAGTGACAATACCCCCTATTTTTCTATTTATGATGGCAGTGGGTGGATATCTCTGGCACAAATCACGAGCTCTATAGCAACATCAAGTGATGTATTTTGCTCCTCTGATAGTAACGGACATTTTCTTGTGACTTGGATAGATTCCAACTCCAACAAACCTTACTATGCGATCTATACGGAGAATTCTACTACATGGAGTATGCCTACATTTATCCCAAGCTCTTTAGCCAATGCTGCGGTTGATGTGGTTTCTTCTTATGACAGCTCAACAGGGAACTTCCTTGTTACGTGGGTAAACAATAATGAAGCCGGCTACTACTCCGTTTATAATCCTACTCATTCCCCTACCTGGACTCCAGCGGCACTAATCCCGAATGCCCAAGTCGAAAACACGCCTGCTACTAATGTCTTTTCTTCTTCCGATTCTCGTGGCAATTTTTTGACTACGTGGTTGTCTGGTTATAATGTTGAAGTGACCTATTCAACCTATGATTCAATTAATCAAAGTTGGAGCTCACCCGGTTATATTACGAACTCCCAGTCCTCAATCGATGTCACATCCTCCTTTGACAGCTCGACAGGTAACTTTCTCGTAACATGGCAGGATAACAATAGCAACCGCCCCTACTATTCGATCTACAACCCAAGCGCCTCACCGCAATATACAGCGCAATCTCCAGTAGCTCCGACAACTCCTGTTGATGCTAACACCAATGGGGTTGATATCTTTTCGTCGTGCGATCCAGGCTCGGGAACCTTTCTTGTGACGTTCGTAGACACCAATAACATCCCCTCCTATACATTTTACACCGACACCTCACCCGTACAAGCACCCGGCAACTTCACGGGCAAACAGAAAGTCAACAACTTCGGAGTGGTTAGTGAAAGATACAACGCTCTATCTTGGGAGGCGAGCATTGGAGCTACCTTCTACAGGCTCTATCGTAATGGCACACTGATCGCTACACTAGGATCCAATGCGACATCGTATGATGACCATAACCAACCAAAGCAGGCTCAAAGCTATACGCTCACAGCCGTAGATGCTGGAGGAGCTGTGGCCTCCGCTACTATAAGTGTCGGTAAGTAAGCTGTAAACAAGACGATATGTAACGTAACGCTTATTTTTAACTTGAATTGACTAGAAAAATGTGGGAAAAGGGGATTTGACTTTATGGAGATGCAATATATGAGCAGATTAGCTGTTTTTTTTACATTGGCAAGTATGGCAACGCTTCAAATACAAGCCTTAGAAAAACAAGAAAAGCCCCCTGTTGTGGGAATGTCTGCCTTTGACAACGTCTTTACAAGTTACGACAGCGGTAAAAAGCAGTTTATAGCTACATGGACAGATCCTACAAATAGCTATCCTACTTTCTCTTTCTACTCAGAAAAAAATGGATGGAGTAAACCTGAGGCTATCTACGCAGGATCGGCTTTCCAAGCGGCAGGTTATGTATTTACCTCTTATGATAGCGCGACAGGGCAGTACATTGCGACATGGGCAGATAAACGGTTTAATAACACCCCTACCTACTCTATTTACACGCCAAAAGAAGGATGGAGCCGCCCTGAGCCTCTTTCTAAAACATCGCTATCGGCAGCTTATGCAGATGTCTTTGTTTCTTATAATAAAGTAACTGAGCAGTTTGTGGCTACTTGGGCCGATAGAACCAATAGCAACTATCCGACTTTTTCTATCTATACAGCAAAGGAAGGATGGAGCGAGCCGGAAATGCTCTCTCCCACTTCAGATTCTCAATCATTTGCCGGTGTTTTTACCTCTTTTGATACAAAAACAGGAAACTGCCTGGCTACTTGGTCGGAATTTAGCACAAATGCTCCAACCTATTCGATCTATAACTTAGAGTCCGGAGAGTGGAGCGCTCCTAAAGTTCTTAATAGTGAATCTTTTTCTTTAGCATTTAATGATGTAATTACCTCTTTTGATAGCTCGAAAAATCAGTTTCTGGCGACTTGGGCCGATTCTAGCAATAACAACTATCCGACTTATTCCTTTTATAAAGAGGGATCTGGTTGGAGCAAACCCGAGTTGCTATGTAAAGAGTCCTGTTCTCAGGCCTATACCAACGTATTTACCACCTATGACAGCTCAAAAAAAGAATTTTTAGCCACGTGGGCTGACTATGGAAATGATCACACTCCTACGTACTCTATTTATACACAGAAGGGAGGATGGAGCCAGCCCTATGTCATAAATAAGACAAGTGGAGCGGCCGTTGATGATGTTTATAGTTCGTATGATAGCTCGAAAAGTAAATACCTTGTTACATGGGTCGATAAGAAAGATAGCACAGTTGCTTTTGAGAGTTTTAAAAGCCCTAAATCTTCCGCTAATACAACCTCTACATCAAAATTGAGTCAGCTTTCTAGTGGGATGATAGAAGCAAAACTTGGCTATTTTTTCTTTACGAATGAGACGATGAGAAAGGTCTATAGTGGAATCGGACTCGATGGGCAGATTGCAGCGTCTTATCCGATCTACAAATGGCTCCATGTTTATGGCAGTGTAGAGTATACAGAAAAAACGGGACATTCTCTCAGTGACCACCAGAAAACATTCCTTTGGCAACTGCCAATTAGTGTGGGGCTCCGTCCAGTTATTGCTATTGGAGATCACCTATCGTATTACGCAACGCTTGGTCCTCGCTACTTCTTTACCTATGTTCAGAATAGCTCTTCTTATGTTCCCAAGCATATGAGCGCAAATGGCTGTGGGGGATTTGCAAATACAGGGTTTCTCTATGTTTTTAACTCAGGGTTCACCCTTGATGCCTTTGCGGAATATTCCTATAAGATGTTGAAATTTACCTCAAATCTTGCGGGCACGCAAGGTAGTAACGCTCAGGTTGGAGGGGTTACTGTGGGTCTTGGATTTGGGTATGCGTTCTAAAGAAGACCTTTACAACCATGACCTGTGCCACAGAGAAAATTCAGAAGGGCGGAGTCTATAACGAGCGATATTGCCTTCATGCAATGATCTAAGCTCAATTTCTATGGTTTCAATAAAACGTGATCGCTCTTCAGAGTCGCTAAACTGACCGGCTTTTTGTTTAATGAATTCTACCGCTTTTTTCTTATCTAAAGGTGTAAGTACAATCTCCGTTACCATTTTGTAAATAAGATCCCTATAGCGCATACGAAAGGGATCGGGCTCTCCTAGAGTTTGTCTGATAGAAGAATAAAGCAGGCAAGAGCGCTCGTAGGCCCAGATAAAAACATCTCTAAGCAGATCGATCCGGTTTAGCTCATATACTCCTAGTAGCGCATTAATGTACGTTTGCACTGGGACATCGACATAAGATATAGGACAAAAATTTCTAAGTATAAGAGGAATATTTGCAGCAAGGCGAGATACTCGTTTGTTCACATCTTCAAACGGCTGCAAATAGGGCAAATGGACCATTAAAAAAAATGCCTGCTCAAAAGGATCCTCTATTACACTTGCTTTTGTTAAAATAAGTTGAAAACACTCTTCAATGAGCGGAAGGATAGCCGTTGGATGATAGACTGTTTTTGCAATTCCCACAGGAATTTTACGAAGCCGTCCACAAGACTCTGGATTTCCAAGTAAGTTATTTGAAAGCAGAGCATGAAGGTTCAAAATGGTATATTGATTCATTCCAATGGCTTCAGCCGACTCTACAAGGAATTCAAGAGCTACCTTATGATTTAAAATCATTTGAGATTCTTCAAGATTTTTCCCCTCAGCAATCTCGCTAAACTCTAATAAGCGCTCTGTCTCTAATAAGGAATAGGTATTGCCTTCCAGTCGACTGGAATTCCATGATAAGTCAATGAGAAGCCGTCCGTAGATTTCTCTAGCATGGGTACCAGCCGGACGTTTTCCATCCGTTGTTCCAATTTCAAGGCAACGTTTGCGGACAGATTCAGGTAAATAAAATGTAACATTTGGCTTATAACTGTCTAAAAAAGCGCGGTGATAATTTACGAAGGGTCTTTTATGTATCGGCTGAGAGACCTGCATTTGAATATCACGGCCTTCTTTAGAAAGGGAGATGCTTCCCATTTTCCTGAGAAGTTTTTCCGAGTCTGTAAAACTGTCCTTGCAGTTAGCTTGTTCAGGAATTATCAGGTATCTCCTGGAACGGGAATCTCCCTGTACAGAGATCTTCCCTTGTTTGACAAGAAGACTCAATCTACGCTGGAGAGTTCTGTGGGCTGAAGAATGTCCTAAAGCCTCATCGAGATCTTGTAAAGAAGCGCCCTCCGGAAAAAAAGCAATAGAGGCGACGAGCTCTTCAAGCGCATCAGTTAAGGTCTTTTTGGACATTTTAGCTCCTTTTTAAGTGTCACTCAAATTTCTATAATGTCACTCAAATGCTTAATTTGTCACTCAAAACTTAAAAACTGTCACTCAAATCCAGAATTTGTCACTCAAATGTAGTTGAGTGACAAATTTGGGATTTTAAGTAGGCTGATATGCTTTGGCTAATAGAATCTGATTTTCGAAGTTTTTTAGACTGTAGAATTCAACTTTTTACAGATTTAAGGCATTCTTAATAAGAGAATCTTATAAGTATGTCCGTCAAATTCAAAGGTAGCATTTCCTTGCGGATCAGACCTGATTCCTTCTGTACTTACTCCAGCGAGGGGGGTAGGGGCTTCTGCTTTTCCTTTAAGGACTGGAAATTCTGAAGGAGACTCTCTGGTAAGCTGGAAATAATCTGCAAATCTCGTAAGAGGCCTTGCATAGTAATGGAATAGGGTTCCTCTAGAATCTGCCGTTGCTTCCAGCATATATTTTTTGCCGTCGATATAGAGGACGCTTTCAAAGTGCCTGCAAATTTCGCCGGAGGGTCTTTGTATCGTGGATTCTTTGGAATATAGGTCGCTAAATAAAAGGGAAAGTATTCCAGGAGGGAATCGATGTCGCAAAATCATCTCCTCCGGAGAAAGAACATGTTCGGTTCGTAAGCCATATCCGTAGTAAGCTAATCCTCTATCCCCAGATATATTCCATACATTTACACGAGGTGCAAGAGAGGTCCTACTTAAAGAAGCTCTAGATTTAGAGATAGCTTCGGTGAGAAATGGATTTCCTGTAGGGTGTAGAAGATGGGCGACTTCTGCTGCAGGAGGTTTCATTTTTACTGGGTCTGGAGCTTTTGCAGCGCCAGCATCATCTTCTAAGGCGGAGGTAGCAGCTAGACTTGTAGAGCCGGCCCCTCCCTGCCTCTGAGCTTTAGCTGGTTTTTTACCCTTGCGAGGATCTTTTTTACTAGAGGGTATTTTAACAGAAAATACCTCATCTTTTTCAGATTTAGCTTCAGCTTCTGCTTTATCCATATCCGTATCTTTTGCGTGGATCTTCATAAATTGATAAAAGGCGAGTAACTTATAGTCTTCTTTACTTCCTGAGTGGAGGAGGTCTGGAGAGATTAAGGAAGCTCCCCTTCCTTTCCAAATTGCGAGTTCGTGATTCATAAATATAATGCGGTCGAGCAAATAGGGGTCACTTGCTTGAGTGCGAAGAAGTTCATCTAAGTCTCCTAAAAGACCTCTAGGAAAAATTTTTCTGCAAGAGATCTCAATCCGGCGGATAAGATCATAGGCCTCTGCAGATTCTTGTAGCCAGTCCTCTCCCATCATAGGAGTAATTCTAGAAATAAAATCTTCAGAAACCATCATATTTATAGTGGGTGTTCCTTCTGCCATGTAGAGATCTCTTTCCTCAAGTATGGCGGAAAATAGGGGGATAAGTGGTTTTTTTTCTAAATAGTTGTTAAAGCTATATTCCACTGGAACGCCAGCTAATACACCTGCAGCAATGGGTTTTGCGGTAGAACTTGGTTCGATTTTTTCTAAAACATTAAATAAAGAGGCTTGGACAAGATCGTTAGAAGTAAGGTGGTTAGAAATTAAACTATATTGCAATCCACAAGCATAGAGCATTTGAATTACCAATTTGCAGGGGATATCCTCTATCCCTAAATATCTTTCGAGTAGATCCATTCGAGGTATTTTCGATAAGGGAATCGTAATTTTAGATCCTTCAAACTTATAGTCACTCATGAGAATTATCATAAGCAAGTCAAATTGATTGGTTAAACCGTGGGTATCTACTGATGCAAAATATCGCTGTATAGGTTCAGCATCAATAACAAAATGGTCTCGATCTCCAAGTCTTATTTTATGTAAAACTTCAGGAAGAATCTCTTGAAGCTCTCGTAAATAAGGAGATCTACTAAGCTGAGAATAGGTCTGAATCGGATGGTAAATCCAACTGAAATTCGCAACTTCCATCTGTAGGGCATTTTTGAGATTTGCTAAATCAGCAATTACTTTAGCAATGACTTCGTAAGGAGCTTCTCTAGATGCGTATCCATCTAAGAGTCCTAAAAGACGATTGCCTAAAAAAGCAATTCTTCCCTTTGAGACGGGTGTGAGTGAGTCTATTGCAGCAAAAGAAGTTCCCAGTTGTCTGATGATTGTAAGGGCTGAGGGAAAATTACCCGGCCTTACTCTACCAAGCTGGCCTAACCCTTCTTGAATTACTCGACAGGTGGATATGTTAGTAACAGCAGAAGAAACTGAAGAAGCCATAATTAGTACCTGAATTAAATTTTAGAATATTATTGCATGTAATGTAATAATATTCCAGTTTAATTGAGTTTTGTAATTATTTTTTGATAAGGAAGTGCTAGTGCAAGGAGCCAGCTTTGAAAGTGACTCCTTACAGATGTAAAGTATATTTTACAACGGATCTTCTTCTAAGGGGAAGTCTTCCTCTAATTCCTCAGGACTAGGAGTTTTTGTCACGTGGAGCTTCCCACAGATGGATACCCCTTCCCCAACGCTAATAGAGGGAGCTGTAATATCACCCGTAATTTTAGCGCTTCCTTCAAGAATGAGTTTTTTTGTTACGGTGATATTTCCCTCGACTCTTCCGGAAATAACAGCTTCTTCTAAAAAGATATCAGCTTTAACAATGCCTTGAGGCCCTATGATGATCTTGCCTTTAGAGATAATCTCTCCAGTAAAGTGTCCTTCAATTTTAGCAAGAGTCTCAAAGGTTAATGATCCTTCTATCTTCACATTTTCCCCAATGAAGATTTCAGGTTTTTCTGTCCCTTTTTCAAAGAGGGCTTCTTGCATGTTTTTGTTGCGAAAGGACTCGTATCCTGTAAAAGGGGAGGTGGCAGTAAGAGAGGGTTTTTCTAGGAGGCTTTCTTCTACTTGGCTGTCTTTAGTGTGTTTCTTAAACATAGTGATGAACCTTTAAGTTTTTTCTATTAACTTGTAGTTAACAGATCTGACCCCAAGTTTCAAGCTTCAAGATTACGCCGAGCCATTTGGATCTGTTTGCGTAGTACTTCATCTGTTGCTACTTGCCCTGAAATTTTTTTCCAAGAATGCAGTAGGGTAGAATGCGTTTTCCCTCCAAAGGAAGAGGAGAGCTTAATCAAAGAGTCATTGATGAGCTCTTTTGCAAGATACATAGCTACTTGTCTTGGGAAGGCGATATCTTTACTACGGGAGTTGCCTTTTAGGTCGCTGACCCGCACTTCATAAATTGTAGCTACACTTTTTAAGATGCTATCAACAGAGACACGTTTGGAAGGGGCCATCTGAAAAAGCTCGCTCAGAGCTCTTTCTACCACTTCTTCTGTGACATCAAGCCCCATCATTCTACAGTATGCGCTCAGGCGATTTATTGCCCCTTCCAGCTGTCTGACATTATTAAAGATATGCTCGGCGATAAAGAATGCGACTTTTTGAGGGATTTTAAATCCCTTTTGTTCCGCCTTATGTTGCAAAATAGCAACGCGTGTTTCGAGATCTGGTATGCCGATATTAGCGACAAGGCCCCACTCCATCCTGGCAATCATCCTTTCAGAAAGTTTGAGTTGTCCCGGTGGCTTATCACTTGTAATGACAATCTGTTTATTTTGGTTGATGAGCGTTTCAAAGGTGTTGCAAAATTCTTCTTCGAAGTTCTGCCTGTTCTGCAAAAACTGGATATCATCAACAAGAAGAACATCGAGTGATCGATAAAACTTTTTCATTTTATCGAGGGTCTTATTGCGCAGATTATCTACCAGGTCGTTGATGAACGCTTCAGTGGTGATTGCATGGACCCGTACTTTCTTATGATTTTGTTTTATCGTATGACCGATTGCATGGAGAAGGTGTGTTTTGCCAAGTCCGACACCACCATGGATGAAGAGGGGATTGTAAGACCTTCCAGGTCTTGCAGCCACGCCAAGAGCTGCTGACTTTACAAATTGGTTAGAGGGGCCTTCTATGAAGTTATCGAATGTGTAAAGGGTGTTGAGTTTGAGTTCGTAGTGGTCTTTCGAAGTTTCTTGGGGCGCTGTCTCTTCTGGCTTTGTAATAACAGGGGCTTGCACTACCGTTTTTTTTGGTTCTGCAATTACGAATTCAATGGCAGGTTCTCCTGATGCTAGAACAGGAACGAATTGTACAAGGTCTTTCTTGTAGTTATCGATCAGATACTGCTGCACGAAGATATTAGGCACTTGTAAAATGAGTTTGTGAGCCGTGGACTCAATCACTTTAATAGGAGATATCCAGTTCTCAAATTCTGTAGATGAACATCTCTCTTCAATAAATTGTAAAAACAAATCCCATACATCTTGCGTCTGACTTGTCAGCATAATTTTAACAGCTCATTGTAAAGAATGTTTCAAGAAGAAAAGTGGCTTATATTCCGTCACGTTACCACCCGGTTCAAAATGGATGCAAGCAAAATTCCGGAGAAGAATTTCTTCCAGGAGGTAACTTGTTGACTATGAAAACACAGCAAGCTGTAAGTTTTTTTTGGCTCGTATAACTACGAGCCGATCTGCAGCGCTTCGTCTATCAGTCTGTGTATTTGGGATACCATGTAGAGAGGAACTGAAAGGATTCCTTTTTCAAATCCCAAGATGTCTTGCGATATTCGTATTCCAAAAGGGGATGATTTTTCTTCCGTAAAAACACGCAAGGATTTTAGCTTGCCTGTTTTCCCCGCTTTTACTTCGACGGGCAAGATCAGCTCTTTAGAAGCAAGAACATAGTCAACTTCTGCAGAGCTTGCCTGTTTTTCTCTCATCCAAAAAAACAAAGTTGCATTTTGCAAAGGATCACTATAGGCAAGCAGCTCTTGACCTACAAATTGTTCGGCTAAGGCACCTGTTAATAGATCTGCATTTTGAGGACCGACATTGAGTACTTTCTCTACAAGTCCAATATCTAGGAAAAGTAATTTAAAAATGGATTGTTTGAGACCCTTTACTAAAGGCAGTCCTCCAGCAGATGTTGCATGGATTGGATGAAGCAGGCCGGCAAGATGTAAAAGCTCGATCGCATTTTTCATATCACGTGAGGGATTGGGAAGTTCGGGATCGATCTTACTATACTTTACTTGTGATCCAATGAGCTTGGGGCCTTCTTCGAAGACTTTTTTTAGATAGCGGTGCTGTGTTTTAGTTGCATATTTTCTGAAATCAGATTCAAAAGCATCCCAAAGCGATTGCTGGATATATTTCGCTTCTAGGTAGGAGTTTGTTTGGATAAATGCTTGCACGGAGGCGGGCATTCCTCCGACGATGAAATATTCTTGTAATTTAGTAAGTAAATGCTCGTGGATAGCGGGAGGTGGTGTATTTTTTAAGGTGTAAGAAGAAAGCTGCTCTTTTAAATGGGTATTTTCCCCAGCCTCTAGATATTCTAAGAAAGATAGAGGATAGAGCCTTGCAAACTGGACTCTTCCCACAGGAAAGGAGAAATCTTCGTCTTGGATTGCAAATTCTAATAGAGAGCCTGCGGCAATTACATGCAGCTCTGGAAGTTTTTCTTTAAAATACCGCAGGGATGTTAATGCATTTGGGCACTGCTGGATTTCATCGATAAAAAGAAGTGTTTTACCCGGTGTGATTTTTTCCTGAGAAATCAGCTCAATTTGGTTAATGATCGATTTTGGATTTAAATCTTCAAAGCACTTTTGAAAATTGGGAGAAAACTCAAGATTCACCGTTATTATGTTTTCGAATTCCTCTTTACCAAAGGCTTCTATTAGGAAGGTCTTTCCTACTTGTCTAGCTCCTCTGACTATTAGAGGCCTTCTAAGAGGGTGATTTTTCCATTCGGAGAGAATTTTTTTGAGAGATCTTTGCATTTTGTATGAAATAGGGGGGGTGTTTTCGTCAATTTATGTATAAAACAGGGGGGGTGTTTTATACAACATAAAAGTTATTTTGCTATATGTCATTAAATGAAAGGCGGATAGGGTGATTTTGTGTTTTCTTAGTGTTTGCCGGGTACAAGGATGAGTGTCTAAATCTATTTAAGCTCTCCTGTTGCGATTAGGAAGGATCTCTTAGATAAGGTTTTGCTAGAGTAGTAAGTTGGTCAATCCAATATAGTCCGAAAGTTCTTTTTAACCCGATTTTCCCAACTTGCTCTTCGTAGTAGGGGCCTGAGGTTGGATGCATTTTCTCCCACAGCTCATCCCATGCGGGCTTATTTTCTCCTTCCCAGGGGGCGGAAATCTTTTGGAATTGGTACTTGCTCCTTGTCAATAGCTTAGCAAAACAGAATGTTTTCTTTGCAATTTCCGTAATTTCACTTGGCAAAAGAGGACTTTCACAAAGTTTATAAGCTCTTCGTAGCTCTGTCATGGTAAGTCTTCCCCGATTTTCTAAGACGTCTACAGGGGAAGGGGGATAGGAGTGGCCTTTGGGAACTTCAGCTTCTGTATCGATAAGAAATAGAATGGGAATCAGGGGAAGCTCGGCTCTAGACCTTTTTACATTTTCCAGTACAAGGTTTACTAAACAACGTTTACATCTGTCGTTGTTTGTAATGACTTTTTCGATGTGTCTGCCCTCTAGTGTGTAGCCTTCCTCGCCATCAACAGCAATCTCATAGTCAAATATTTTTTTTACTGGGCATTCGGGATCTTTTCTCAAGGCCGATAATATATCCTCCCAACCGCAGTCGGCAAACCCATATACCAAAAGTTGACTTATTGGCTGTCCTATAGTCGAATTTAGAGATTGGTAATCGATCGGAACTGCGCTAATGGATGGAATGGCCATAATACCCTATTTTTTAGTTTGTATTATTGAATATTATGACGGAAGATTGATTTTAATTCATTACAGTATTGATTTTAATTTTTGTGAATTTAATATTTTTTGTATAATTAACAGGGTGAGTTTAATCAAAAAAATAAAACCTTTTTAGCTATAGGCCATTACAAGAGCTGCAGCTTGGTTAGCTATTGAGGAGTCAGTGTCTTTTTCGAGGATCTTAGCTTGGGCTAGACCTTGCTTTTTATAGCCAAGGGCAAGTAGGGCTTTGGTCTTATTGAGTTGAGTATGCGCATGAGTAGGATCTGCTTTTAGCGCTTTTTCAAGGTAGTTGAGCGCCATTAGGTTGTTCCCTTTCTGAAGATAGAGGGCTCCAAGAGTTTGGAGGTCATAGGCAGTTTCAGGGGAGAGGATGACAAGGGCTTCAAAAAAGGTGATAGCTATATCATAGAGCCCTTGCTTTATGTAGGAATAGCCCACAAAACGAAGGTCTTCTAGCTCTTCTGACTTCCATCCGAGTACATCTAACCATTTCAAGCTGCTCATAAATTATCCTTTTTGGTACTGCAATCTTCTGGCATTTACCATGCCCACATCTCGGTCTAAGTATACAATACAGTCTAAAAGTTTGAGGAGGACTTTTTTTTCTTTATTGAGTTCTTTCTCTTCTCGCTCTTGCGCAAACTTTTTCTTAGGGTCTTTCTGCCCGTCTTTATCTGCCTGATTTTTAGTTAGCTGGCTTTGTACCTTGGCATTGATCTTTAGAGTTTGGCTTTCTTTTTTGTCTGGGCTACCGAGGGACGGGATGAGTTGGTGGGTGAAAAGCCGTTTTTTTTGCTCATTGAATCTTAAGGGGGCTTGGAAATCAGCCCAGGACAGATTTTTTTTGGATAGGTCAAAGAGGGCATCGAATTCTGAAGCGAAAGAAGGGCTCGTAACATCGACCTGCGTCTGAGGGGTAAGTCCTCTTGTGTCCTTTATAAGCTTGTCATCTAAGTGTCTTTGGTCTTCGGCATACCGGGTAGAAACATCTATCCCTAAGTTGTCGATTGTACGTGGGGGCATAATCACCTCGTTAAAGTCTACTGTTTCAGATGCCAGGGTTTTTGAATTTAAGCAATAATTTAATTGAAAATGGATTGTGTTTGAGAAGGTGGTTTTTGTTTTCCCACGAATTCCCACTTAAAAATTCTCCTTGCTAAAATCATGCCCTTAAGTGGGTTGGAATAGTAAGAAAGAGGGTAAATGTGGGAGAGTTTTGTAAAAATGTTGCCAAGTTCAGGTCTCGGTGGTAAATTGTGGGAAAGTAGGGGAAAGTGGGTATATGGGCTCGTTCTTTTTTAGCGGATCAACAGAGGCAAAGCTCGATGACAAGAGCCGTTTTGTTCTGCCACAGTCTATGAGACTGGGGCTAGTGGAAGACGGGCAATTGGAATTTAGCATCGGCCTTGGGCTCGGTGGTTGTCTTGCTATCTATAGAAAGAGCGATATACAGAAGATTGTAGAGAAATTTCAGGCAAGACAGCATATCGGTAAGTACCAGAAGTTTTTTACTCTATTTTTCTCAACACTTCACCAAACATCCTGCGATAAGATCGGTAGAGTTACTATCCCCTCGGTTTTGAAAAAGGCCTCAGGGATAAAAAATGAGATAGTGATTGCCGGGGTGCTTAATAAAATTGAGATCTGGCCGCAAGAGCAATATGAATCCCACCTTAATGCGATGCTTAGTGGCAAAGATCCAGAGATGAATCTAAGTAAAATGACGGAAGAGGCTTTTGCGCTTCTTTCAGATGAAGAAGGAATAGACGATGACAGCAAGTAAAGACAAACCTCACCTTTCCGTAATGGCCGACGAGATGCTTACCTATTTTGAGGGGGTAGATCTTAAAGTATTTGTAGAAGGAACTCTCGGAGCTGGGGGGCATGCTAAACTTATGCTTGAGGCTCATCCCGAGATAGAGACCTATATAGGATTTGATCAGGACCCAGAGGCGCTAGCTATTGCAAAAGAGGTTTTAAGCCCTTGGAAAGATAAAGTTCACTTCATCCATGCGAATTTTTCCGAGATGGATAAGCATTTACATGAGCTACATATTAATAAAGTAAACGGTTTTTTTTTGACTTAGGAGTTTCATCAATGCAATTCGATAACGATTATAAGGGCTTTAGTTTCATGAAGGATGGCCCACTCGACATGCGTATGAATCCTTCTGAAAGACTGACGGCTCGTGAGATTATAAATAAGTGGTCTGAAGATGCTCTTGGAAAGATTTTTAAAGAACTCGGTGAAGAGACCAGATGGCGCCAAGCGGCAAAGACCATTGTTATAGCAAGAAAAAAACAATCGATTGAAACGACAAAACAGCTAAGCGATATCATCTGCGGCATGGTCACTGGACGGGGGAAACTTCACCCAGCAACACTAATTTTTCAAGCGCTACGTATCTGCGTGAATAAGGAATTAGAGGTGCTCGAGGAAGGTCTTACTAAGGCGATGAAGTGGCTAGCTCCTCACGGAAGAATTGGAGCTATATGCTTTCATAGCCTCGAAGACAGGATTGTAAAAAACATTTTCAGAACAGCTGCGACCCCTGTAAAAGAGGGCAAAGAAAAGCTTGCGCCGATGATGAAGCTTCTGACCAAGAAGCCCCTTATACCTACATTAAAAGAGATCAGAATGAACCCAAGAGCAAGAAGCGCCAAACTGCGCTTTGCTGAAAAGATTTGGAGTAACTAGTGAAAAAAGGAATTATACCAAAACTTTTTGTGTGCCTGAGTTTATTCAGCCTCTGTTTATTTTCTTACCTTGAAAAACAAAATCAGCTCACAGAGCTCCGTCTATATGCTCCCAAGCTTGTGAAGGAAATTAAAGGGCTACAAGAAGAAAATACTCGTCTCCATTATGAGATAGAGCAGTTTGAAAGCCCTGATAACTTGATGCTTCTAGCAAGAGATGCAAGATATAGCCATTTAAAGCATCCTCTTAGCAAAGAAGTCCTCATGCTCCAAGAGGGCCTTGCAGTTGAGTTTCCCTCTACTACAGCCTCTGAAACTATTTCTATTAAACCGAAAACTACCTTGGCCGTCGGAGCAAATTAACTATGTCTCAAAGGCGCAAGAGCGGCTCTATACCCTTAGAAAGCCGTAAGCGTCTGGTATGGATCTCACTTGGAACCACATTTCTCTTTTGCCTTCTTATCGTTCAATTTTACAGGATCCAGATTGTAGAAGGGGATAAGTGGACAAAAAAAGCCCAGGCGCAACATCAGCTAACTCTTATCGAGCCTTTTAAAAGAGGGACGTTTTATTCTAATACGTCACTAAAAATGGGCCATCCTGAAGCTCCGAGAGCGCTTGTTACTGACGTGCCAAAATTCCATCTTTTTGTCGATCCTAAATCGATACCGGCCCCTTTAAAAAGGGAGATAGCGGCTAAAGTTGCCTCTATTCTAGGGCTTAAAGAAGAAGATAGGGATAAAGTATCCGCTCACCTTGCAAAGCAATCAAGAAGTCGCAAAGTTCTCATGTGGATGAGTCGCGATAAAAGAAATAACCTAGAGTCTTGGTGGCTAGATTTTGCAAAATCCCACAAAATCCCACGCAATGCAATGTTTTTTGTGCAGGACTATAAAAGGTCTTATCCTTTTGGTAAGCTTCTGGGTCAGCTCTTACATACAGTAAGAGAAGATAAAGACCCCAAAACACACCAGCAGATCCCAACGGGTGGTCTCGAGCTTGTCTTAGATAAGTACTTGCAAGGTAAGGAAGGGAAGAGGGTTTTACTTAAATCCCCTAAACACCCTCTAGATACAGGTACCCTTGTTATAGCTCCAGTTAATGGCTCGGACGTGGTTTTAACAATCAATCACTACTTGCAAGCGATTGCAGAAGAGGAGATTGCTAAAGCTGTCAAAAAAGCAAATGCCAAATCAGGTTGGGCTATCATGATGGACCCTAGATCCGGGGAAATTTTTGCTTGGGCGCAGTATCCATTTTTTGATCCAAGTCAATATAAAGGGTATTTCAATGATCCGAAGTTACTTGAACATACCAAGGTAAAGGCGATCACCGATCCTTATGAACCGGGCTCAACTATGAAGCCGATCACCATGGCTATTTGTTTGAAAGCTAACGAAGAGCTTAAAAAACAAGGAAGAGCTCCTATATTTAACCCCCAGGAAAAAATAGCTACATCCAATGGCCATTTTCCAGGTAGGTCAACACCCATCCGCGATACAAGGCTACACCGCTATCTAAATATGGAAATGGCGATCCAAAAGTCCTCTAATATATATATGGCAAGGATGATCCAAAAGGTGATCGATGCGCTTGGTAATGATTGGTATAGGAAAGCGCTTCAAGACATTTTTGGATATGGGGTAAAGACAGGAGTCGAGCTCTCTTCAGAAACTATAGGTCTTCTTCCAAAAAAAAAAAAAAAACATCCAAATGGCGCCCTTGAGTGGTCGATGCCGACTCCTTATTCACTCGCCTTTGGTCACAATCTACTTGTCAATAGCCTCCAGATGTTAAGAAGCTATGCCATACTTTGTAATGGGGGGTATGATGTCAGTCCTACTCTTATAAAAAAAATAGTTTCGACAAAAGCTGATGGCACCCAAGAGGTCCTTGTAGATAATACGAGTCCCGAAAAAATCAAAGGATATAAAAGACTCCTTGAAGCTGGGATTTCCGAAGAGATGGTAAGGGTTATGAAATATGTGACTAAGCCCGGAGGAAGCGCTCCCAAAGCCGAGATTTACGGCTATACTGAAGGGGGAAAGACAGCAACATCTGAGAAAATCGTAAATGGTGTATACTCCCGCAAGGATCATATCTCGACATTCATTGGGTTTGCTCCCGCTAAAAACCCCCGCTTTGTCATGCTTATTGCAATCGACGAGCCGGAGCATAAATTTGTTCCGGGAGTGGGAAAAGCTCATATGGGAGGCGCTTGCGCCGCCCCTGTATTTGGAGAGATAGGGACAAGAGCTTTGCAGTATTTAGGTGTAGATCCCGATGATCCCTATGGATACCCACCGGGAGATCCAAGGCGCGATACGGAAAAGGGAGACTGGATCAAAGAATCGGAAGCTCTACAAAAAAAATATTTAGACTGGAACAACTGATGCGACTCAAACGACTACTGAAAAATTTAGAGGGGATCGATGTTAAAGGCTCCAAAGAAATTGAGATCACAGGGCTTAGTTCCAACTCAAAAACGGTAGCCCCCGGGAATCTGTTTATCGCTAAAAAGGGTTTAAGCTCCGATGGATCAGAGTTTATTCAGGAAGCCATCGATGCGGGAGCCTCTGCTATTCTCACAGATATGTACAATCCATTCCTTAAGAAAGATGTTGTGCAGCTGATTACCAAATCGGTAAAGCCCTTAGAAAGTAAAATCGCAGATCTTTTTTTTGAGGAGCCATCAAAAGAGCTATTTGCTGTTGGAGTCACGGGCACCTCCGGAAAAACTACAACAAGCTATATGATCCGCCATATGCTCCAAAAGCTACTGGGTCCTGTCGGCCTTATCGGCACCGTTGAGTGGATCATCGGTCGTCAACATCTGCCATCGACTATGACGACACCTGATGTCATTACAAATCATAAATTACTCCGTGAAATGCTAGAGCAGGGTTGCAGAGCCGCTGTAATGGAAGTGTCTTCCCACGCCCTAACACAAGGCAGAGTCGATCATATCGATTTTGATATAGCTGTGTTTACGAACCTGTCTCAAGACCATCTAGATTATCATAAAGATATGCAGGAATATGCTGAGGCCAAAGCGCTTGTTTTTTCTTCTCTTAAAACCCCTTCAAAGTGGGCAGTGGTTAATGCAGACTCTCCCTGGAGCTCTATAATGATCCAAAATACTAGAGGCTCTATTTTTCGTTATGGGATAGAAAATTCTGCTGATTTATCAGCCAGTAAGATTGAGCTCTCAGAAGCTGGAATGAAGTTTACGGTCATCTATAAAGGGGAAAGTCTTCCTTTTTTCTCCCGTGTGATAGGCCGGTTTAATGTGTATAACTTTCTTGCAGCGATGTCTGTAGGTCTTTTAAAGGGATATCCCCTTAAAAAGGTCATAGCTTCTTTATCTTCATTTACTGAGGTGCCCGGCCGCCTGCAACAGGTGATCAATCCAAAAGGGCTACATATTTTTGTTGATTATTCTCATAAGCCCGACGCCCTGGAAAATGTCCTGATGACCCTTTCTGAGCTTAAGAAAGGCAATCTCATCTGTTTATTCGGTTGTGGTGGTGATCGAGATAGGGGCAAAAGGCCCCTTATGGGATCTATTGCAGAAAGGCTATCCGATGTTGTTGTGATCACCTCAGACAATCCAAGATCGGAAGATCCTTTAAGCATTATCCAAGAGATTCTTCAGGGGATCAAAGAGCCCTCTAGCATCCTTATAGAGCCTGATAGAAGGCTCGCTATTGAAAAAGCCATCGGTAGAATGAAGCCTGAAGATATTTTACTTATCGCCGGTAAAGGGCATGAGACCTACCAGGTTACAGCTCAAGGTAAGATAGATTTTGACGATAGGCTCATAGCGCAAGGCTATTGTAATTAATCTTTCGTAAGAATAGCCCTGACATAGCGTTTACAAATAATCATCCAAAATATAACGTAAAATCATGTGAATTTTCCGATTTCAGGAGATTTTTACGTATTATTTTGATAAATATTCGATTTTTTGGTAATATTCAGATATGATCATCGAGCTATCCGTAAAAAATTTTAGTTCTTTTAGAGAGCTAGCCACACTTTCCTTAGATGCCGAGCCCCTAAAGACGGGACAGAGTAGCCTTATATCCACCGAATCTAAAGGCAAGATCCTTCCTGTTATTGGTATCTTTGGTCATAACGCGAGTGGAAAAAGTAATCTTATTAAAGCCCTCATCTATATGCAATGGGCTATGCTTAATTCAGATTACCTCAATCAGCCAACGACCAAATCCCCTTTGCTTCAACCGTTCCTTTTAAACATAGAGAGCCATAAAGAGCCTTCTTTTTTTCAAATTGTCCTTTGGGATACAGAAAATAAGGTGGAGTATAGGTATGGGTTTGAAATTAACGCAGAACATGTTGTTAGTGAATGGCTTGAAACTGTATCTAAAGTGAAAAAAAATCGACGAAGACAGATGATTTTCCTTAGAAAGGGGCAAGAGTTCGTGAAACTTGATGAAAGTGTTAAGGGGAGCATCAGTCATTTACTTAACAATGTAAGGCCCTCGGCCCTTGCCCTAACAGTTTTTGCTCAATTTGCGGATCCTATTTCCTCGGAGGTCGTAAAATTAATAAGCCGTCCAAGCCTTACGATAGTCGATGGTGGCGCGCAAGAGCCGCTCGGTTATGCAATGCACCAATATTACGAAAATCCTGAGTTTGCATTAAGGGTGCTGCAATTATTAAAAAAACTGGATCTAAGCATTCAAGACCTTAAGATTACTCGGGAACCTTTTACTGAAGTCCATCTAAAAACTATACCTAACGAACTAAAACCTTTATTCGGTCCTACAAGCGAAATTCTTCGAGCTGTTACCACTCACAAATTGCATGGATCTACAAAAAAAAATCAATACGTTGAATTTGATTTTGCGAGCCAAGAATCCTTTGGAACTCGCCGTTTATTTGCTCTTATGACATTGGCTCTGCAGATGTTGGATATAGGAGGTGTTTTTGTTTTAGATGAGCTTGGATCAAGCATCCACCCTTTTATGAGCCGAGAACTTATTACATTATTTCAAAATCCTCAGACAAATCCAAAAGGAGCCCAGCTTATTTTCTGTAGTCATGAAACCTTTCTACTTTCAAAACAGGTAGGATTAAGACAGGACCAAATTTGGTTTACAGAAAAAAATGCACAAGAAGAAACTGTGTTACGTTCCTTGTTAGAATACAATATTCGTAGTGAATGTGAATTCGAGAAAAATTATCGAGAAGGTCGTTTTGGCGCAGTTCCCGTGACTTGGAACTAACAGGAATTTTTAAAAATGGCTAAGCGAAAACAAAAATTTGAACCTTGGGAGTTGCGCAAAGAACGTAAACGGGAAAAAGGGGCATTTCCTCCTCGCAGGAGGTATTTAATTTGTACTGAAGGCAAGACGGAGACTCTTTACTTTAATCACTACAAAAGCTCTACAGGCCCTATTGTCGTTGCTCTAGATAAGTCCGATCACAAAGTCAGCTTAGTGGAAAAAACAATAGAAGAGAAAAATAGAAGATTGCAGACCGGCGAGTTCGATAAAGAAATAGATGCTGCCTGGGTTGTCTTAGATCGGGATGCTAATCCTTTGAATAAAACCGATAAGGCTCAATTTAACAAGGCGTTGACACTAGCAGAAAAACATAAAATCTCTGTTGCTTATTCTAACGATTCCTTTGAGCTATGGATTCTCTTGCATTATCAAGATTTAGGGACCTCTACACACAGAGACCAACTATTTAAAATGTTAAAAAAGCATAGAAATATAAAATATGAAAAGGGAGCTGATTTGTACAGGGAGATTAAAGGATTGAGACAAAATGCTCTAAAGAGATCTGCTAGATTGCACAATTCTCAAAATCGTCCTGAAAGTGCCAATCCATCAACAACTGTCCATTTGTTAGTTAAGCAACTCATGAATGAGCCAGGATACCGAGAAGAGGACTGAGTAAAATATCGCTGACCCTCAAAAAACACTACATAGAATTAGAGTTAGGTCGTTCTCGAGTTCTCTTTAATTACTAACCATTCTTTATCGATTCTTTAAAATTGCAGCTTTAATGTCGGCTTGATACAATTTTTCACTTCTTGATCTTAAATATAGGGATTAATTTATGAGCGTACGACCGATAAGTATACCTTATGCAACAGACACGCAGTGTCATATTTGCCTGACAAATCCGTTTGATGATGATCCAACAATGAATACTCATACCTGGAATGGTCACTCTATGGTAAGTGGCAGTGGTACAGAAGCTGAAAGAAAAATCATTCATGGCATATGTTCAAGGTGTTTGCCGGATGTCCCTCGTAATCAGAAGCTTTTAAAATGTTTTGTATGTAAAATGTCTTTTCCTGATCAAAGAAGAAGCGAAATAGTTGTAAGAAGGGATGGCAGCTTAATTAGCGAAACTTTACTACCTCCTAGTAATGGGGGAAATCGGATTGCTCCCCCAGTAAGAAACGCTGCCGGTCCTCAAGAAGGTTTTCGAGCCCGACATCCGGGATGGGAAGCTGCTGTGGGAGAGACAGAATTTGTCGGTGCTATGGTGAGTTTAGTCGGTGGTATGGTTACTTTTGTAGTGTCAGTAGTGGCTTCATCATCAACAATAACAACGATTGTGATTCCCTCAGCTCATGTAGCAGTGCAGGTAACAGCGTGGACAACGACTGCGCTAGTAGCTACTGCCGCACTGCCAATCGTCTTGGGCATTTCTCTTGGAGCTGCGGGCGTAGTAGCATCGATAGCTATGTTTGAGCCTGTGTTTAGGATTGCGGATATGATTATGCATGAACACTAATTTTAAATAGCGGCGTAGATAAAGGAAATCTTAGTATTCCCGTCTTGTTCTTAAAAATCGCGTGATTATATTTAGCACTCAAAGATAGCAACTTTTAAATGCGATTCGTGAAACAGCTTCCATTTGCATGCTCAAGGCTGTTGTAATTAATCTTTCGAGAAGATATACCGATCTTTGCGTGCAAGAAAATCTTATTCTCAAGCACAATGGGGAAATTCAAAGAAAAATCGGCGTGTTCATGCAAGTACCAAAAGTTCTTAAGAAGCTATTTTTTATTGTCTGCTTATTCTCTTTTGGCTGCAATTCGCTTGCCGCTGAGATGATCCATAGCAGCTCAGGGCTTCGTACAAAGCCCCATGAAAGATCTTCAGAGCAAACGTTTAATAAGCCAGTGATTATGCTCGATGCAGGTCACGGAGGACGCGATGAGGGGACCAAGGTCCACTCCTTCAAAGAAAAAAAAATTACTCTTGCTACAGTGTTATATACAAAAAAATTCTTAGAGCAGATGGGCTATCGGGTGATACTCACAAGATCTAAAGATGTCGAGATCTCTTTGCATAGAAGGGTCGCTTTGGCTAATAAGACGCAGAGCGCGCTTTTTGTAAGCATCCATTACAATGCATCAAGAAATACCGATGCCAAAGGTGTGGAAATCTTTTATTACGACTCGAAAGATCCTGAAAGGGCGAAAAAATCAAGAAAACTTGCTAACTACATACTCCATTACGTAATCGATCAAACGGAAGCGAACTCTCGTGGTGTTAAAGTGGGCAATTTCCATGTAATACGAGAAACGGATATGCCGGCCGTATTATTAGAGGGGGGCTTTGTGACAAATATCCAAGAATGCTCCCATCTTAGAAGAAAAGAATACTTGGAAAATATCGCTAAGGGTGTAGCGCAAGGGATAGATAAGTTTTTAAAATCGTAAAAGATTGTCCTCGGCGCGAGTTGAACGCGCGACCTGTCGCTTAGGAGGCGACCGCTCTATCCACCTGAGCTACGAGAACGTAAATAGACCGGTTATTCTACTTGGGAAGAGGTCTTTGTCTCAAGAAGAAAATGCCGTAACATTGCTAAATTAAGAGGAATAAAATGACACAGATGCAAGCGGATATTGGCCTTATTGGCCTCGCTGTTATGGGACAGAACTTAGTGCTGAATATGAATGACCATGGCTATGCAGTTGTGGTGTTTAATAGAACAGTTTCTAAGGTAGATGACTTTTTAGAGGGGCCTGCTAAGGGAACCAAGGTAATACCTTCTCATTCTTTAGCGGAATTTTTTAAAGTTCTTAAAAGACCTCGCAAAGTCATGATGATGGTTAAAGCCGGCCAGGCAGTTGATGACCTCATCGAAGAATGCCTTCCTTTTTTAGAAAAAGGGGACATCGTAATCGATGGAGGCAATAGCCACTATCCCGATAGCGAAAGAAGGATGAAGAGCCTTGCTGAAAAGGGGATCCTTTTCATGGGAGCGGGAATTTCCGGTGGGGAAGAAGGGGCTCGTAATGGCCCATCTCCATGCTGCGAATGGATAGGGGAAGGGGGAGCTGGTCACTATGTCAAGATGGTTCACAATGGAATTGAATATGGGGACATGCAGCTTATCTGCGAAGCCTACCAGCTTCTTAGAGAAGTTCTAGGTCTTAGCGTCGATGAAATTAAAGAGATCTTCCTCTCCTGGAATAAAGGGGTTCTCAGCAGCTACCTTATAGAAATTACAAGTGGAGTTCTTTCCCATAAAGACACAGATGGAACGCCCCTTGTTGATAAAATTTTAGATGTAGCTGGACAAAAGGGAACAGGAAAGTGGACAGCAATCAGCGCCCTAGATCTTGGTCAGCCAGTAACGCTTATTGGAGAGGCTGTATTTGCAAGATGTCTTTCTTCCCTAAAAGAAGAAAGAATTAAAGCCTCAAAACTTTTCCCACGTCATAAAATTCCTTTTACAGGTGATAAAAAGCAGTTCATCGAAGATGTAAGACAGGCTCTTTATGCTTCTAAGATCATTAGTTACGCCCAAGGGTTTATGCTTATGAAAGCCGCCGCTGACGATTTTAAATGGCACTTGAACTATGGATCGATTGCTCTAATCTGGCGTGAAGGCTGTATCATACGCAGTCAGTTTTTGAATAACATCAAAACAGCGTACGATAAGACATCTACTCTACAAAATCTTCTATTTGATGATTATTTTAGAGGGGAGATTCTATCGGCTGAAATCGGTTGGAGAAGGGTTATTGCAAAAGCTGTGGAGCACGGCGTTCCTATGCCTTGCTTTAGCACAGCACTTGCTTTCTTTGATGGATACCGCTCTGAGCGCCTTCCGGCTAACTTGCTACAAGGGCTTAGGGACTTTTTCGGAGCCCATACCTATGAAAGGATAGATAGCCCTCGTGGTAAATTCTTCCATACCAATTGGACAGGCACTGGTGGAAATACAACAGCTGGTAGCTATAGTATCTAAGAAAAAAGGCGCCAGCTTTTAGCTGGCGCCTTTTCTTTCTCTAAGTATTCGGTAGAAAAATCAGCTTACTTATCTTCAGCTTTTAGAACTTCCATGAAGGCCGATTGAGGGATGTTTACTTTGCCGATCTCTTTCATCTTCTTTTTACCTTTCTTCTGCTTTTCCCAGAGTTTTCTTTTGCGAGTAATATCACCACCGTAGCATTTGGCTGTGACGTTTTTCGTGATGGCACGGATCGTTTCACGCGCTAAGATCTTTCCACCAACAGCTGCTTGGATAGGTACTTTAAATTGTTGCATTGGTATGACCTCTACGAGTTTTTCGCATATGCCACGGCCACGGCTTTCCGCTTTTGACCTATGAACCATGCAAGAAAAGGCATCGACAGGTTCATCGTTAACGCGTATTTCGAGTTTTACGATGTCACTTGTTTCATAGGTGTCAAATTCATAGTCAAATGACCCATAACCACGTGTGACCGATTTTAATCTGTCATTAAAATTGGTGATGATTTCATTAAGGGGAAATCTATAGGTAAGAAGGAGTCTTTTACTATCCATGGTCTCTGTTTTAACCAGAGAGCCTCGCTTTTCCATACCAAGGCTCATGATCGCTCCTAAGAAATCTGTTGGGATCATGATATGACATTTTACCCAGGGCTCATCGATATTTTCAATGTGCGTTGGATCGGGGAAGTGAGCTACGTTATCAATACTTAGGGACTGCCCATTTCTTAAGGTGAATTTATAAACAACGCTTGGCGCGGTCGTAATAATATCGAGGTCAAACTCTCTTTGGAGTCTTTCAAAAACAATCTCCAGATGAAGTAATCCTAAAAAGCCGCAGCGAAATCCAAAGCCGAGAGCCAAACTGCTCTCTTGCTCTACTTGGAGTGCTGAGTCATTTAGCTGAAGTCTGACTAAAGCATCGCGTACCTGTTCGAAGTCAGAAGAGTCAACCGGGTAAATACCTGCAAATACCACAGGCGCTATGATTTTAAAGCCGGGAAGAGCTTCCTTTGCGGGATCAAGGGTTGAGGTAATGGTGTCTCCCACTTTCACATCGGAGGTGGTTTTGATGTTCGCAAGGACGTAGCCTACTTCGCCTGGGCGAAGTACATCGATCGGTTTTTCCTGAGGGCAAAAGATTCCTACTTCAAGAACTTCGAAGATCTTGCCGGTTGCCATCATTTTGATCTGTGTTTTTTTGGTGATCTCTCCGCTAACGATTCTAACATAGACCATAACGCCACGGTAGGTGTCATAGTGGGAGTCAAATACCAGAGCTCTGAGGATGTTATCTGTAGGTTCTGCAGGGCAGGGAACATCAATTAAGATCTTTTCTAGGATGTCTTTGATTCCAATCCCTGTTTTTGCAGAGCAGAGAACTACATTAGAGGTGTCTATTCCTATGACATCTTCAATTTGCTGTTTTACCCCTTCTATATCAGACGATGGGAGATCGATCTTATTAATAACGGGCACGATCTCAAGGTTTCGATCGACGGCTAAATGGACGTTTGCAAGACTCTGGGCTTGCACCCCTTGCACTGCATCTACAACCAGGAGAGCTCCCTCACAGGCAGAAAGTGATCTTGACACTTCATAAGAAAAGTCCACATGACCTGGAGTATCGATGAAGTTAATTTGGTAAGAGGTTCCGTCATCGGCTGTATAAAACATCGTAACTGGATGGGCTTTGATGGTAATGCCCCTCTCTCTTTCTAGATCCATTGCATCGAGTACTTGCTCTTGCATGTCACGAGAGGCGATGGTCTTAGTAAGTTCTAGTAGTCTATCTGCGATGGTAGACTTGCCGTGGTCGATATGGGCAATGATCGAAAAGTTGCGTATCCGCTTCAAATCATAAGTGTGCATGTGTTTCCTTGAAGTAAAGGGAGCACTCTACTTTATTTTCCCAAAGAATTCAAGATGAGATGCAGTTAGTTCAAGTAATTTTCATGTATTTTTTAGGGTTTGTTAATATTCGTTATTAACATATAATCTTTGTTAATTATTAAAGGGAGATTACGTTATGAGTACATTAGTAAAAGTTGGTCCAGGGTCTCAGCCTATTTCTCAAGGCAATCTGCAAAATAAGGGAAATCTTGGTTTATCGAAGCAGGATGAAAAAATATTTACCCTAGTTGTAGGTCAGATCATCCCAGCAATAGCCACCGGCGCCTTAATTGCTTGTATAGTTTTTTCTTTTACTGTTAACCCTTTATTTGCAATTGGAGCTGTAGCGGCCTTTGTCATCGGATTCTTAGGGGTAGCAGCCACGTATACAGATGAGTCTGAAGAATCTGCAGCGCCGGTAATGAGAGTTGCTGTCCCGCCTCCTCCTTTTGAGCCAAATCAGCCTGTGGGTATTTCAAATGGGGGGAATAATTGTTGGGCGAATGCCGCGTTGCAATTAGTACTTAACAATCCTGAGCTGGAAGCCGCATGTAGAGTAGACCCTGTGTTTGCAGAAATGTTTACTAGGTATAGAGCCGCTCAAGGGGCTCAGCAGTATCAATGCGGTTATTTAGGTAGAGAAGCAAGAGCTGTTTTACACGCGAGGAATGGGGATATAGATGCAGGCTTCAGACAGGAAGATGCGTCAGAATTTTTTGGAACCATGCTCGGTGGTAATGATGAAAGACAGGCAGTAAGAGGCCAGGTGTTCTATAGACTTCAGCAATCTACTGCAGGGAGACCTTTTGTAGACGCTTATGAGCCATTTATCGGGTTACAAATGCAAGATACGGTTCCATTTCTGGATATGTTTAATTCGTTTTTTAATTATGCTACGGCTGAGGGGGAACCAGTAAGGAAAGTATTTCCGATAGCACCTCAGACGCTAGTCATACAACTTAAGAGATTTGAGCATTATCTCAACGGTGATGGTTCTGCAACGCCTAGAAAGAATGCCCGTCCTTTAGATATTCCTTTAGAGATGGATGTGGCTGCTGGTATATCCCGGGATGGTGTGGCGGCTCACTATGAGTGCACAGGCTTTATCGTGCATAGAGGCGAAGGAGTAAATGGAGGTCACTATATTTCCTATGTTAAAAGAGAAGGGAAGTGGTGGCTGTGCGATGATTCTACCGTTCGAGAGGCAACTCCAGCACAGGTAGCAGCTGCTAAAAGGAATTCTTATATGATTTCTTACGGAAAGGTGCAAGCTAACCCGACCACCTAAAGCCTTACATTAAAAAAAAACGGAGCTGCTTTTATAGCGGCTACCGGGTTTTTTTATGCCAAAAATTTTTGGTCTGCTATTTCTCGGAGATGCTCAAAAGCAAGCCCTGTAATAATGTGGATAGATCCGTAGAGAATTGTTACCAGGGGTAGGGTAAGGAGTATTGAGCTGGGATTAATCCCTGCGTAAACAAGAGCGCCTATTCCAAGGCCGACTAATACACTTGCCTTAAGTAAACATTCAGCTGCCGTTATGATAGTGAGCGCGGCAATATGCCCCCACTCATTACAAGTGGCATGACTTGGCGTTAATTTTTCTAAAACTCTTCCGCACCAATTCTGCGTTCTAGGAAGATTCACTACCGTACTTTGACTATCTTCTCGCTCTGAGATAACTTTCATGTCGCACCCAGTGAAAATCTATTTAATATTTTGGTTAATAGATCTATGAATATCGTCGAAAATAGCTTTATTTAATTGTGCTACAACGATGCTTGATGTGCCAGGTACTGTGGCTGCCAAGCAAAGAAGTAGGGGGTTGAGGTGGGTGGCTGCTACAATGCCTATGATGAGAGGTGCTATGAGAGCTAAATAGACAGCAACTTCGGCGAAAATTACAGCAATGTGTGCTGCAACATTGGCCCATTTCATATAAGTATCTCTGCTGGGAGTTAATTGCTCTACGATTCTTGATCCCCAGGTGCTTGTTTGATTTGGGCCTGAATTGCTTACTGGAGTCTGGTTGGGTGCTCTATTTAGCTCAATTGTTAATGCTGACATAAACAACCTCTTGTTAAGACGGTTTCTTCTATTAAATTAGCATTATCTATTGAGTGCAATTAAATAGCAACTTAATAGCGTGAATTATAAAGTATTTATTTTTTAATAAAGCTTACGCTTATTATTAAGTAGTTGTAGATTAAAAAATGTAATGGCAATTCAAAATATTTAGAACTTGATAGTTTGGTTTATTGAAGGAAATATTTAGTGAAATATTAACTTGAAAACTCTATGAGGGATTGCCGAGTTGTTTCAAAGATGCTTTATAAGTTAAACTTATTTTTTATTAGATGCCAAACAAAAAACATATTTGCTAAAAATACTTAGGTTGTTGCACCTTGAGGCTTGAGAGCTTCAGGTTCAGCAGTTTCTGCTGCAACTGGGGCTTTCTGGCCTTTCTCTGCGCTGAGGTCGGCAAACTGCTTACCAAGAGACTTGGAAGCGCCAATCCATGCGAAGATGATAAGGAAGAGGATTCCAGCCACATAAGGAGTAATAGCGCCAAGTGATCCACATGCTACTATTAAACCTTGTTGAACTAAAGATCCGCCTGACTTACCAAGTCTTGCACCTACTACGTCAATGGCCGCTTTTCCTTTAACCTTAGATTCTTGGTCAAGAGGGATGTAAGCCATTTCTTTGGTAGGATCGAACAGAGAATACTTAGCAGACTTACTCATGATATTCTGCGCTGTACCGAAGATAACAGCGAGCATAAGAGGAGTAGTTCCGAGTATTGCAATAACTGCAGTTAGGGAGTCTCTGAAGATAACAAAGGCAAAGAATCCTGCACCAGTTACTAGTAGTACTACCGGTGTGATAAGAGCCGCTGTTGTCCAGCCGAATTTGCGAAGGACGTTACCGCCAACAAATAGCATCATAAGAATAGTGACAGTACCTGTGATTGTAGAGAAGTAGCCCATAAATGCGCTATACTCGTTAGGATTTGGGTACTGAAGCTTCAGCTGCCCTTTCCAGGTCACTTCTACGAGGTTAATTGCTATACCGTAACCGATAACAAGGATTGCCAGGCAACCGATGTATTTGGAACGTGCAAGGTAACCAAAACTTTCTTTGAGAGACATTTTTTGCTTCTCTTTCTTTGGTGTCTTAACTTCTTTAGCTTCGTAGAAACGAGCATCAGAAAGTACATTTTTATTAATCCACCAGTAGATACCCATGACGATAAAGCCAGAGATTACTACCATGCTAAGCATGTAGTTTAGGGAAACTCCCCAAGCATCAACGCCAGCTGGAAGTTTGCTTCTGATATCAGAGAAATAGATGATAGCAGGACCGGAAAATAGCATAGCTACGTTTGCTCCTAGACCGAACATTGCATAGAATCTTTTTGATTCTGATACACGTGTGATGTCATTTGCAAATCCCCAGAATAGAAGGGAGATTGCAACGCTTCCCCAAAGTTCAGACATAATGTAGAAAAGAGCGTATGTCCAGTTACGGAAAAGCGCTACAAAACCACTAAGTCCTTTAGGAAGGAATGCCAGAAGCTGATCTGCCGCCACTGTTGGGTGGAGAATATCTTTGCAAGGATATAGAACAAGAGCAAATAGAGCGAAGAACGCGATAAATGCTGAAATTGTTACATAGAAGAGCTTTGTTTTGCTAAGAACGTTACTAAGTTTTGCATAACCGATCATAAATAGGATCGCAAAAGGAAGCACGCCCCATACTTTTAGGAAGGGGATCGCTTCAGCGCCGGAACCCGGGGCTGTAACGATAAGGGCATCTTTTGTATCCCGAAGGATCGTGTAGTTAAAATTAATAAAGAAAAATAAGAAAAACATTGGAAGGAGCTTTTTGAGCTCAAAATTATGGACGGGCCAAAAAAAGGAACGCCATCTGCCGAATTCGGCTTTTGCTGGTTGTGACATGTTTAATATCCTTTAGACAAGTTACAGTAAACAGTGCGACGGCGCATTGCCGGCGCGATTAAATAAAAAAACTAGATTGGCCGAGATAACTCCATTGCCAAAACATTAACATTGTAATTGATTTTTATTTAAATTCAAGACCAAAATCAACTTCGAGAGACGATTAATCTATTTGCAATCTTATTTCTTGAAATTGGAGGTAGGTAACTTTAATTTCAATTCATTGCTTTTTGGTTATTTTCTAATTATTTCAATTAATTTATGGTTAAAATAGAAAGGCCGCCTGGAATATTACAAATTCACAGGCGGCCAAAAGAAACTAGGAAATTTTCTTAGCTGCGAAATAAAGCTGATTGTTGGATATGTTCCATCTGCGTTTGTAGAGCGTTTGTAGCTTCTACGTAGGCATTCCATAGCTCTTGCTCTACTTTCCCCTGACGGATAGAAGAAATGAGTTCTCTTTTGCAAGTGGCAAGAGATTTTTTAGGGGCGAGTATAGAAATCATTTCTTTATCTCCGGCAAGGCGGGCGATATTGAGCATTCTTTCGAGTTGCATGCGTGAGAATGTATACTGATCTCTTTTTTTCCTGGATCCTCTAGCAGCTCTTTGCTTGGGAGCTACAATAGACGGCCTGTCAGAGTTGATAATAAATTTTTCAATTAACGTGCCAAGTTCAGCCGGTTGACGATTCTTCATTTTTTTAAGAGTAAAGTGGTGCATGTATCCACCGGTAGTCAGGGGGATATATTTGCAAAGATCGTTTTCTTTTCGGCCATTTACTTTTTTAATGGCTTTAGTAATTACATCCTCTACTTCCCTATATGTTTTCGTCTTTGTTGAGACTACTTCATCGCGGTTTGGATTCATTGCTTTTCCTTGGTTGCTGTATATTGTGTTAAGTCGTAAATAAACAACTATAATTATTTGTTTTTTCGATTTCAAGTAAAATTTATTGAAGTCGAGATCTGTTATTGAATTTCTAAGTTTTAATGTTAATGATCATGTCATTAACTCTTAGAGCTCATTCTTAACAGGTAAGCTATTTATTTACAAAAGTGAATTTTCAAATAACAGGTTATTTTACTGTTTCTTGATATGGAATTCACTGCTTTCTATCAATTAGTGGTAATATTATTATGATTTTGTGTTTTTCGCAACAAATAAGTGATTTTACGATAATTTAAATCTCTATAATCGAAATTTTCTCTCTAAGAAAGGTAGATTGCTTTTGATATCATATTTAAAATCAGATAGAATTAACGCGAATGAACAAAAATATTATAGGTATTTTTATGAGTAACTGGGTTCAAGAGAAAGACGTTCCATTTCAATTAAAAAATATTCGGTATGTTATTGCTGTAGCAGCGGGTAAGGGAGGGGTTGGAAAATCCACCCTTTCGGTAAACCTTGCTTTAGCTCTAAAAAGAAAAGGATATAGTGTTGGAATTCTTGATGCTGATATCTATGGCCCCTCTTTATCTAAAATGCTTCCCGCAGAAACAAATATTGCTAATTCACCAGAAAATCCAGATAAGTTAATGCCCTTTATTAGTAAGGGAATTAAAGCGATGTCTATTTCTTACATAAGACCTCACCAAGATCCGATGGCCGTAAGGGCCCCTATTGCTAATAGTATGATTATGCAGTTTCTTTTCCAAGTCGAGTGGGGTGAACTTGATTACCTTATAATTGATATGCCTCCTGGTACCGGAGATATTCAGCTAACCATTATGCAAAATATTACCTTATCTGGAGCTGTTATTGTTACAACCCCGCAAGCGGTAGCTCTTTCTGATGTAAGGAAAGCTGTGCAGATGTTTAATCAGATGAATGTTCCCATAATTGGGGTTGTTGAGAATATGAGCCATTTTATTGAGCCCATTTCCAAAATCATTTATTATCCTCTAGGAAAAGGGGGGGGAGAAAAGCTTGCTCGTGAATTTGGGCTCCCTTTTATGGGGGAAATTCCCCTTGATGCGCAAATTTCCGAGTACGCAGATGCGGGGATTTCTCTTTTTGAAGGACCCATTCTCTCTCCGATAGCCCTTAGCTACGAAAATATCTCTGGACATTTGACAGATCATTTATATGCTCTTGAGTCTTTAGAAGGTGATTGCCTTAAAGACTTTGAACTGATCTGGGAATCTAAAGAGTATGTTTATTGAAAGAAATTTTGTAAAAAAAATTTACCAGAAGAATAACTCTGTATTTACCATAGAGTGGATCGATGGTGAAATTGCTAATTATCAATTAAGTGATTTGCAAAAAAATTGTAACTGCGCTCGCTGTGTAGATGAAAAAACGGGAGAGAGGCTAATAGATCCTTCCCTTATTTCTAATGAGTTAACAGCCAGGCGTATTTTTAGTGTCGGCAGGTATGCCTTGAAGGTGGAATTTTCTTCAGGCTGCTCTAGGGGTATCTATCCCTATAGCTGGCTTAAAGCCTTAGCTTCGTAATAAGGAAAAACTATGTTTCGGATTCTAAAGAGATTTTTTGTTGTCCTCCTGCTATTTTCTGTCGCTTGTGGCTGTTCAAAAGCCCCTAGAAAGGGGAGTGGCTATTACGAGGAGAACCAAAAAATAAAAGTTCTCTCTACCATCGCTATGATCGATGATGTAGTCGGAAGAATCGGTGGAGATCGAATAGATCATATTTCCCTTATTTCTGGAGAGATCGATCCTCATAGCTATGAGCTCGTGAAAGGGGACGATGAGAAAATTGCCACCGCTGATGTTCTTTTTTATAACGGGCTTAATTTAGAGCATGGCGCGAGCCTTTGCTATAAGTTACAAAAGCACCCTCATGCTACAGCGCTTGGCAATGATGTACTCGAAAAGCATCCGGAACTTATTTTAAAAACGGAAAATACTCCTGATCCTCATCTTTGGATGGATATTTCCTCTTGGATCTATGTAATTGATCCTATTGTTAATTCTTTAGCTACAGTTGATCCAGAAGGGAAAGAGTATTATGTAGAAAATGCCAGAATCCTCCGTTTAGAAATGCTTTCTGTTCATGAAAAGATTTATAACCTCATCCAGTCGGTGCCTGAAGAAAAACGGTTTCTTGTGACAAGCCACGATGCCTTCGGATATTTTGCTAGAAGTTATTTAGCAACGCCTGAAGAAAGAGAAAATGGAAACTGGAAGAAACGCTTTAAAGCCCCCGAGGGGCTTGCTCCCGATGGGCAGCTAAGCGCACGAGATATACAGTCTATAATGGACCATTTACTAGCTCATGACATAGATGTGGTCTTTGCAGAATCTAATGTGAGTCAAGATTCTTTGAAAAAAATTATTTCTGCAAGCAGAGAAAAGAAACATGAGGTACACTTCTCTCAGCGTGTTTTATATGGCGATGCAATGGGATCTTATGATGACCCAGTTTCTTCTTATTTAGAAATGATCGAAAAAAATGCGCAAAGCCTTTTAAAAGAATGGAATTATGAGTGAAGTGCCAGCTCTGTCTGTTAAGCAACTAACGGTAAATTACGATAAAGTCCCCGTCCTTTGGGATATTAATTTTTCTATTCCTGCCGGAAATATAGTCGGGGTTATAGGGCCCAATGGGGCCGGAAAAAGTACCCTTCTAAAAGCTATTTTGCAAATGATAGATCCCCTATCTGGCAAAGTAGAGTTTTTTGGCCTTCCCTTTAAAAAAGCTCGCAAAAAGATTGCGTATGTTCCTCAGAGATCATCAATCGACTGGGATTTTCCCATTACGGCCATAGAAGTGGTTATGATGGGTCTATATGCAAGGCTCGGGCTGTTTTCTTGGATATCGGCAAAAGAAAAAAAACAGGCTCTGGATGCTCTTGAGCTTGTAGGCATGACCTCTTTTGCCAATCGGCAAATAAGTCAGCTCTCAGGTGGTCAGCAGCAGAGGATTTTTATTGCAAGAGCTCTTCTGCAAGACGCTGATATTTATTTCATGGATGAACCTTTTGCAGGTGTTGATATTTCAACAGAGCAGTCGATCATGCAACTTCTAAGGCAGCTTAAGGCAAAGGGTAAAACCCTTTTTATCGTGCATCACGACCTTAATACGGTAAAATCCTATTTTGATTGGGTGATCATGCTCAATACTTCCCTGGTAGCCTGCGGGCCCGTCGGTGAGGTATGTACTGATAAGGCCCTAAATGAGGCCTATGGTAAGGGGAGTTTTGTTCTCGATGAAGCTGTAAGGCTTTCTCTTCGTAGGTCTTCAGGTCTTAAATGAACTATTCCTTGGTCGACTTTTTTACCGATCCTGTACTTCGAGCTCCAACTCTTGGCAGCATTTTTATGTGCCTTTCATCATCTTTAGCTGGTGTCATCGTCGTTATTCGAAAAAGATCTCTTCTTGGAGAATCACTTTCCCATGCATCGTACCCAGGTATTGCTCTTGGGGTCACTCTTCTGGCTTCTTTTTTTTCTCCGTCAAGTGACGGGTTTGCTATCGCCGTTCTTTTTTGTGCATTTATTTCATCACTGCTTGGAATGCTTCTTATAGATCTTTTGCAGAAACGATTTTCTGTAAAAGATGATGCGGCTCTGTGCTTTGTGTTATCTTCTTTTTTTGGGTTAGGAGTGCTCATAGCTAGCCGGATACAGACGACACATGCCCTCTGGTATAAACAGGTGCAAGGCTTTCTGTATGGTCAGACAGCTACCATGCAAGACATACATATCGTCATTTATGCAGCCCTTCTTTTTGTTACCATTTCGGTTGTTGTTTTACTGTACCGAGAAATCCAAATGCTTATCTTTGATAAAGCCTTTGGACAAAGCATTGGAATAAATTTTAGGTTAGTAGAAATAGTAATACTTCTCCTGACAGTACTTGCGATCGTTATCGGCATACGAAGTGTTGGGATTGTTATGATGGCAGGTATGCTCATAGCGCCCGCTCTTGCTGCAAGGCAGCTTACCCAAAGTCTAAAATTCACCTTTCTTATCTCCGGTATTATTGGAGCTTTAAGTGGGTTTTTAGGGAATTATTTTTCTGTTATGATTCCGTATTACCTACATGCGGAAAAACTTTCCCTTCCAACGGGACCGATGATTTTACTTGTAGCCTCCTTTATTTGTCTTTTAGCCCTCCTTTTTGCTCCGCAAAAAGGGTTAATCACCAGAATGCTGAGGGTTATAAAATTTAGGCGCAATTGCCAGCTGGAAAATATTTTAAAAGCCTTATGGAAAGATGAAAGTAGGGGAGTAACCCTTAAAGAAGTGTCCTCCATGCAAAACCTCTCTAGCATTATTGCTTTTTTAAGAGTGCGTAAGCTAGCTTCTAAAGGATGGCTCGATTTCATCAATAAAAGATACTTCCTATCTACTAGAGGAAAAAGTAAAGCTCGTGAGATTGTCCGTCTCCATAGACTGTGGGAGCTATATCTAGTGCATCTTGGAGCTGCCAAAGACAAGGTACATGCAAGCGCCGAAGAGATGGAGCATGTATTAACACCCGATCTTGAAAAGCAACTAACCGAGCTTTTAAACGATCCCTTAAAAGATCCCCATGATCAGCCAATTCCTCACAGGGGAGATCCAAAATGATACAACGCCTTTTGCAGGTAGCCCAAGGAATCCTCCCTTTTAGTGAATTGAAATTATGTGAAATCCTAACGGTTGTAATTCTGGCTTTTATTTGCATTCGCATGCTGCGAAAAAAAACATTTTTAAAAAGTCATGCTATTTTTGAAGTGATTTCTCTAGCGATCGTAGTGGCTTTTATTGTGTTAAACCCTTTTTCGTTTAAAATCCTGATTTTTTCTTACTTGATTTATCAGTTTTTAACGAAACTACTTTTTTTCATCTTTGCGGTATTGTTTGAAAATAGGAAAGATAAAAATCTTGGCATTTTTACAACCTTTTTAAGATTTCTAAAAGTCGCCTTACAGGTCGTTTCTTTGATGGTATTTTTTTTATTTTCTACTGTATCTTTTCTTTTTTATCTTCTTCTAAAGATCATCCAAGGGATCAGACTGAAATTTTTGCGTAATTACACGCAGGGAAGGAGTTTTAATGATACTCGCTGCTAACCCTTATAGAGATAGTGATTTTTTTAATTTTTTTGGTGTGATGCTAAATCGCTTTTGGCAGCTAGTGCAAGGGAATCTTCCCTTAAGCCAGCTCGCCTCCGATGAAATCCAGATGCTCGTTCTAATTGGTCTTTGTTTTTCTTCAGCGCTCATTGGAGCATTCCTCGTTCTTAAAAAAATGACCATGATGGCAAACGCCCTTTGTCATACAATCCTTCTCGGCATTGTGATTGCCTTTATAATACTCAAACCCTTCTCGTTAGAAGGGGGACTGGTTAGTTCCTTTCTTTCTTTAAAGGTGCTAATCATCGCTTCTTTGCTATCCGGGCTTTTGACAACAGTATTGACGCAGATTCTTGTGCAAGTGGCAAAAGTTCAAGAAGATGCGAGTATTGGTCTTGTATTTACTTCTCTTTTTGCTTTAGGTGTTGTTTTAGTGACCCTCTATACTAAAAATCTTCACATAGGCACAGAGGCCATTATGGGAAATATCGATGCTTTGGATATTGATGATCTGTCCCTTGTAGGATCGGTGGCTCTTTTAAACCTTGTGACTTTTTTCTTTTTCTTTAGGGGATTTACCACAGCAACATTTGATCCTCTTTTTGCAAGTTCAATCGGTATTCCTGTATCCTGGCTAAATTATTTTATCATGGTGCTAACTGCCGGAACTTGCATTGCCGCCTTTAGGGCTGTTGGTGTTTTACTCGTTCTTACTTTTTTTGTAGGCCCGCCTCTTATGGCAAGACTTTTAACCGATAGGTTAAAGCCTTTATTGCTTTTAAGCTTTATACTCCCAGCTATAGGCTCTATTTTTTCCGTAGCTCTTTCCCGTCATATCCTGGTTGTCTATCAGACACCTATTTCCACATCAGGTCTTGTTGTTTGTGTGTTTGCTGTGATGTATCTGCTACTACTGCTTTTTGCTCCTAAGAAGGGAGTGGTAAATCAGTATATTCAGA
>JAPLSW010000088.1 GCA_026398435.1 Chlamydiota bacterium | reverse complement strand
GTTTGATCTTTAAGAATTTAAGTATTTCAAGATGTTCTCTTGTTTGTGGCATAACTGAATCATCGGCTGCAACAATTAAAAGGGCGATATCAAAACCAGTGGCATCAGCAAAGAGCTTTGCCACATCGCGCACTGTCTCTGCGAGCTCTTTTTTGCTTTTTTCAAGCGCTATTTCATGGTCGGTTCTATCAAGTTGAACCAAGGGAGTGTCTTTGATTACGTAGTCTGTATCTTGCACGTAGATCGTTGTAACAATACCTGGGACTTGCGCTGTGATCATCACTGTATTGCCGCTTACATAGGCATCATCGGTAAATTCATGAAACCTTCCATAGGTAAACCAGTAGATGAAACCGGCCAGTCCAATGAGTACTAAGGCAAGGCTTACCCAAAATAAGACTTTATTTCTTTTTTGGGGATGGAACATCAGTTGTTTTTTTTGGCTTGTCGGAGGGATCTCTTTAGGGATATCTGGTATTTCCATAGGTTACCTCCCTCCAATAATAGATGGGGTTTCCTCGCGGTGGTATCCACCACCAAGGGATTTAATCAGTCTTACAATAGAAAGGAGTCTGTAATTTTCTAGGGTGACTTTACTGAGCTCTTCACTTATGAGCTCCTGATGAGCTCCTAAGAACCTTTCGTAGTTGTCTATGCCACTTGTAAAGCGCATATGGCTTAAAAGCTGTTTCTGGGATCTTGTATCTATTATGGAGCTTTGCATCTCTAGACGCTCGTACAACGAGTATAAAGTGCTAAGCTCTGTTGCAACCTCTTTGGTAGCTTCAAGCAGCCCCTCATTATACGACTGTACCGCTTCATTGAATTTCGCAATTTTTGAAGACAGATTAGCCTTTAGCTTTCCGGCCGTAAATATAGGCAGGTGAATAGCCGGCTGCAGGGCACCTGTTCTACTCGACCAGCTAAATAGAGTAGGGAATTGTAGTGACTCAACTCCAGCCAGCGCTGTTAAATTGATATTGGGATAAAAATCAGTTTTGGCAACGCCAATCTCTTCTGATGCCGCCTCGGCTCTCCAAATCATAGCCATGAGATCGGCTCTTCTGGCAAGAAGATCCGCTCCCAGGTTCTCTGGTAAGGGAATTTGCCCGGCAAAGGTCGCAGGGGAAGCTGTAATTTCTAAATTTTCGTCGGGGCTTTTTGCGAGAAGCGCTTTTAGTACATACTGATCGATCTGGCAGTTTTTTTCTGCTTCAGAGACATTTTGGCGGGCAAGGAAAATCTCTCTGCTTGCATCAAGTACGGAAATTGTTCCGGCAACGCCCGCAGCATTTTGCTCATTTATAAGAGTAGAGGTCTTTTCCCAAGAGTGAAGGCTATCTTGGTAAAGACGAAGTTGCTCTCTATGAGTTTGCAATTCAAAATAAGCGAAGGCCACCAAGGTGCTAATACTTAGTTCTGCTTGGATCCTTTCGGCAAGTTCGGCTTTGGCAAGGCCGAGTGCTGCTCTATACATCTTTCGGTTCTTGCCCCAAAAGTCGAACTCATAAAAGAAGCTAAGGGTCAAATCGATTTGGTTTACAGAGCTTGGAAGGGTTATACCACTGGGTACTGGATAAAAGTCTCTTACAAAGCCATTTTTACTGAAGTATTGCCAGTTTTCGGCGTAGTCAGCGCCAACATGGGGAAATAGGGATGCTCGTACCTTTTTGGCCTCTTGCTCGGCAAATAGGAGTTTTGCCTCCACCTTCTTAAGCCCTGGATTATTCTGTATAGCTGTATGTATTAGATGAGAAAGCTGCGCATCATTAAAAATTTCCCACCACTCACGGCTTGGCCACTCTCCAGAGGTAAATTGGGAAGAGTTCATAACGAGCTCTGAGGTCCTATCCATAGAGAGGGGAGAAGAAATAGTCGCCCTTTCAGGCTGATGACCACACCCTGAACAAAGAAGAAGTAAAAATACAGAGGATCTTTTAATAAAACTATTCATATGCAATTATTTTGCTGTTTTATTTTAGTGATATATGATTAGTTTTTATTTTAATATTTAAAAATAGATTTTCCGTTGTTTGATTGGTTTTATTTGAAATAATAGGGGGTGTCAGGAATTAGAAGAAAGCCATGCAGCAAGGAATCTGCATGGCTTGAGCTTAAGGGATTTACGATTGTATTAGTTCATAAGGCAAAGTGGTTAAAGGACTTGAGTGTCCTAAGTCATCCCCTATGCTAGCATCAGCTCTTTGATTGAGATCGATCCCATCTATTTTTGGAATAAAATGCTGAGAAATCAGATTTATAAAAGGAATGCTAAGTGCTAATGCTCCTAGAAGGTGAAAGACCCTTTCTTTAATAGAAAGAACTTCCGAATCTTTGATTTGCGAAAATACTCTTTGAGCAGCGTGCTCTACGCGACCTTCCCAAGCAAAAGATAGGTGTTTAGCTGCTTCCTTATAGGGAGCAAGTAATGTCGAATTGATATTTTCTAAATTGCATTTAATTGTCATGAATGACTCCTTTTATATTCAGCAGTATAGTTTTTGTTTATTATAAACTTCAATATAAAACGGCTTTATTTTGTTTATTATAATAATTAAATTTTAACCAGCTGTTAAATAATGGTATTTTTATTTTAATATTATACATTTGTTTTTATGTTTAATGTGGGCTTGGGTGACTGGGTAGCTTTCGTTAATTCGCAAATCCAACTACGCCAATATTTTATCAACTTGCGCTTATTCATTGCTTTTCTTTAATACAGGGATTGGTATAACAAATAAAAAAAATTTAAAGATGCGTGAGACATTCTAGGTTTCTCTAACACATTTACCATGGGGTTTATATGAAGAATATTGGTTATGCTGCTGGGTCCGCTACAACTCCTTTAGACCTGCATGTTTTTGAGACAAGAGAGATGAGGGATCATGATGTGTTAATCGACATCCTCTTTTGTGGAATTTGCCATAGCGATCTCCATATGGTAAAAAATGAATGGAGAAACACCATCTACCCCATTGTTCCGGGTCATGAAATTGTAGGTAGGGTTTCTAAAATCGGCAGTGACGCCACTAGTTTTAAAGAAGGGGATCTTGTGGCTGTTGGATGTATTATAGGAAGCTGCGCTTCTTGCTCTAGCTGCCAAAAAGACCTAGAACAGTATTGTGAAAAGGGATTTACCTTAACATTCAATACCAAAGATCCGATCAGTGGATCTATGAACTATGGGGGCTTTGCAAGGCAGATTGTCGTGGAAGATAAATATGTCCTTAAGGTTCCAGTCAAGTTTCAAGAAAAGGATCTTGCAGCTGTAGCGCCGCTTCTTTGTGCCGGAATTACTACCTATTCACCTTTGCGTAATTGGAAAGTTTCAGCCGGAAGTAAAGTCGGAATCGTAGGTCTTGGGGGGCTGGGTCACTTAGCGGTAAAACTCGCTCATGCAATGGGAGCTCATGTCACCGTATTTACAACTTCTCAAGACAAAGTAGAAGAAGCTAAAAAACTCGGGGCGGATGAAGTAGTGTATTCAAAAGATCCTAAAGCCATGTCAGCCCATAAAAACACTTTGGACTTCCTACTTAGCTGTGTATCTTTTCCCTATGATCTGAATCCTTTTCTTGATCTATTAACTTTAGATGGGACGATGTGCCTTGTTGGTCTTCCAGCTTCTCCCCATCCCTCCCTTCGTGCTGACCTTCTCATCAACAAAAGAAGAAGAGTCGCAGGTTCCTTGATAGGTGGTATCAAGGAAACGCAAGAGCTGTTAGAATTTTGTGCTGAGCACAATATCTTAGCGGAGATAGAGCTGATTTCTATAGACATGGTCAATGAAGCCTTTGAGAGGATGCTTAAAAGTGATGTGAAGTATCGTTTCGTTATAGATATGAAATCACTTCAGTAACAGTTCGTTTCTAGCAGCGGATTTAGAGGATAGGAATTTTGTTTTCCTAATGATCTCTTTATAATATACTTCTCTAAACTTTGGCTGAAAAATAGCTAAATAAGGGGTTTTATTATGAGTCCTATTACAGGAATGGGTGCAGTGGCTTTTCTGCATTCGGTAGAGCCTCCTCGCTCGTCTATTATTTCTTCTCAAATCGATATTATAGGAAGAAAAGTCACAGAAGTAATAACGCAAATGGAAAGACTAAGAGAGCTACCTTCTATCCAAGCAGAAAGAATACAAAAAGACGCTCCAACAATGTTAAGGAAATTGGAGGTCGATTTAAAAGATCTAATCACACCGTCTCCATTAAGAGATTCACTCTGGATACATTTTGATGAAGAAAACCGTCGTATAGATCTGGATGAAGATGCAGTTGGAGAAGAAATAGACAGGGCCCAGGCCCTTAAGAAAATCATTTCTAATTGTGGATTTGCGCTGCCTGAAAAGGTAAATATTCAAACTTATCAGAAGTTGGCCTACCAGGCAGAGAAAGTATGGAAATTTGTAAATCGTATGAAAGGGGAAATGGGAAGTTTTAGCGAGTCATTTGCTAAACAAGCGAAATTTTCCTCAGAACTCGAGTATTTACAAGATGCAGTACTCAGGTTAAGGCGTAAGGTCAATATTCTGTGTAGGTGCATGAAGATCCATAAATCAGATGGGGCTAATTCTTTTACACTAGATGCTCATGAAAGGTTTATTAACTTAGCGAATCGAGCCAATGAAGTGGGATTCGAAACTATCCGTGCTATTTGTCAGGCAGGGGCAGTGGAAGAGGATAAACTAATAGACGTCTCTACAGCTCCGAATCCTCTTATCCATCAAACAATAAGAGCCATAGAAAATAACGCATTTGAAATACTGTGCGCTATCCAAGAAAATGGAGTTATATTGAGTTCATCTGTAAAAGGACTATGAAATACTTCTTCAAGAGCCAAAGAAAATCGACTACCTATATTTCTCTTAAAAATCTTTTGCCTCCAATTTTGTATTTGAAAAGAACGAAATGTTTTTTTACGATCTGGTTTTGTTTTTTTTAAATTGAACCTTGGAGGTTTTTTGTGAAATCACTGTTTCGCTTTTCAACATCTGCAATTCTTAGCTCTTTACTTGCGTGCTCTGCATCAGTTGCTGCCGATCAAATGCAAGCCCAGCCAACGCCAATGCCGACTCCTGTAACACTTGGAGGCCCAGACTATTGCTTCGAAGTGAGCTTTAAAGCGATGGCTCTGCAAGCTTTTGCAAACAACCTCGATTATGGTGCAGAGGCCATTCCTTTTGATTATGGAACTACTAGTCCTGTTCTTTCTCCAGATTGGGTAATTCCTCGTATCGCCCCTGAATTTCATTTTGGATTTGACGTAGGGATTGCAGGAATGTTCCACAAGACAAATTCGGCTTTGATGCTGAACTGGGAGCGCTTTCACACTCCGAAAGATTCTAATTCATTTGCCGTTTCAGACCCTACATTCATGTTCGGGCCCTTTTTTGAAATTGGACCTGATGCAAGCTTTTATAAAGCTGGAAAAGGGACTGTAAGATTCCAGTTTGATGAAGTGAACCTTGATTACGGTACATTTGTCGATCTAGGAAGCCGTCTACACACTAATCTTTTCGCAGGCGTTAGCTTTTCTCGCATTGTAGAGAAAAGACATACGACATTTACTGGAACTGATACAGGAGGTTCCCCTGTTGAACGTACGATTTCAGTTCCTGCTAAGTTTACAGGGGCCGGTCCTCAGCTTGGCGTTGATTTTACCTATAAAATCGTGAATGGATTCCAGTTTGTTGGAAACTCCAGAGCGTCTCTTTATGTAGGTAAGTTTCTAAATAACACAACCTTTACAACAACGTCCAATGACTTAGCAGCACTTGCTGAACCAAGTCCTAACGTTCAAACAACTAGTGTAATAAATAAAATGGGAGTGGTTCCTGGATTTGAAGGGAGTTTAGGACTTGCTTATGAAGCTCTATTCAAAAAAAATTATATGTTCAAGTTTGAAGCTGGCTATCAAGCGCAAATCTATATCAATGCTATCCGTTCTGTAGATATGGGTAGTGAAGTAGCTCTAGGTTCCCTTAGCTCGATTGCAACTCAAGCAACTGGAGTATATGCTCGCAGTTTTGAAAGAGTAGTAAGTGACTTTGGCCTCGCTGGTCCTTATGTCAAAATCGATTTCGGATTCTAATCTCTAAAGAGTCTTTTTTTGCGTCCGGTGTTTTACCGGACGCAAGTGTTACGACGAAAATCTTCCTACTTTAACCTTTTCTTCCTTCGAAATCCAACATCAAAAATTTCTGCTCAAGGGTCTCTTTGGCAGTAGTTATCGCCTTTTTAACGGTCTCATTTTTTTATAAAGGTAAAATAGGAAAATAGGGGCGATAGTAATTACATTTCCAAGGACTATCATCGAAATATAGCTGCTTGCCGATCCGATGTTTACATTATCAGGAGGGAGGAAGCTTACTAGGATTGTAGCAAGACATCCTGTAAGTCCGAGTAGTGCTGTAATCCACATTCCAAGTTGACGTCCCGGGATTTTAAAGACCTTAGGTCTATTTACGTGCTTATAGTGGAGCTTAAGGGCCGCTAGAAACATAAGTACATACATGATCATATAAAGACCTGTGCTAAGAGCCGTTAAAAACCAGAAGAATCCGTTGATACTTGGTACAACAAAAAATAGCAGGCAAAAGATACTCACAAGGATCGCTTGGGCAAGTAAAATCCGCGATGCTACCCCATTTGCATTTTTACGAGCAAAGAAGGGGGGGAGAAACCCAAATTCTGCTGCATGGAGTAATCCTTTGGCGGGAGAAATAAGCCAATTTGTGATGTTGCCAATCGATCCTATAACGATAAGTACGGTCATGACGGGGATCAGATAGCTAATGCCGAAGGCATTAAACATCTGTGTAAACACCTGCATGACTCCCGCAATTAGGTTAATCTCTTTTACAGGAACAATCACTGCGATAGCAAGTGAGCCAAGGACCATAGAAAGGAGTATGAATAAGCTAGAAATAAGAACGGCTTTAGGGAAGTTGCGCTGAGGGTCTTTGATGTCATTGACATGGACGCCGGAGAGTTCCATCCCAAGATAGGAGGCCATGATGGCAATCAATGAAACCCAATTTCCTTGATGGGCAAGGGAAGGGACAAGGCTTTTTGTATCGAAGGAAATTTGCAAAGGCTTACCTGTAAATACCCATAGGGCGCCAAGTGCTACTAAAAATAGTAGGGGGATCACCGTACCGACAAGTCCACAGAAATTGTTGATTTTAGCAGAGGTGTGAAGACCTTTTAGGTTAATTAATGTAACGCTCCAAAATACAGTGAGAACCACAGTGAGTATAAACCAAGTATGGGTTGCAAGGCTTGGGTCAATCAGGTAAGCAAGTGTTCCTGCGATAAAGGAAAGGATTGTTGGATACCATACCATCGTATTGATCCACTGCATCCAGATCGCAACCATCGCCCATTTCTCTCCGAAAGCAACATCGATCCAGTGGTACACTCCCCCTTTTTCAGAAAAAGTGGCTGATAGTTCTGCTGCAACAAGGGCTGTCGGAACTAAAAAAAGAATGGCAGATATAACGAAAAAGAAAATAAGTTCGCTTCCAAATAAAGCGGACGCAGGCAAATTTTTTATGCTATCAATGGCCGTAACAATAAGTAAAATAAGAGATAGCAGGGGGATTTTTTTGTGAGACATAAACTTCCTAGAAGGTAGTATTAAGTGTTAATTGTCGCTTATTCGAAATAGTAAATTAATCGGATTTCAATTGCAACTTAGCAAAGGTTTTCCTTGCTCGTGATAGGTAGGGCCAGATCTCTGAATCATCGCTCCTCCGATACACACATCACCATCATAAAAAACAATGGATTGTCTCTCAGTGATTGCTCTTTGTGGGGTGTCAAAACGGACATGCATAACGCCGTCTTCTATAGTTTCAATATGGCATTCTTGGTCCTGTTGCCGGTAGCGGATCTTAGCTTTGCAGGTATGGGGGAAGGTTTTAGGAGGGGATGATACCCAAGAGGCTTCTGTTGCAGTTAATGTGTCTGAGTAAAGGGCCGGGTGATCCGTTCCTTGAGCGACGTATACGACATTTGTGTTTGCATTTTTTCCTATGACAAACCAGGCATCTCCGGGACCACCGATCCCAATTCCTTTGCGCTGGCCTATGGTATAATAGGCCATCCCTTCATGGGTGCCTACATTTTTCCCATCGAGAGTAAGAAATGGGCCCTTATTGTAGGGGATATAGTTGCTAACGAAGTCTTTGAAATTTCTCTTTCCGATAAAGCAGATCCCTGTGCTGTCTTTTTTTGCAGCGGTGGAAAGACCATTTTCCTGAGCGATTTTTCTCACATCACTTTTATTCAAGTGGCCGATCGGAAATAGGACCTGTTTGAGGATAGGGGTTTTTAGAGTGTAGAGAAAATAGCTTTGGTCTTTTCCTGGATCGAGCCCTTTAACAAGCGTAGGGTCTTCTGTAGATCCTCCGATCTGGCAGTAGTGGCCTGTTGCTAAAAAGTCTGCACCAAGGGATTTAGCTTTGGCTAGAAAGACTTGGAATTTGATCTCTCTATTGCAGAGGATATCGGGATTGGGGGTATGACCTTTTTTAAGCTCTTCAATAAAATGAGAAAAAACATTATCCCAATATTCTTGGACGAAATTTACAGAGTAGTAAGGTATTTGCAATTTCTCGCAGACAGAGACTACATCTGCATATTCTTTTGCAGAGGTGCATACTCCGCTCTCGTCTTTTTCTTCCCAATTTTTCATAAATAGGCCGATGACGTTATAGCCCTTATTTTTAAGGAGAAGGGCGGAAACGGAGGAATCTACCCCTCCGGACATGCCGACGACAACTGTAGGACGATGTAAGCTCATTTTGCCTCTAAAAAGGCCT
>JAPLSW010000032.1 GCA_026398435.1 Chlamydiota bacterium | reverse complement strand
CCAGCTCTTTAACACTTTGGCTCCTTACTTAAGTAAGGAGCCAAAGTGTTAAAGAGCTGGTTGTGGTTGGTACAGGTAAAGGAACTTGCCGCTAAGCTCAGAACTCATGCCAGGCGCTATCTGGAATACATGCGTTAGTTTGCCTGTGATAAGAGCCGACTTGCTTTGGATAAGACTTGCCAGTAGTGATGAAGGCATTTCTAGCTGCACTACCTGGTAGGCTTGGGGTTCTGCGATACCGGCAGCTATTGTCAGGTCTTTTAGTGCTGCGCTATAATTGGTGTCTGGTACATCGATATATCCATACTCATGTGCCAGGTCAGCTACGTATACTTGCGCTCCATATTCATTAATGAGTTTGTCTTTATCGAGATCTTTTCTACCAGATACAACGATGTCAACAAACTGTATATAGAGGGAATGGGTGATATCCATTAAAGACTGCTGCTCTCCTGGAACCCATGGGCGGAAGGGGTTGAGCATATCTTTGTCTTTACCTTGTGTAAGAGTACATGCCTGCACTCCAATTTTTTCCATGGCCTCTGAGAAGTTAAATGTCGGACCTAAAATAACTCCTACGGAACCGATGATACTTGGAGATGTCGCATAGATTTTATCGGCAGCGGAACAAATATACATACCCCCTGATGCGCAGAGTCCATCGACAAAGGCGTAGATAGGTACGTTATAGGTTTTCTTGTAGTTCATGAGAAGCTGGTAGATTCCATTAGAATCAGTAACTGTACCGCCCGGGGTATTCATGTGAAGAAATATTGCTTTCACTCGATTGTGCTTTAGTAGGTCTTCTCTTGAGTCTAAAAGGACGTTTTGGATGTTTTCTGTGGTTAAAGCTCCCTCTCCGATAACTCCGTGGATGTTAATCCGGAGGATAGCAGGGGTAGATTCATGGAGTAGAGTTCTGCTGCCATTTGCATCGGGTGCGACGACGAGTTCAGTTTTATTGGGCATGATTTCTGGATTTGAGAGCATCATAACTCCAACAAATACAGCAACTACTGCTAAAAAAACGCCTAAGACTACAGCAAATGCATTGCAAAAGCAACGTGTTGCCGATATGAAAACAGATTCTCTTGTAAAATTCATAATATCCCGCCAAGTAAGTAATATATTTTATGTTAGAAATTTGGAGGTTTTTTCTCTACAATATTAGTCTTGACGCGTGCGATTTTGCCTTGTAACCTTAAAAGTAAAGGGAGAAAGTGTGGATAAATTCTATAGTATTAATTATTCGACTCTTATAGATAAGAGCTCCATTTGGATGGTAGAGATTTTTTTAGGACTTGGAGCTCTTCTGCTTTTACAATGGGTCGTTTCGGTCTTTATAAGAAAAATAAGTCGTAAAGAGGAAAATAAAGCTTCCTCTTGGACTTGTAAGATTGATGTTATTATTTTAACTCCCTTTAAAGTCCTTTGCGCGGCGCTCGCTACATATTATATCATTCATATTTTAGCCGAGAGGTTTTCGCTTTCAAATTTTGCTGAATCTACAAGACCCTTTATAAGTTCAATTTTTGTTATTTGCATCACGTGGATGGCTATTCGCTGGAAAAAGCATGTATTACATGCTTTGCAATACCATCCCAAGATGGTCTCTTCGGGCCTTGGCCATACTCTAGGTAAGCTGCTTTCTATGGTGATTTACATCTTATCGATACTCATTATTTTACAAGTATTTCAGCTAGATATTTGGCCGCTTCTGGCTTTTGGAGGAATTGGTGCTGCAACAGTCGGCTTTGCAGCAAAAGATGTCATAAGCAACTTTTGTGGTGGTCTTATGCTTTCTATTACCCGGCCTTTTTTAGTGGGTGACCAGATTAGCCTTCCCTCTCAGAATCTTGAAGGTCCGGTAGTCGTAGAAGAGATAGGCTGGTATCTGACTGTGATACGAGATAAGGACAAGCGCCCAGTATATCTACCTAACGCCATATTTTCTAATGCTCTGGTTATCAATTCATCAAGGATGTCCCATCGTAGAATTTTAGAACATATTAACATCCGGCATTCTGACTTCTCAAAACTCAAAACTTTAACGGAAAATTGCAGGGTATTTTTAAAAGCACATCCTTCTGTAGATCCGAGTTATGAGCCTCTAGTTTTTTTGAATACGGTGAATGAATCAGCGCTTGGTATCTATCTTGATGCCTATGTTGTTGCAACAGAGCTCCCTGAGTACCTAGCTGTAAAAGAAGAGATTTTAGTTGGTATCTATCAGATACTAGACAAAGAAGGTGTAAAAATGCCTGTGCAAACCTTTGCCATTGAATCGACTCTTAAACTCTAAGAGGTATGTAGACCTGAATTTGAAAGTTGCTTAACCTAGAAAAATCAGGTTTATTGCTAATGTGTATGCCTGATCATCTAGATGCTAAAGTTTTAAAATGAAGTGGTACATATCCTTGAATCTGTAAATTTGCCATTTGATCCTTTTGTAGTGATTAAATTAATTCGAATGAGAGGCTCGCAGTTGTTTCGTTTCATTTGGAGGTTTAAGGGTTAATTGCATTTAAAAGTGTTTGTTTGGTATTTATATGGATTCAGTAAGATTTATTTATATGATCTAATTTTATCGTAGTGGTTATGGCATGTGATTAAAGAGAGGCGATAATGATAGTAAATGTAGGTGCGAGATCCCAATTTTTCCCAGTAGATATTGATGAAAAAAGTACGATTGATGATCTAATAAAAAAAATTTCCTCTCTTCCTCAATTAAGTGATCTGGTAGTACAGGGGCTTATGGTTGATGGAAATAATTTAATCAAAGGGGATACAAGTCGGAAGGTTAATCAAGTATTAGATGGACGACCTATTCAGGCATTAACCGTTCCTAGGATACTCCCTAATACTTGGGTGAGCATTGCATTTACAAGTTCAGATGTGGGAAGGTTATGTCCTTTGAAACCTGTAGGGACAACCCAGTCGACCCAATATTACGCAATTTTATATTCTAATTGGTGTAAATACACCAACGAAGAGAAAGGTGATATTTTAGCTCAATTAACAGCTCGATTAGAAGAGAAAATTCATTGTGAACATGTTTCTCTTAAGTTTTGTACCGGTGATAATTATCTGATCTTTTATTTAGAAGAACAGCTATCGATATTAATGGGATTGGCGGGATTGAGTACACAAACTATGCTCCAAGAAATAGGTCACTCAGCCATTTCTGATCCAGAAATGCTTTCAATTGTACATATAATGTTTGGAGATATAATGGGGTTAGGTACGGATCCTGCTCAAGTTTCTTTAACCAAACGGGGAGAAAAAATTTGGGAAGAATATCGTAGGCTGGTAAGTCAATAGCTGAGTCTAAGTTCAACTCTAAGAGACTCGCAACCGGACAAAAAGCTCAACGAAAGCAAGCGAGCCTAATAGGACGAATACGAGGAAAACGGCCGCTGGGAAAACGATGTTAAAGCAGATTCCAAGCAGTACGAGGAACTGCAGCGCAGTAGATATCTTTCCAAACCGGATAGAGCGGTATTCGTAGTTGCGAAGGGAGCCTACAGCAAAAAGATAGATGGCAAAAAATACAAGAAAGAAGTCTCTCGAAATCATGGCAAGTGCCTGCCAAAGTTCAAGTTTCCCCTCTAAGAAAAATACAGTTAATGCAAAGTAGACAAAGAATTTATCCATAGCAGGATCGAGTATGGCTCCAAAGCGGGAAGCCGATTTCGATCTTCTTGCAACGTAGCCGTCAATGCTATCTGTAATCATGGCAAGAATTATTGCTATGATTCGGATAGTTGTACTTTCCATTAGGAAAAGCAGAGCCAGCGGCGCTCTTACGAGAGATAAACTATTGGATAAGTTGAACATCTTATGAACAAGCTTTTGTTTTTTTTTCAATGGCGGATAAGAAAATTAGTTTTTCTACGGGGTTTTGTTGCTGGCTTCTATACGCTTTCTTTTCTTTAGCTTATACCAGAAGACGATAATTCCCGTCACACTGAAAGCTGCAAATATGATGATATTAAATGTCTTTACTGATTCCCAAATGGTTTGGAAGTTTTGTCCTATCATATAAAAAACGGTAAAAGAGCACGTTGTCCAGATAGTGCAACCAACAGCATCTCTTAGCGCAAATGTTTTAAAAGGCATTTTGCTCATTCCGCTTGTCATAAAAATACAGTTGCGTACTCCAAAGGGAATGAATCTTCCTATAATGAATGTCCATATTCCATATTTTGAATAAAACCCTTGGAGCTTTTCTAGTCTTTGGGGATGAAGAAGTTTTGCAAAAAATCTGAATTTTACGAGTTTATCTCCGATAAATCTTCCTAGGAAATAGGCTATCCAAGCGGAAAACATGCAGCCAAATAGGACGCTTCCAAAAAGGAGGTAGGTATGTTCTGGAACAAAAGAGGCTGCAAGAACAGCGCTTAGTATCAGAACAACATCGATGCTGATGGGAATGTTGCAGCCAGCAAGTAGCAGGCTTAAAAAAATAAACCAATGTGCCTTTGAAGCGTGCTGTGTGATAAATTCAACGAATTGTTCCATGCAGGTTCTTACCAGTGGTGATGATTAAAATACTCTTCTTATCATGTACCGTACTTTTTGCCTATTATATAGGAAAGGGGAAGCCTATAATTAGGTCGTTGTTGCTGCAGGGGCTCCTGTAGCTATGTCCTGATTCTGTTTATCATCTTCAGGAACAGTAAGAGTGTCGTGCTGACTTACTAGGACGTTAAATTGTTTGCCAAGAGCTTTTACAGCGAGCATCCACGCTCCAATCACACCAAAAAGGAGGACTGCTACATAAGGAGTACTAAGCGCTACAGTACCTGAGAACATAAGAAGCCCTTGGTGAATGACAGATCCGCCGGATTTGCCAAGTCTTGAGCCTACTCCGTCAATTGCAGCTTTTCCTTTAAGCTTGCTTTCTTTAGATAAGGGGATAAAAGCAATTTCCTTTGTAGCATCGAAGAATGTGTATTTAGAAGCTCTTGCCAGACAGTTCTGTAGGGATCCGAAGAACACCCCTACTGCAAGTGGTGTGGCTCCAATCCAGACTGCCAAGCTACCAAAGCTTGTATCTTTAAATAGGATAAATGAGAAGAACCCAATTCCCGTCGTGATCATGATGATGGGGGAAATTAGAGCGCTTGTTTTCCAGCTGAATTTTCTTATTACAGTACCTAAGATGAATATACTAACGATTGTGGCTATGATGCCGCCGGCTGTAAGGACCTGTCCCATATAAGCGTTAAATTCGCTAGGATTGGGGCAGAGTTGCTTCATCTGGTCTTTCCAGACAACTTCCACAAGGTTAATCGCTATATTATACATTACGACTATAAGAGCCAGACACACTAAATATTTAGATTTGGCAAGGTAAGCAAAGTTTTTTCTAAGTCCCATTTTAACTTTAGTTTCGCCGTGGTGATGCTTATAAGTGGCTGAGTTATATCCAAACCCGATCTTGTGCATATATCTAAAGCAGGCAACGCATGCGAGGGAGCTTACAATAATTATGGCATTGATAAAGAAAATGGATTGGCCCCAAGCGTCTGTTCCTATAAATAGGGTGGGATTGAATGCCTGCTGAGACAGTAGTGTTACTGTATATCCAGCAGCAATTCCTGAAATGTTTATAGCAATTCCAAGCACCCCGTAATAACGCTTAGCATCCTTAACCGAGGTCACTTCGTTAGCAAATCCCCATGCAAGGACTGTCATTATAATAGTGCTCCACATCTCCGCCATTACGTAAAAAGCAGAATAAGTCCAGTTTCGGAAGATGGCTACAAGACCTTTAAGTCCGAGGGGAAGGTAACTTTGCATAGTGTCTGCAAGTTGATGAGGGTGGAGGGTGTCTCTGCAAGGATATAGAACAAGCGCAAAGAGGAAAAAGAACCCGATGAAAATGCTCATCATGACGTAGAAGACTTTTTCTCGACTTAATTTGTTTGAAACTCTGGTAAATATAAAGGTGAACAGGAATGCCATGGGCAAGATAGCCCAAACTTTAAGAAACGGCAGAGCTTCGGCGCCGGATCCCGGAGCAGTAACTACAAGAGCATCTTTTGTGATACGTAAGATGCTGTAATTAAAGCCTACAAAGAAAAAAATCCCAAGCATTGGGATGAATTTTTTCAGTTCACTAAAATGAATCGGCCATAAAAAAGACCGTATCGGACCAAATTCCTTAGAGGTATTATTGGGAGCTATAGACATGGCTGATCTCTCAAAAGTAGGGGAAGGTTAGGCTCTCTGTGGCAATAAAGATTTTGCCGTGGATACGAATGCTCAAACTTTGGCATTTTAGTGGCCTTTGTCATTGGTTTGATGACTATCCTATAGAATGCTTCTAATTATATGGATTTTGGTTTATTTGACAACAAGATCTTATAATTTCTTTGCAAAATGATAGTTTGAAAGTTAATTTTCAATTATAAGTTTTTTTGCTAGCAAATCCATATTTTAATAATAAAAAAAAGCAAACAATTTACCAGAAGAAATTATGGAAAAACGCCTATCTTCTAGCTATGTAAATTTTAAATTTGCATATTGCGAATTGGGAGTAAATTTATTTCTTTGATAAAGCTTCAATTCCCGGAAGGTTTCCAAATTCAATAAATTCTAAGGAGGCTCCGCCGCCTGTAGAAATATGGGTGAATTTATCAGCGATTCCTAATTGATTGATTGCGGCAACTGAGTCCCCTCCCCCAACAATAGAAGAGCATCCGGGTAAAGAGGCTATAGTTCTAGCGATAGTAAATGTCCCTTCGGAAAACTTTAGGAATTCAAATACCCCTAATGGACCGTTCCAAAAAATTGTTTTGGCATCAAGTAGCTTTTTCTGCCAGAGTTCTCGTGTTTTAGGGCCAATATCCATTCCTTGAAAACCATCTGGAATTCCATCTTCCACTTGTATTACTTGGCTTGGAGCATCGGGACCATAAGTACTTGCTACAACTAAATCGATGGGAAGAAAAAGTTCTACAGAGTGATTCTTACAAAACTCCGTAAAATTTTTGGCCGCTTGCATTTGATCATCTTCGTGGATCGAGTCTCCAATGGTAAGACCTCTAGCTTTCATAAAAGTGTAAGACATTCCACCCCCTATGAAGATCGCTTTTGTTTTGGTCGCAAGAGAGAGAAGCACTCCCATTTTAGAAGATATTTTGGAACCGCCGACAATAGCAAAAAAAGGTTGCTTAGGTTCCAAGAGAATGCTGCTTAATGCGCTTATTTCTTTTTCTAGTAAGAATCCGGCTGCGGCTTTTCCAGGAAAATACTGAGCAATAACTGCGGTAGAAGAATGTTTTCTATGAGCCGTGCCAAAAGCATCATTTACATAGATGTCACCGAGTTTTGCTAAGTTTTTTGCAAAGGAAGGGTCAAGTTCGGGTTTTTCCTCTGCGGGATAAAATCGGAGGTTTTCTAGAAGGATTACTTGCCCCGGGTACATATTTTTTACGAGAGTTTCTGTTTCTTCACCAATACAGTCAGGAGCCATTTTTACAGGGATTTTTAAAAGAGCAGAAAGGTATTTAGCGCAAGGTGTAAGGGAGAATGCCGGATCTTTTTTCCCTTTAGGTCTTCCCATGTGGCTCATAAGGATAACGCTTCCACCAGACTTAAGAACATATTCTATGGAAGGGAGTGACTCTTGAATGCGTGTAGCATCGGAGATTAAACCCTCAGGTGTCAGAGGAACATTAAAATCTACTCGAATAAGGACTTTTTTATTTTTTACATCTAGATCTTTTAAGCTGAGTTTATTCACAGAACGGATTTCCTTGTTCAAAGTATCGTAGCTTTTAAAATATGGGTAAGTTAAGAAGTTTAGAGTATAATAAACGAATGTTTTTTTAGCAGAGGAATTCTTAAAAATTCAACTTTAAAGGTTTGCAAAAGGATTGCCGGCTTGGCCGAATTGCGTACCCTTCTTCCTTTTCTTAAGCTCATTTTTTAAAGAAAACATCAGATCTTGATCGAAATCCTTATTTACAGCCCATTGTAGATACTCTACTGGGATTTCTGCAAAAGGTCTTCCTTTGTGTTTTCCAAGAGGCATGGTTTTTAGGGGAATGGGTCTGGAAAGTCTTTCTTCGACTTGTTCTTTTGTTTTAAAATTGACTGTTAGAAATTTAAAAACTTCAATGTTTACGAGTACATCATTCATCGCTCGATGAGCGCCTTCAGCAGGAATATTAAAATGCTCACGAAGTTTTTGTAGGGAGTTAGTTGGGCTCTCTCCATAGAGTCTGGCTAGGCGGAGGGTATCGAAGAAAAGTTGCGTAGCTAGATTGCTGTGAATACTTAGTTTTTTAGCGGCTTGTACAAGAAAAGCGATATCCATAGTTATGCCGTGACCTACGATAGTATGCCTGCCGACAAATTGAATAATCTGAGGAAGAACATCCGCGATGCTAGGTTTCCCTTTTACCATATCATCTGTGATATGGTGTATGGCCATCGACTCTGGAGAAATAGGGCAGCCTGGATCTATGAGTGTTTCAAAACTTTTAACGATCCCTTCTGAGGTGAATAAAACCGCTGCCACTTCAATGATATGATCCGTTTCAGGAACAAGTCCTGTTGTTTCTAAATCAAGACAGACAAATAGCTCGTTTTTCAGTAAACCCATGGGAATCTCTTATGTTACTAATTGTTGAAGTTTTTCTCGAAGTTGTATTCTGCAGTCGATATCTTTGACTGAATAAGCGATATATTCTAAAGGTTGCAGAGGATAAACTTCACTAATAGATTGCACAAGAGCTGCGAGAGACTCTTTTTTTTCTGCCTTAGAAAGCTTGTCGGCTTTAGTAAAGATGAAGTACAGTGGTTTTTGATTTGCCGCTGCCCATTCTATAAAGCCACGGTCATCTTCAGAAAGAGTTCTTCTAAGGTCGATAAGTAAAAGGATTAGTTGCAGCTCTTGTCTTGTTTTAAGATATGTTTCCAGGGAGTCAGCCCATACCTTTTTTAAGGCATAGCCTACTTTAGAAAATCCGTAACCCGGAAGGTCAACAAGGCTTAATTGGTTATCCACAAGATAGAAGTTAATTGTTTGTGTTTTTCCAGGAACTGAAGAGACCTTTGCAAGGATTTTTACTTGAGTAAGGTGGTTAATGAGTGAGGACTTTCCTACATTTGATCTTCCAACAATTGCAATTTCAGGGAGATGATCTTTTCCTTTATAGTACGTAGGATAGTTGCTTGGTTCTATCACAGAGCGGACGTAATTTGTCTTTTGGAACTCAAGTTTTTTCATTTTTTTTCTCTTGTGATTTCAATCAGCCGCTCATTTGCGTCTCGATAGCTTAATGTAATTCGCAGGCTTGGATTTTTTAGGTAGGAGGAAATTTTTTCTGGCCACTCAACAAGGCAGATAGCATTTTGGTCTAAATATTCACAAAGACCCAATTGAAAAAACTGCTCTTCATTTGTGATCCTGTATAGATCAAAATGATGTACAGGATTTTCCCCGGTATATATGTTCATATAAGTAAAAGTCGGACTTGATACTTCATGTAAACTGATATTGCAAAGTGCAGAAATAATACCTTTTACAAAAGTTGTTTTCCCAGCTCCAAGGGGCCCGTGCAGTGTTACTATATCACCTTTTATAAGTGATTTTGCGAGCTGGGATGCAATAATTATTGTTTCTTCAGCGCTAAATGAAGAGTAGCTAGAAGATGGGGATCCTTGCATTACACTTCGTCTTTGCTGTCTTCTTCAAGCCATTGGTCTAGGTAGGAGGAAAATTCTTCTACTTGGGAAAGGGCTTCTACAAAAGAGGCTATTTTCCCTTCTTCTAGATGATTTTGGATGAAATTTAAGAAGGATTCTTCAATCTGGAATCTATTTTGGTTCGTTACTTCTCCAAGAGGGATCGGTTTTAGTTGGCTCTTGATGAAATCTTCAATCACAGTAGATTTGTTGTTAAAGAGTTTACCTGTTACAACAGAAGAATATACTATTTTTTTGATAGGTTCTTTTCTTTTTACGATATAATTCTTAATAACTTCAGCGTCTTCAGAAACAAAAAATCTTTTTACTTTAAGACCTCCGATTCGCTCAGTGTTTTCTGGACATTTTGACACCCAGTCATAGATTGCGTCTTGGGGATTCGGATGGGTATTGTCGCCAAAAACCTTTCCGGTAAATGGACAAATATAAACCTTTTTCGTTAGTTCGTTTACCCCTTGCGGGCCGGTCTGGATCTTAATTTCTGTTTCTCGCCAGAGTTTACCTTGGTCTTCAAGGCTTTTAATGAGAGCATCTTGGCTTTGGTAAATCGTCTTTTCTCTGATAAAAAGAACTGGTTTGCAGTTGAATTTTTTCTCTAAGAAATAGAGGTAAGTGGTGATCAAGTCCGCTTTCTTGTTTTTTTGCAAAAAGCTATGTAACTCATCTTTAAGAGTTTCTGTAATCACAAGCGATGCCATTTAAACCTCTGATAGTAAAAAACACTCTTTGCAGAGCTGTATTTAAGAAGAAAATTCTATAGTAAAACCACGAGTCTACCTTATAAAAGTATTATCTATCAAGCTTTTAACCAGGGATTTTCCCTCAATAAATCTATTCAATATTTCTCGAAATGCCAATCCCCGCTTTGAAATGATTGGTTGATTTCTCTTAGAAACAGTGTTACTCTATATTGATTTATCGTACGAAGTTATTAATTTTCTTAATTGATAGGGAGAAGCCATGGCCTTAATTTTACAAGATACACTCCAAGTAGAGGAAATATTCGTTGAAGGATACGAGAAGATAGTTAAGGTAAGAGACGATGCAACAGGACTCCTTGCCATTATTTGCATTCATAATACGACATTTGGGCCCTCACTCGGAGGAACAAGGATTTATCCATATGCGAATTTCGACGACGCTCTAACGGATGTTTTAAGACTCTCTAAAGCTATGACCTATAAATCGGCGGTTGCTGAGTGTGGAGTTGGTGGCGCTAAGAGTGTTATCATTCTTGATCCAGCAAAAGGAAAGACAGAGCAAATGCTTCTTTCTTTTGGAAGAGCTGTCGAGAGTTTACGGGGTCTCTATACTTGCGCAGAAGATGTTGGTTGCAGTATGGATGATGTGGCGACGATTAGTCGATCTACAAAATATGTTACTGGGTTAAATCATGAAAAAAGTAGCGGTAACCCTTCCTATTTCACTGCATGGGGTGTGTATAGAGGTATCCAAGCAGCTTTAAAGAAAGTCTATGGAACTGATTCTGTAAAAGATAAAAAAATTGCCATTCAAGGTATTGGTAGCGTCGGAAGCATTCTTGCGGATATTTTGTTTTGGAATGGAGCAAAGCTCATACTAAGTGATGTTGCGATGGATAGAGTGATAAAACTTGCTAAGCAATATGGGGCCTCGTACTGCGCTCCTGATGAAATACACAAGGTTGATTGTGATGTTTTCTCCCCTTGCGCTCTAGGTGGATTTCTCAATGTAAGAACGATTCCTCAACTCAAGTGTAAAATTGTAGCCGGAGCGGCTAATAACCAGCTCCTTACAGAAAGAGATGGAGAGGAACTCATGAAGCGTGGGATTTTATATGCTCCGGACTATGTAATTAATGCCGGTGGACTTATCAATGTGTCTGATGAGCTTCTGGTCGAAGGGTACAATCCTGAAGTTGCTCGCAGCAAAACAGATAAACTATATGATCAGCTGCTAACTATTTTTGATATTGCTGAGCAAAATGGGTATTCGACAAATCACGCGGCTAATTCCCTTGCTGAGTATAGGCTTAAGTATAAAATAGGTAAGCGCAAAGAAAAGCCTTTTTATCATCACGCTCAGTAAAGGAAATACTCCATGCAGACGATTCTTCATAGGCTTCAGCAAAAGCTAGAGGGTGCCTTAAAAGGTGAATTTGGTGCTCAGCTGCCTCACGATAGCGTACTTCTGGAGCCAGAAGTCGTCCAAAGCAGCCAGCCTCAGTTCGGGCATTACCAATGCAATAACTCACTAAAGATTGCCAAAGAGCTAAAAAAAAATCCAAGGCAAGTAGCTGAAGCCATCGTTAATCTGCTTAAGGAAGATAAAGACTCAATTCTTTCCAAGATTGAAATTGCAGGGCCTGGATTCATTAATATGACGGTGGATACGCAGTTTTTATCAAAGGAAATTAATGAGGTTCTTGCGGATGAAAGGCTTGGAGTTCCACTACCTGAGAAAAAGCAGAAGATTATCGTAGAATTTTCCTCTCCTAATATTGCAAAAGAGCTTCATGTTGGACACCTTAGGTCTACAATCATCGGTGATTGCATTGCCCGTCTTTTTGAGTTTATAGGACATGATGTTTTAAGACTCAATCACGTGGGTGATTGGGGGACGCAATTTGGCATGCTCATCATGTATTTAAATGAGTTTCAACCAAAAGTTCTAAGCGGTGAAGAGGCTACTGACCTTCCCCACCTTATGGAGTGGTATAAGGCTTCTAAGAAAAAATTTGATGAAGATGCTGATTTTAAAAAGAAAGCTCAGCTGCAAGTGGTAAAACTACAAAGTGGAGATACAGCTTCTTTAAAAGCCTGGCAAATGATCTGTGAAATTTCTCGCACAGCGTTCCAAGAGATATATGATCTTATGGATGTTTCTCTCATTGAAAGGGGAGAATCTTTTTATAATCCCCAACTCGCTGATATTGTGAAAGACCTTGAGAGCAAAGGTCTTGTTACAATGTCCGGTGGAGCAAAATGTATATTTATGGATGGGTTTATCGGTAGAGATGGTGAGCCTCTTCCCATGATAGTGCAGAAGTCTGATGGTGGGTACAACTACGAGACGACAGACATGGCAGCTCTTAGGCATAGAGTAGATGTGGAAAAAGCCGATCGTATTATCTGCGTTACTGATGCCGGTCAAGCTCTGCATTTCCAGCAAGTATTTCAAGCGGCAGAAAAAGCTAAATATTACGATCCGAGTAAGGTACAGCTGGATCATGTTACATTTGGCGTCGTTCTTGGAGCTGATGGGAAAAAGTTTAAAACAAGATCGGGTGACACTGAAAAGCTCATAGATCTACTTTTAGAAGCTGTTAGGCAATCAAGAGAGATCATAGAAATTCGCCTCCCTGATGCATCTCCTCAAGAGAAAAGCGACCTAGCAGTGGCTTTAGGTATTGGAGCTGTGAAGTATGCCGATCTTTCTTGTCACAGAATAAAGGACTACCTCTTTAGCTATGAGAGGATGCTTAAATTTGAAGGGAATACAGCCGCTTTTCTTCTTTATGCTTATGTGCGAGTTCAGGGTATCAAAAGAAAAGGGCAAAAAAATATAGAAGATCTTATGCAAACCTCTCCTATCTCCTTAGTTCATCCTTCAGAAATCGCATTAGCAATCCATATCAGGCAGTTTGGAGAGACTTTAGAGGCTATGACAAGGGATCTTCTCCCGAATAGACTTACTGACTATCTCTACGGTCTTTCAGAGGCATTTAATGCCTTCTATAGAGATTGCAGAGTTGAAGGGGTTGCCGAAGAGGACAGCCGTTTGCTTTTATGTGAAGTGACAGCGCGTATTCTTGCTAAGGGGTTAAATATTTTAGGACTGAGAATTGTAGAAAGAATGTAGTTTTTTAATGCAGGCTTTTGCCGATTTTAGGAAAAAGTCTCACAGACTGTGAGACAATTTAAGAAGCTGATCTTGCTATCACTTAACTTTTTTTACAGGACATTTTACCAAGGCTTAAAAAAAGCTACCGCTAAAAAATAGGAGTCTTTGAATTTTTTCCGGCGATTTCTCTGACATATCTAGGGATAGCATATCCAGGAAGAACTTTAGCAAGCTGAGCAAGCAGATCTTTGCCAAATTCTTCAGAAGTTTCAAAATGGGAAACTCCTTCTGCTCGATCCAGTTGATGGAGATAGTAAGGAAGGATTCCGTTATCTATGAGCTTTTCTAAAAGCTCTTTCATCGTTTCAAAAGAGTCATTGACCCCTTTAAGAAGTACCGACTGATTAAGAATGGGGATGCCTAGCTTCTGGAGCTTTTTTAAAGAGCCTAAGACATCTTCATCTAGTTCTCTCGGATGATTGCTATGAATAATGAAAATTACTTGCTTTGGAAGCTCTGCAAGAAGAGTGAGAAATTCCTCATCGATCCTTTCTGGTATTCCTATAGGGAATCGGGAGTGAAAGCGAATTTTAGTAATATGAGGAATTTCACCGAGTCTTGTAAGTAAAGATCGTAAGAGCTCATTGCTAAGAGATAGGGGATCTCCTCCACTCAAGATGATTTCTTTTATAGAATGGTCATTTTGGAGGATTTCTAGTTCTTCAGTAAAAGTCTTATCTTGGTTTTCATAGGGAAAATTTCTTCTAAAGCAATACCTGCAATGCATCGCGCAAGCGCTTGTTGTGATAAGTAGCGCTCTTCCTTCATATTTGTGCAGCAGTTTGTCCCCTTTACGAGCACTTAAATCTCCAACCGGGTCTATAGTGAATCCTTCAACTTGGGTCCCTTCCTCAATTATTGGGAGAAATTGTCGTAAAATGGGGTCGTCAAAAGAGTTCTTTTCTATTTTCTCTGCAAGTCGTAAAGGTAGGTTAAGGGGGAAGTGGGCGATTTCGACTATCTTGGCATAGTGAGATGTGTCTAGCTCGAGGAAGTGAGCTAGAGTTTTCCAGTCTGTAAAATTTTTTCTTTGCGCTAGTCTCCAGGGAGACGGCGATTGAGTGGCAAGTAGCATAAAATGGGATTAATTGGCTTAAATTGATCCCAAAAGCTTAAAGCAGTCTCAACGCAATAGTCAAGGTGTTTTAGGGGTATTTTCCGTTAAAATCGAGGCTGCTTGCATAGATGAAATTTTTTCTTTAACATCTTTGATTTGTCGCTCTCTAGAAATATGAGCGCCAACGCTTGAGAGTTTTTCTACCAAATGCTCATATCCCCTATCGAGATTGTAAATGTTGGTGATGATGCTTTCGTCGGGAGCAATCAGGGCGGCTAGCACATAAGCAAATCCTGCGCGAAGATCTGGAATTGCAATTTTCTTGGAAGAAAGAGGAGTAGGTCCTTTAACCATTAAGCTATGATAGAAGCCTTGATGAGCAAAACGACATTCTTTGCAGCCAAGGCAGCTTGTGGAGAGTTCTATATCGGCTCCCATTTGCTTTAACATATCTGTATAACCAAAGCGATTTTCATAGACTGTTTCATGGATTGTAGAAAACCCTTGTGCTTGTGTGAGTAATACGACAAAGGGTTGTTGCCAGTCAGTCATGAATCCTGGATGAACTTCTGTTTCTAAATGGATTCCCCCTTTAAGAGGTCCTTTATAGAAAAATTCTATCCCATCATTTCTGATGTTAAAGCCAGCATTTACTTCGCGTAGTTTATTGAGAAAGGTGATCATATGTTGATGCTGTGCACCTTCTACAAAAATTTTCCCCTTACTAGCAATAGCTGCCATTCCAAAGGAGGCTGCTTCGATTCGATCGGTAACTACAGTGTGTTCTACTTCGTAGAATTGCTCGGTGTATTGTATTTGAATGGTTCTATCTACATCAAACGAGATCATTACCCCTAGTTTTTGGAGGAAAAGAACGAGATCTAGAATTTCTGGTTCTACAGCTGCATTCTTTATAACAGTTGTTCCCTTAGCTTTAACTGCCGCAAGGATCGAGTTTTCAGTTGCGCCAACAGAAGGGTAAGGTAAATGAATGATAGTTCCTTTAAGGCCGCCAGGAGCTCTTGCTAAATAGGCTCCTTCTTTTTCCATGTTTTGGTATTCAATGACAGCGCCGAGTTTTTCAAGAGACTGGATATGAAAATCAACAGGCCTCTTGCCGATTTGGCAACCGCCCGCTGTCGGTACGCGGATATCTTGATCGGTTCTTCCAAGAAGCGCTCCGATCATAAGAATAGGAATTCTATTAGCGCCGGAAAAGCGTTGTGGAATAAAAGTGGTTTTAAGATCTTTCGTAATGATCTCGATGACCCCTTCCTTTCTATCCCAATGGATTTCAGATCCTATTTCCTTACAAAGGTCTACTGTGACTTCTACTTCCGCAATGTTGGGAACATTGTGTAGAGTACATCTCTTATCTGAAATAAGAGATGCGACTAAGATTTTAGTCACTGCATTTTTTGCTCCAGCCGCTTTGACTTTTCCTTCAAGCGGAAAGCCACCTTTAATTCGTAAGATTTCCATGAACATTTCCTCGCATTCTTCTACCATTCTTATCGCGGAAAGGGATTAATTGTAAACATCTTTCCATGATTTATTTTGTGAATGAATTTGTAGATGAAGTGCTTTGGAAAATGAAGTTATTTTTCCCTCGTGATTTACTCCGAAATTAGGAAGTAAGTTTGTTTCTTGCGATCCATTTTCATAACTCATTGAAATGATTTTTTCTGAAAAATATGTTCTCTGCAAAGTGAGTGCAACCCATCCCATTGTTTTACGTGCATTGATTTCAACGATCGGATGAAGAGCTTCAGTGCTCTCTTTTTTGTAGATCATAGCATCAATGCCAACAGGGCCAAAAAAACCTTTTTTGGTCATCAGGGTAAGAATCGCTTCAGCTTTTTTTTTGTGCTCTGCAAGATGTGGTTGATATTCCTCTCCAATGCTGTCACTCGGTAGCACGATCGTTTTTTTATAAGACCCTCGCAGATCATTTTTGCAAAGTGTAACGCCAAGGTAGGTAGTTGCTCCTTCTTCAGAAATGATCCATTGGGTGCTGAAATCTAGAACTCTTTCTACCCAAGGCTCTGCAATGACAGGATGGTTTAGTTTCCACTGCTTTTCTAGGAAGGATTTCGCTTGTGGTTCAAGACCATTTTGTAAAAGGAAGTGCCCTCGTCCCGACAGGCCATATACTGATTTAAGTACACGGGGTCCTGTTGCGCTCTCTATCCAATTTGCAGATTCCTTTTCATTGTGTAAAAGGCAAGCTCCTTCGAGCTTATCTGCATGAGTGAAGGAGAATTCTTTGGAATTTACTTCTTTAACGCAGGACCAGTTAGGCATAGAAAATGGAAGATGGTGTTTTTCTGCAAAATTTGCAATTGATGGGGTCCTTCCCCAGCAGTCGATCTCTGCTTTAGGAAGGGTTTTATAAGAAAATAGTTCTGTCTGCGGAGTTTTAAGTCCTAGATTTTCTAGTCTTTTTCTATAATCAGGATCTGGCAAAATAGTTGTGAGAGCAACATCTGTCTCCTGGCTATAAAGGTAGGATAGGAACTGGAGCTGTAGGTAAATAGGATGGATGTGAAAAGAAGCTTCAAGAGTTGGAGCGCTCTTTTGCTCTAGTTCCCATTCGAATTGGGTATTTGCTATGTAGATTTTTGTCATAAATGCGTTAACTCTAGACTTTGCCAGTGATCTTTCAGTATATACATTGGGTACATTTAATTCTTCTTAAGGAGTTCTACATTATGCAAAGAAAAATTCGAGTAGGGATCATTTTTGGCGGCAAATCCTCTGAGCATGAAGTGTCACTTCTTTCTGCAAAGACCATCTTCGAGTCTCTTGACCTAGAAAAGTATGAACCGGTGCTTATCGGTATAGATAAAAGTGGGGAATGGCATCTTCGTGATGCAGAGCAATATCTCCTTCATGAAGACAACCCTAAAATGGTTTGTCTTCATGAAACCGATGATTCTATAGCTCTCGTTCCTAAAAAAGATGGCAATCCACTAGTCGGACTATCCAATCAAGGGTTAAGAGAGCCCCTTGATGTAGTGTTTCCCATTGTCCATGGTACCAATGGGGAAGATGGCACAATACAAGGGCTTCTGAAACTTGCAGGAGTCCCTTTTGTAGGGGCAAGTGTTTTAGGCTCGGCTGTTGGTATGGATAAAGACGTTATGAAAAGGCTTATGAGAGACGCTGGAATTCCGATCGGTAAGTTTTTGACATTTTACGATTTCCAAAAAGTGCAAATGAGTTTCTCTGAGATTGTAGATCAGCTCGGACTTCCTCTTTTTGTAAAGCCTGCAAATAACGGTTCTTCCATCGGTATTTCTAAAGTAAAAACAGAAGAGGAGTTTATCAAGGCAATAGATCTTGCCTTTAGCTACGATCGAAAGATCCTCATCGAAGAATTTATCAAAGGACGGGAAATAGAATGCTCCGTCATGGGTAATGAGCGTCCTATTGCTTCCTTACCAGGAGAGGTGATTGCGAATGGAGAGTTTAATTCCTGGGATGCTAAATATGTCGATGATTGCTGCACCTTTGTCATACCAGCACAAATAAGCCCTCAGCAGATTAAAGAGATTCAGGATCTTGTCATTAAGACTTATAGAGTGCTCTGCTGTGAGGGTATGGGAAGAGTGGATTGCTTTTTAACGGAAGATGGCAGGTTCTTAGTGAATGAAATCAATACTATCCCTGGATTTACGAAACTTAGTGTTTTCCCAAGGCTTTGGGAGGCAAGTGGTGTGAGTTATAGAGAATTGGTTGGTAGGCTTATAGATCTAGCTATAGAAAGGCATGATAAAGAATCTCTTCTTACCACATCATTTAAGGCAGAGTCTTCTGTTTCTTGAGTCAGAGTGAAAAGTGGATCGATAAGGAACTATTTGCATAGCCTTTTCCCTGTCTTTACAAGAGGGAGGCAGCTCGGAGTCAAGTATCCTTTGGTAAAGCATAGAAGCTGGGATTCTGAATTTGTCATAGGTCTGTAGATAAGTTCGCCATGCTTGAAAGCATGGCGATAAACTAGGAGCTCGTCTCTTTTGATGCATTTATTAAAAGCTCTTAAATTTAAACAGGTTTCCTAAGTCCCCAGGGGTTAAGAGCCGAGTCTCTATCTTGTTGAGTAGGGAGCAAGGTTTCGTCATATAGAGCTCTTTTTCTGATTCGACTATTTTCTTCTCTATATGCTTGTATACGTTCTTCACGGCTTTTCCGTAAATAGTCATCCCCTCGAAAAGAAAGGATCCATGATGCAGTATCTCGATCATCGTTCCTTAGTGCCTTCATAACATGAATGTTTAGATATTCTGTTTTAAGTCCGCTATTTATAAACAATTCTAGGATGTGATTATGTGTATATATGCCATCGTCTGATTTGCAAAGATCAACTAAAGATGCAATAAATGGATGTATCTCTAATCCCTCACGCCCATCGCCATTACGCAAAAGTCCCCGATTAAGTAGTAATTTTATTGCGCTTTCATTATTATTCTTTAGTGAAGATTTAGCAATCTTCCATGCAAGGCTTTCTGGCGTTCGTGAGTTATCTAAAAACAATTCTAAAATCTTTGGATTTTCGATCTGAGTAGCATAATCGATAGCTTTTTCCCCGGGATCGGTCCAGGCTGTTATAAGCAGTTTTACGCTATCTAAATCGGAATTTTGAATGGCTTCTAAAAGAGCCGCTTGTCTGTCTTCTTTTGGAATGGATCCATTTGCAAGGATAAGTTTTATAATCCCTGCATCGCGATTAATAGCTGCATAACGAACAGCTTGTCCTCGATCGGTCTCTGGAATGGATTCGTTATACTTAAGGAGATCTACTATGATCCCTATATTTCTGTGAAGAGTAGCTTTACAAACAGCTTCGCCTAGATCTTTTTTTAAAATAGTTCCCGTTTCAAGGAGCCCTGACACGTTCTCTTCTGAGCTCAATTGTACACGCCCATACGGGTTTGGGATGTCAAACTTGATAGAATCGATGACAGCTCGTCCTAGATGAGCTTGTGCATGTTGTACGGCAGCTTGAAGGCGTTTTTCATGTATATATTTTGGACAAGAGGTATCACCGTGGTATACATTGATTTGTGTCCAGTTTCTTCGATCTTCTTCAACGAGCAGATGTGGATCTTCAGATGTATAGGGAATAGTATCCGCAAAGAAGGTAGGATCTACACAGAGAGTAGCTAAAGCGGCCTTATCGCTTAATTTCGATTTGATTTCAATAATTGTAGCAGATCCATCCGTGGCAGATGCAAGATCACTGAAATGAAAACTGTGTGTTAAATTGGAAATAGGTGTCATAAACAATCCTCTCTTGTATTTTTAAGTTTTAGGGTATTTTATGGATTCAATTATTTTTTAAATCTAATTGCTATTGTTATAATTTAATGTTATACCAAATTATTTATTTTTCATCCGTTAAAATATATTTTATTATTGTCGATCTCTTTTATTGCAAGAGTTATTATTTCGTCTTTCAAGCGCGAAGTTCAACAGGAAGCTATATTTAGAAGTGATTTAAAATTAAATATTTGCGCCTTCGGTCAAAAGTTTGTTTGAGCTCTTGCTACGCAGATGTTATTCTTGCTCCAATTTAAAGGAAGTTTTGGTATTCTATCGAACAGGAAAAAATAAAGGACTGCTATGCCTACTAACAAAGAAGATTTAAAAGAATATTTTGCAAAAAGCTTCCCAAAAGTCCGTGTCGGAATAGGACAAGATAGTCATCGTTTTCTCCCTATGGATTCTTCTAAGCCTTGTATTATTGCGGGGATTATTTTTGATGAAGCTCCAGGGCTTGCAGCGGATTCTGATGGGGATGTTGTTTTTCATTCAATCTGCAACGCAATCACCTCAATCACAGGAGTTCCCATTCTTGGGGGGATAGCCATAGACCTTTGTAGTAAAGATGGAATTACCGATAGTCAGGTGTATTTAGAAGAAGCTCTTGAGACCTTAGGATCGATAAGAATACAGCATGTTGCCTTAACTATTGAAGCAAAAAGACCCCGTTTGCAGGAAAGTAATCTCGTAATGAGACAAAAGATTGCAGACGTTATGGGACTCAAGGTGGATCAGGTAGGTCTTACAGCAACATCAGGCGATGGTCTTACAGATTTCGGTTGCGGAGATGGTCTTCAGTGCTTCTGTATTCTAACAACAGTAGAGCTCTAATAGATGTCTGCGCGGTAGCGCTTTTCTGTTTTTAGCGATTTGAGATAGGCCTTAGCGGTTTCTTCTGAAAGGCCTCCTTCTTTTTGAGCAATTTGAAGGAGTGCCAGGTCCACATCTTTGGCCATCCTCTCTGCATCACCACATATATAGAAGTATGCGCCTTCTTGCAGCCAAATCCATAGGTCTTTACTGGATTCAAGCATCTTATCCTGCACATAAATTTTTTCTTCCTGGTCTCGAGAAAATGCGAGATCTAGGCGAAGTTTTTGAGAGAGCTCAAGATCTGTAAAATACTCTTCATAAAAGAAGTCTGACTTTTTATTTCTCTCGCCAAAAAAGAGCCAGTTTTTTCCACTAGATCCTGAGGCCTGTCTTTCTTGTAAGAAGGCTCTAAAGGGGGCGACACCGGTTCCAGGTCCTACCATGATAATTGGTGCATTTAGTTCGTCTGGTAGCAGGAAGCTATGGGAGGGTTGCACATAGATCGGAATATGAGTGACTACTTCTTCAGCGAATTCACAAAGGAAGTGGCTAGCAACTCCTCGTTTTTGTTGCCCTGCATGAGCAAAGGTAAATAGAGCGATAGTAAGGTGAATTTCTTCAGGATGGGCTTTTTGTGAAGAGCTTATGGAGTAAAAACGGGGAAGTAGTGGGGCAAAGTGAGAGCAAATGAGTTGTAAGGGGATATCCTTGGATTGATATTCTTTGAGTACATGCAGAGGATCATGCTCTGCTAGATACTGCAGTAGCTGCGGTTTATTCTCAGGAATCAGAAGGTTTTCGAGGGTCGTTCTCTTTTCTGGTAGCTTTTCATATTCTAGGATAGTTTTAATAAAGGAAGATTGAAGCCTTGCAAGATTGGCTTTGTAGCTTAGGAAATCTTTGAGAGAGACGGTAGCGCCACTTCGGCTGTCTAGGATAAACTCTTCTCCTGAGGCATTTAGTACTTGTAAGTACTCATGCACAAGAGCAATATCATTTTTGGGGAGAACTCCGATAGAGTCTCCTGGCTTATACTTAATTCCCGAGCTCTTTATATCGAGTTCTAAATGAAATGTCTGCTTGGTAGAGCCATCACGAGCCAAGCGCCTTTTTTGGTTGATCTTTGCCAAAAAAGGTGTGGATTTAGAATAGGTGTTCGTTTGCAGTTCTTTAGAGTTTTCCGAAATAATCATGGACAGCTTTTGTAAAAAATTGTTAATAGTAATATATAAAGCATTATATCAGGAATAATGATTTTCTATGAGAGAAGTATTAGGGTTTCTTTTTCTTACTTTGGCCTCCTTAACATCTTGTGTGCAGCAAGGGGGGCATAACCATACATATATTATTTCAGAATCTGTTGAAAAAGAGGCTTCTATCCCTGAGGAAGAAGCCCGCTAAATCTTAGATCATCAATTCTTTACAGTCTTTTTTAGTCCAAGCTTTGTTAAGAATATCCATTTTTTTATTAGATATTCCTCCTAAAAAGTCTATGGCATTTAAAAGACGAGCTCTTGTCCGATCTTTTCCTAAAATTTCCACAGAGTCAAAAAGAGGTGGGCCTTGTTTTTTTCCTGTGAATGTTCCGTAAAGAAGAGGGATAATAACTTTTTTAAAGTTCGCTCCAAAAATTTCTGCTACATCATGAGAGGCTTTCTCGATTCCAGATTTTTTCCAGTTTTCCTGCTCATCCATGCTCCATATCATTGCTTGGAGTAGCAAGGGAGCTTTTTCTTTATTTACTCCACTTGGGGTAAGAAGCTCTTCGGTGTAGTTGATTTTATTAATGAAGAAGAATCCACAAAGATCCATGAAATCGCCAAATGTTTTGATCCGTGTATGGCATAAAGGCATAAGTTTTGCCATGAACTCTTCATTAAAACTCCACTCTCTGATTCTTGCCCAAAGCTGGTTTTCAGGGATATTTTGGATAAGGTATTGTTGATTCAGCCATTCTAACTTGCTTACATCAAAAAAGGCACCTGATACTCCAATACGCTTAGGGTCGAATTCTTTGATGATCTCTTCTAGAGAATAGATCTCTTTATCCCCCGGCATACTATAGCCCATAAGAGTCATAAAGTTTACAAAAGCTTCAGGTAGAAAACCGCTATCTCTGTAGTAGAAAATAGAGGTAGGATTACGTCTTTTTGAGAGTTTTTTTCCATCTTTTCCGAGCAGAAGTGGCATATGCATAAATACCGGAGGTTTCCAGCCAAAGCTTTCATATAGGAGAATGTGCTTTGGAGTGGAACTCATCCATTCATCACCACGAATGACGTGGGAAATTTCCATTAAATGGTCATCAACAACATTTGCAAGGTGGTAGGTAGGGAATCCGTCAGACTTCATGAGAACTTGGTCGTCAATATCAGCCCAGGGCGCTGTGATTCTTCCCTTAATTCCATCCTCGTAAACACACTCGCCTGTAAGTGGCACTTTCAGTCTAATGACGAAGGGCTGTCCTTCAGATTCTCTACGCTGAACTTCTTCAGAGCTTAAATTCCTATACCTTCTGTCATAGCCAACGCGCTGACCGAGCTTTGATGCCATCTCACGCATCTCGGAAAGTTCTTCAGGTGTTGCAAAGCACTTGTAAGCTTTGCCACTATCTAAGAGCATTTGGCAGTATTTGCGATAGAGCTCCGTACGTTCAGATTGTCTATATGGACCAAAAGGGCCTCCAACATCTGGACCCTCATCCCAATGAATCCCTGCCCATTTAAGAGCTTCAAATATGCTAGTTTCATATTCCGGTCTAGACCTAGTTCTATCGGTATCTTCAATCCTTAGGATAAATTTCCCTTGAAAATGCTTAGCGAATATAAGGTTGAAAAGAGCCATATAAGCTGTGCCTACATGGGGGTCGCCAGTCGGCGATGGAGCTATACGTACTCGGACGGTCATTGTTTGTTCCTTTGAAAAGTCTTTAGCTAGCTATTTTCAAGCTTTGGCTGAAAGTTTTCAAGAGGGAATGTTGATCTTTAAATAGAGCAAGTGTTTTACGCGGCTGACTTCTCCGTCATAAAGATCAAATCTTTCATGATATTTTCTGTTTCTTCTAGTTGCAAATCGTTGATTCCAAATTCTTCTGCCTGGTCGTTGTAGTAATCTTTTTTAGCAACTTCCTTAAGAAAATTTTGGTAATTTTTACTAGCTTCTATTCGCATTCCAGAGTTTTTCTTGAGATTTTCCAGGTAGGGCTTATAGGTTGTTAAGATTTGTTGTAAATTAAATTTATATAGTTGCATGACTTGGTTTCTGTGAATGGAAGGGACATCGGAAAGGTCATCTTCAAAACTTGAGGAAATGTTATCAGTTTCAAGAGGGAATTTAGAGAATTTTTCTCCAATTTCCATTTGAGAAAAAATTCCTGGTACCTCGATATCGGCGCTAACTCCTACAAGCTGAGGACTTTTTCCGGATACGGTGTAGTATCTGCCTCTTGTTACTTTATATTCCCCTTTTGGATTGACCTTGCCATAGTGAGCTGACTCTAGGGTAAAGGTTTGGAATGTCCCTTTTCCATAGGTATGGTCATCTCCAACAATGATGGCCCTGCCATAGTCTTGCAATGTTTGAGCTACAATTTCTGAGGCGGAAGCACTAGTCCGATTTGTTAAAACAATAAGGGGGCCATTCCATAGCTTTTTGTTTTCTACGTTTCGTAGTTTCTTCGTATCGCCAGTGTTGTCCTTAACGGAGACTACTACCCCTTTTTCTATGAAAAGACCGGTAACGGCCACTGCTTGTTCGAGAAGGCCTCCTGCATTGTTCCTTAGGTCCAGGATGATCCCTTTTACGTTGTTACTTGCTTTCAGCGCGTTAATTTCTTTGGTAAGGTCTGCAGCGGAAGAGCTTTTGTTATCCTGGTAAAAGGAGAATAGATGGAAAATACCTACTACACCATCACCAAATGGTATATAGGAGGATTCTAGGCGACTCTCTTTAAGGACGACTTCCCCTCTAATGATATCGATTTCTAATTTCTCTTCTTTTTTAGAGGACTCTTCACCAATCTCTCTAAGGACGGTAAGGGTAACAGGGGTTCCCTGCTGCCCTCGGATGAGTTCCACAGCTTCTGTGATCTCCATACCCATGATGGGCTCTTGATCAACTGCTATAATCTTATCTGATAGCTTGAGCTTATTGCCTACCAGAGCTGGGCCCCCTTCAAGAAGTCTTACTATGGTAAGGCCGTTAAGGTCGTCCCTTAGTTGAGCTCCAATGCCAAATAAACGCTGTTGTACCTGAATCATGAACTGGTTAGCTTCTGCAGGGGTGAAATATGCTGTTTGTGAATCGAGTGAGGAGCTGAGGGCTTTAAGCGTATAAGATAAAATAAGTTGATTGCGTTCAGTAGTTGAGCTGGCTTTAAGCTCCTCCTCACGATTCAATCTTCTTTTTTTTAGGCGTTGTATAAATTGATCTTTAGTTTCTTGATTGAGTTTTTCAGCTGAACTTAGTTGTAAGGCTTTGATTCTAAGTAGTCTGTCTTTAAGTTGCTCTTCAGAGGTTGCCCACTTAAGGTCTTTGAACTCAGTTGATTGTACATCGGATGGGGGAGTGAGGCTCGCAATTTCGATTTCCAGTCTTTCCCTTCTTTCGATGGCTTGTAGTAAAGAAGTGTGAATTTGAGTGTAGGCAGAGAAATTTTCTTGCCTGATTTCTGTAAGTGTTTGATTTAAAAGCTCTTCTGTTGGATCTGTCCATTTATCTATTTCAATTTGAATAAAGTATGTTTTTCCTGGGTCAACTTCATCCAAATAGTTTTGTAAAGAACGTTTTATGATTTCTGGCGATAAGCTTTGATGTGAAACATGAGCTCGCAAAATTTCTTCTACTTTAATCCTGGTATCACGGGGGGTTAGGGAGGGTGGTTTTGCATGCCCAAGACTGAAAAAACATAAAAAAAGCGTCAAAAAAACCCTGAAAAACATAGTTCCCCCTAGAGTGCCTATTTAGTCGTAGCATATAGTATATCAATCGTTTAAAGCCACGGGAATTCCGAATTAAGACGGAAGTATTAAAAATTTGAAGTTTTTATGCAAAGAAATTGTAAATAGACTCTTGATTTCAAGTCATTTTTATGTCATAATTAATAATCAAAGTAGGATAAATATTTAGAATAAACAAAAAAACAAGCAAACCAGCTTTTAAAATATTAATTTTGTCCCACTTGCGGCAAAATCCATAGATGAAAGTGGGGTTGGATTAATAATTTTATCGGAGGAAATATGGAAAATGAAATTACTCACAGCTCAGAGGCTGATCTAAATATACAACCAGGTCATAAAAAGGTTGTATCGATCACTGAAGCTGCAAAAATTAATAACGTTACTCGTCAAGCTATCTACGTGGCAATTAAGCAAAAAAAGCTTAAAGCATATAAAGACACCACACGTTGGACTATAGATATTGATGATCTAGAAAATTATCGTAAGCAGAAGTATTCTCGGACAAAGTCGATGTTTGATGGAGAACTTCTATTTGATAATCATAAAGGATTCTTTTCAGTTAACCAAGTCGCTAAAATTCTCAATGTACCAGCCCAAAAAATATACTATGCAACTCGAGTTGGCCTTCTTAAAGCTACTCGCAGAGGCGCAGCTTGGGTAGTTCATACAAGCGATGTGAAGTTATACCAAGAAACGTATCTAACTAAGAAAACTCAGAATTTTGAGGCGATGTAGTATTATCTCCCTTTTTCTCAAGAAAACGGGATTTATTCGCGGATGTTAAGATAATATTCATAAAAATCATGAGTTGAAATTCCTGTGCCATCTGTAAAGCAGATGGCACTTTCTATTTCTTACTAGGATCTTTTACTTCTTTTTCCGGATCAAAAATTTTGAAGTCTTTGACTTGTAATTGAATGCTTGATTTATTCAGAAAATTATTGATGTGAGGTGTAAAAGCAATGTGTAGGGTTAAGTTTTTTTTGCATAGCCTATTTCTCTTTTCCGCCATACCAAATCCAATTCCTTCCAGCAATCGATCATTCTGTTCTAAATAGAGCTTTAAATGAGTTTTTCCAACGACTTTTGGCGGCCAAATTTGCTTTGTATCACAATATAATATTGGTGGAGGGTTCTCGTTGCCAAAAGGCTCTAGCAGGCTAAAAGACTCCATAAAATCAAATGTGAGGTCTTTAAAATTAATCTTTGCATTCAGATAGAGCTTAGATAGAATATCTTGCTCTTTTAAATCTTCATCAGCAGATTTTAAGAATTTTTTTGTAAATTCCTCTATGTTTTCTTGCTTTATGGTAAGTCCCGCTGCAAAATCATGTCCCCCAAAATTCTCGAGTATGGAGGCTAGCTTTTTTAAATGAGGAAGGAGGGGAAATTCCGGGATGGTCCGTATAGAGCCTTTGCCAAGGCCATTTTCAATAGCGATAAGTATTGTTGGTCGATTGTATTGTTTGGCAATTCTTGCTGTTATGATAGGGATGATTCCGGGATGCCACTTATCAGAGGATAGGACGATCGCTTTTCCTTCTAATACTTGAGGATTATTTCTGATAGTCTCTTCAACATCCTCAGAATCTTTTCTTTCGATCTTCTGACGCTCACTGTTATTAAGGTCTAATTCTTGGGCGAGAAGTTCAGCGGCTATGGGATCACGTATGAGCATAAGCTCAACACCTTTAATTGGATCCGCTATGCGACCTAAACTATTGAGTCTTGGCGCGACTTTTGAGGCAATATCAACAGGGGTTATATCTCCAAGTTTTAAATCACAAACTTTAAACAGCTCTTTAAGCCCTATTCTTTTGGTTTTTCTGAGTTGTTTTAGTCCATATCTAACAAGAATCCTATTTTCACCCATCAAAGAGCCCATATCTGCGATGGTTCCGAGAGCTACTAAATCGAGATATCTTTTCAAATCGATTTTGGTAGCGCTGATTTCACCATTTGAAATTAAGCAATTTGTGATAGCATGAGCGAGCTTAAAAGCAACTCCAACTCCAGTAAGATCTCGATTTGGATAGGTGCTGCTGAGGAGTTTGGGATTGAGTGTTGCAACGCAATGGGGAAGTCTTGCCGTTGGTTCATGGTGGTCTGTAATGATTACATCAATGCCTTGAGTAACAGCATTCGCGATTTCATCGGCGGCCGTGATCCCGCAATCAACTGTAATAAGGAGTTTGCAATTGTTTTGCACAGCGTATTCTACAGCATCATCTATAAGACTTTTATTCAGAGAGATCCGGTTAGGCACATAAAAATGAACTTGAGCTCCAATATAACGAAGAAACTCGGTAAGAAGAGCGCAGCCTGTCATCCCATCTACATCATTATCTCCATACACTAAAATATTCTGTTTTTCTTTAAGTGCGTCGAGAATACGCTCTACCGCTTTTTCCATATCAGGAAAAAGATTGGGGTCGAGGAGATTTGGTAACTTGGCATATAGGTATTCGTTGATCGATTCAAGAGAGGTAAAACCTCTAGAAGCTAAAATATGCGCAGTTACCGGATGAATGTTGAATTCTTTAATAATCGTTTTTACCCATTCAGGGTCAACCTCAGGATATACCCATGTTGGTTCCCGAAAAGAGGAAAGATGCTGCATTTTAGGCTCCCTAAAGTTCTCTTCAGCTTTCACTTAGGCAAGTGAGGTGAAAAGTGGTGTTTTAGTATTATCGCGATTAGGCAACAAATACGATTTTCTCAGCAAGCCCAAAAACTATTTGCATTTGTATTGCCCGCATTCTTAACGAGTATGTACAGATAACTTTTTCTCTTTTGCTAGATCCTTTTTATGGAAGTATAACATAAGAGGTGCCGCAATAAATAGAGAGGATAGTGTTCCAAATATCACCCCTATTGCCATCACTAGTGAGAACCCTAGTATGGTACTGCCACCGAGTAGGATAAGCGGTACCAGAACAAGAAGAGTCGTTCCAGAGGTCATGAGAGTTCTGCTTAGAGTTAAATTAAGCGAATGATTAATAATTTCTGCAAAGGAAGCATTTTTCATAAGCTTGATATCTTCACGTATTCTATCGAATACGATGATTGTATCGTTAAGTGAGTACCCAACGATCGTCATAAGCGCAGCGATAATATTAAGGTCAATTTGTACAGGAACGCCGCATGCATGTAGTATTGCTAAAGTCCCTATGGTAAACACAAGATCATGTGCAAGGCACAGAGTTGCGCTAATGGCATATTTGAACTCAAAACGAATCGTAATATAAAATAAGATTCCAAGAAGAGCAATCAAGAGTCCAATAATAGCACTATTTCTCATAGTTTCCGACATCTGTCCACTCACATCAGACCAGCTACTATCAATTGATGCTAGAGAGGTAGAAGTCAGTGAAATACTACTTTCCTGTAGAGCGGATATAACCCATTCTATTCTTGGATTTTCACCAATATAGGAGCTTGTAGTGCTAATCGTGGAAAGAGCCATGTCGTGGAAGGGCTTCCCGGGATTCTCTAAGCTCGTACTTAAGAACAGTCTTATGTTATTTGAAGGGCTAAGTTCTCTGATTTGGAAGTCTTGTGATGTAAGACCTTGTTTCACAAGGGCTTTTTCTATAAGGGCTCTATAGTCCGTTGCTACATCTGGTTTTATTTCCAGATTTAGCGCATACCCCCCTGTAAAATCCATCCCCATGATTGTTTGTCTTTGTGCTACAAAAAACACAAGGCCGATGGCTATAATTACAGAAGAGACAATGAGGGCTGGTTTTGTAAATTTCAGAAAGTTGAAGTTCTGTGTTTTAAACCAGCTGAGCATACTGAGTTTTTTGTTTTTTGGATTTTCCACCCATTTAGCAAAGAAAAACTTCGTCATAAATAGTGCCGTAAACATCGAAGAAGCAATGCCGATTATTAGGGTAAGGGCAAATCCTTTTATTGGTCCCGAATCAAATTGTAGTAGGACTAGGGCTGCTATGACTGTTGTTACGTTTGAGTCTAAGATCGCAGAAAATGCTTTCTTATATCCCACTTGTATAGCTGATGCAATCCGTCCAGATAGAGCAAACTCTTCGCGTATTCTTTCAAATACAAGTACGTTTGCATCGACCGCCATTCCAACAGTAAGAATAAGACCTGCAATCATAGGAAGTGTTAGAGTGGCTTGGATGTTTTGCAGGGTCGCCCACATAATCAATAGGTTAAAGAGAACTGCAACGGATGCTACAACTCCTCCAAAGCGATAGTAACCAACCATGGCTGCAACAACAAATACCAAAGCAATCACAGTGGCAAGGATTCCCATAATTCTTTCCTTAGCGCCAAGTTCTGGGCTAACATTCTTTTCAGAAAGTATTTTAGGAGTGAAACTGAGCGACCCAGCTTTTAGGTCAGCTTCTAGTTGGTTAATTTCTCTTTGAGAGAAACTGCCGGAAATCATAGCGCTATCTCTTAAAGCAGAATCAAGGGTTGGAGCGCTAACAATTGTTCCATTAAGAATTACAGCCATTCTCCATCCTCTTCCATTAGAGGAGGTTTCATGGCTTGTTCCTGCAATTTTTTCTTTAGAAAAGGGAGTTGTCCAAGCGGAAAGATCATCTCTTGGAATCATTTTCATTCCATTTTTTGCTGTAAAAGATCCTCTTACACCAAAAGAGAGAAAGTTCCCTTTAGAAGGATCGTAAGATGCATGTACGTCTTCTAGATTGGAGCCTTCGAGAGCGAAGTTTCGGAATACAACGAGTAATGGATGGGTTTGTCCTTGCCATTGGGTATAGTCGTCACCTCGGAATAAAGCGAGTTTCGAATAGGTCTGGTTATATTCGTTAGAAACCATTTGGTCTTGAGGATTTGCAAGCCTTAGTCCACTATCAAAAAGAATACGAGCCGCTTCACTTCGAGGCTGAGCTGTTTCTGAATCAAGAGCGTCTCCATATAGATGCTTCCATGCAATCAGGTTAATGTCATCTGTGCTTTTTTTATTTGTTACAACTGATTCATTCCAGACTTCTTGAAGAAAGCGATTGACAGGTTCCGCAAGCATTGCATTATTTGGAGTGAATTTTTCATTTACTACATTAAAAAACATAGATGATGCTTTAACTAGCTCTGCGGCTGATAGCCCTTGGGAGCCTGGGAAGTCGAGGGTAATGTGTGTTCCTTCCTGGCGAATAGTAACTTCGGATACACCCATTTTATTAACGCGATTATAGAGCTCATTAATTCCTTGCTTGATGTCTGCTTCACTTGTAACAACTCTGTTGTTATTATCTCGAAGCTCGATCTGAACAGTTTTGCCACCTGAAAGATCAAGACCCCAATGAAGAATTTTTCGATCATCACCACGGAAATATTTTAAAGCGCTAAGTTTTAGGTTGCTAAGTAGAGGACTCTGGGTTGGCTCCGGTACATCGTATTTTAAGACACCTTTGATTTTTAGACTTGCCGCTCTATAGTCATCTCTCCATTTTAGAAGATCTTCGTGAATTCTCGTATCGATTTTATTCTCTGTAAGAATCCTTTGTTCTACATCAGAAAATTCGAGAAGTGCGTATCTTTTTGTCCCGTGAACTTCGAAGTTTTCGCGTGAGGCCATGATGATAGATTGAAAATAATCAGAAGCTTCAAATATGTAGTCATCTGCAAATTCCTTATTTAAAGGGAATGCAGAGCCTGAATAACCGACAAATCCGGATTTCTGTAGCATTTGGCGAAGCTTATAAAAGTCCTGCATGAATTGTTTAGCTTGCTCAGAATTTGGATTTTGTTCGTATTTTTTTAGGACTCTTTCAAGGCCTTTAGCAACCACATAAATAGAGTTCATCCTAAAGCCTGCTTCAGGACTTTTAGGGTGCATTACGGGTGAGTAAACAAGAAGACCTAGCTTCCTTTTTTCAGCGGTAAGAGTATTGTAGGTTTCATAATCCCATATCGGAAAAGATTCACTTATAAGATCGGGATGGGAAGGGTTCCAGGTACTTGTAATGGTGTCTTTAATTTCATTTGACTGCGCTTTTGCAATAGAGCCAAGGCGAAATGCAAGAAAGCTTTTGCTATTTGCTAGTTCACTTAAGAGAACTTCAAATCCAGATTCTGATGGTTTTATGTTTTCTCCGCTTTGTCTATTAACAAAGGCAATTTCGTTATATATTAGTTGATCAGCCAGCTCTTTAAGAGATGGATCTGAAAGAAGAATTTTCTGATTTGAGATGTCTGAATGAAGAGTAAGGATGATTTTTTCATTTTGCCAGTCTATAGAGACTTTCTCAAAGAATGGGTTTCTTCCTTCAAGCGAAATAGTTTGGAAGCTATTTGCCATCGTAGTAGTTGCGAGTGTTTTCTGAATGCTTGCGCCAAGAGTTGCGTAATTCCAGGGTTGTTTAGAGGAGGCAAAAGTTGTTTGGTTTTTACGAATAAGAGAAAGGGATGCATCTATGTTTCTTTCTCTAACTCCAAGAAGATGAATTGTTTGTAGTGTAGTGGTGTTTTCGGAAGCTTCTGTTTGTAATGTTTTTTTCTCCGATGCAATAGATTCTTTTACAGATTGCAGTTTGGAAACGAAGTTTTGAATGAGCTCTTGTTTATTTCCCTGTTCCACTTGGGCAAAGCTTGCGAAAAATCTTTTGGAAAACTCTGAATTATCACCATATACTTTTACAAAGGATTGGAGGTTTTGGCATAATTGAAGCGCTAGTTCTTGAGATAGGGCTTCATCTTGACTTGTGATGAGAGCTTGAACATACTGTGCATTTTCCCCAATGCCACCAAGTGATAGGCCGAGTTCCAATACTCTATCTGTTGTTAATGCTTGATAAAGGGGTGTTACTTGGTTATTTTGGTCAAATTTTGTAGAATACTGAAAAAAAGACTGAAGTTGGGTTGGGTCAAAATGGATCGGTATTTTTCTTTTAATAATAACATTTTTCCCTTCATTTTTTGAGGAATCGTATGTGCTAAGTTGCGCAGGTACAAAGGGGATTAGGCTGCCGGCTCGTGGCAGGTAGTATCGGAAGGTTTCAGCATCTTGAGCAGAAAGGAAATAAACAGAAAGGAATTCGGAATTCTTAGGATCTATAGTTACTTGACTTGGCTTAATTTTAAGAAGATTGCAAAATGATTCGACCCACTGGATCGATTCTTTTTCTAACCCGTTAATCCTTTTAACGATCGATAGAGCTGTTTCATTCGCTCTTTTTTCATCGATCGGTGATTTTAGGGATTTTGAATAATAAAAGACTGTAGGAAGTATATTGAATACAGTTAAGAAAATGACTCCTACGATCAAAAAGAGCTGCCAGCGTTTCTGCTTTTCCATTTTGAATTTGTCCCTTGGTAGTAGATCTAAAAAAAATTCTGCTAAAGATTGCTAGCGGTTCGAAATCGAGCTAGTCAAATAAAATTTCTAAAATAAGCATTCGGATTATGTAGTAGTTCAAAAATAATTACCACTGAAATCGCTCATCGGATATGCTGTCTTTTTTACATTTTACAATTGCAGATTATATTTATGGATAACAGTATTATTGTCGTTGGCGTTCAGTGGGGAGATGAGGGTAAGGGGAAGGTTATAGATCTTCTTGCAGAAAAGGCTGATTATGTTGTGCGTGCCCAAGGGGGGAATAATGCCGGTCATACGATTATCGTAGATGACAAGGAATATAAATTTCATCTTGTTCCTTCAGGGGTTTTATATAGACAGGCTACCTGTTTAGTGACTGGGGGAACTGTGATCGATCCTGCAGGTCTAGTTGGGGAAATTAGAGGGCTTGCTTTCCATGGTATCGAACTTGCTGGAAGATTGAAGATTTCCTGTTTTGCTCATATGGTCATGCCCTACCATCGTCAATTTGATAAACTTTATGAAAGCCAAAAGGGTAAAGACGCTGTCGGAACTACCGGCAAAGGGATTGGACCTTGTTATTCAGATAAAGCACTTAGGATCGGCTTTCAATTAGGAGAGTTACTTGATCCTGCTAGGTTTAAAGTTCATTTAGAATCTGTTCTTGCCATAAAAAATAGAGAGTTAAAGCTCCTTTATGGAGAAGCGGCATTAGATCTTGAAGCTATTTTTACCGAATATATGGAATACGCCCATGAGCTTAAAAAGTATATTTATGATGGCGTAGAAACGGAACTTGCAATTGCGCTTAAGGATAAAAAGAAGGTGCTTTTTGAAGGGGCTCATGGCACCTTCTTAGATACCACCTTTGGGACATATCCTTATGTTACATCATCAAGCACTCTATCTGCTGGAGTTGCCGCCGGTGCGGGAATTGGTCCTACCAGGATTTCCCATGTGCTTGGAGTTGTTAAAGCGTATACGACAAGAGTCGGTAATGGACCTTTACCTTCTGCGCTGAGTGAAAGCGATGCAAAAAACTTTCTTGATAATATTACAGCAAGGGAAGTAGGAACCACTACGGGCAGGAATCGTCGACTCGGATGGTTTGATGCGGCACTCATCCGTCATGCAATTAATTTAAATGGTGTTGATTCCATGGCGATAATGAAGCTGGATATTCTAGATGCCCTCGCTGAAATTAAGATTTGCGTTGCCTATACATATAAGGGAAGGAGAGTGGAAACTCCACCAGCCCTTACCTCTGAGTGGGAAGATGTTCAGCCAATATTTGAAGTAATGCCCGGATGGCAAGCGTCTACTTCTCTGATTACTAGAAGAGAAGATCTTCCTATCAACGCACAAAAATACCTTGAAAGATTAGAGGCTCTTTGTGATTGTCCTATCTCTCTTGTGTCAGTAGGACCTGAAAGACATAAAAGTGGACTTGGCCAGAAAGGGTGTAATACCCAGTCATGTGGCTATAGTCATGGATGGTAATCGCCGGTGGGCTAGTCGCCGTTTTATGCCAGCAATGGTTGGACATTGGAAAGGGGCTGATACGATTTCAAAAATAGTAAGAGCCTCCTCACGATTAGGAATTAAAGTGCTAACTTTATTTGCTTTTAGCACTGAGAATTGGAAGCGTTCAGAAAAAGAAGTAAATGAACTTATGAAAGTTTTTGCCCATTATCTGCGAAAAAATTTATCCTTTATGTTGGAAGAGGGGGTGCGTCTTGACTGTATTGGTGACTTGTCAAAGCTTCCTCAAGATTTGCAGGATCTTTTTCTAGAAACGAAAGAAGCGACAAAAGAAGGGAAAAATATCGACCTAGTACTGGCTGTTAATTACGGCGGAAGAGATGATATTCGCAGGGCGCTCCAATCAATTGTTGCTCAATGTGAAAAAGGGCTTTTAAAAAAAGAAGATATATCAGAGGATCTAATTTCTACATATCTAGACACGGCCAAGTGGAAAGATCCTGATCTTTTTATTCGTACTAGTGGAGAACATAGACTCAGTAATTTTTTACTTTGGCAATTTTCCTATACAGAGGTTTTTGTAACAAAAACTTTATGGCCAGACTTTAACGAAAAGCATTTGCTAGAGGCAGTGCTAGATTACCAACAAAGAGAGAGACGCCTGGGTGGATCATGACATTTAAACAATTGCCAGATTTAAAAAGAAGATTTGCAGTATCTTCCATTACCGTATTGGTTGTTTCATCACTGCTTGCATTCTATACGTTTTTGCCTGTTACCATAATACTTGTACTTTGTGTAGCAGGTCTTGCCGGTGTTGGAGTTTGGGAATATGCCAGACTTGCAGCAGCAAAAAATTTCGACCCTTCAGTCAAAGCTATGATATTCATCTCTATGGCCGAGGTGTTTGCTTTTTTTGCGGCGCATAAACATGTGGTGATCCCCGAATTTCCAGCTTTGGTGCTTGTAATTGGAGCCATAGTTTTTTTTCTTCTGCATTTTAAAGGGACAAGTGATGCTCTTGCGAATGTGGCTGTAGAATTCTTCGGTGTTTGCTATGTATCTGTTCCTTTAAGCGCCCTTTTGGGAATACTTTATCCCTTATCGCATGAAGGTCTTGTGCAAGATGGAAGATGGTGGCTTGTCTACTTAATCGTTGTTACTAAAATTACCGATGTTGGAGCCTATTTTGTCGGTAAACTTTGGGGAAAAAGGAAGCTTGCTCCCATACTTAGTCCTAAGAAAACCGTTGAAGGGGCCATTGCCGGATTTATCTGTGCGGTCGGTATGAGCATGTTTATTAGCTACTTGGGTAAAACAATTGCTCCTACAGCCTTTAATCTTCCCTTGCTAGAGGCTTTTTTCTTAGGTATTCTTATAGGGGTTCTTGCTCAAGTTGGTGATTTAGCAGAATCTCTTTTAAAAAGAGATGCGGTAGTTAAAGACAGTAATACTCTCCCCGGTCTTGGTGGCGTACTGGACATGGTTGATTCCTTATTGCTTACAGCGCCGATTGTGTATTTCTATCTTAAAATTGTGTAGATTTATTTATGATTATTACTTTAGATGGTCCATCAGGTACCGGTAAGTCGACAATTGCAAGGCTCGTAGCTGACCGGTTAGGACTCTCTTATTTCGATACAGGTGCAATGTATAGGGCTTTTGCTTGGTTTTTGCTCAATAGAAATATTGATATTGCAGATCTTCCGGCTATTGAAGCGGCACTTTCTTCTTTTCAGTTTAGTGTGCATGATTTGCCTTCTAGTAAAAGATACTTTGTGGGAAATATTGATGTTTCGGAGCAGATTCGCAGTAAGGAAATTACCGATATTGTTTCCCCTGTTTCTGCATTAAAAGTTGTTAGAACCTTACTATCTCAAACGCAAAGAGAGTATGGGATGAAAGGCAATGCTTTATTTGAAGGTAGGGATTTGGGAACTGTGATTTTCCCTCAAGCCGAAGTGAAAATATTCCTTACTGCAAGGGCAAATGTCAGAGCCACTAGGCGATATAAAGAGCTTCTAGCTAAAAATCCAAGTCTTGATCTGACTGAGGAGTCCATTTTAGAGGCTATAAATAAGCGAGACGAATTCGACTCTACGCGGGAAATTGCTCCTTTAAAATGCCCTCCGGATGCCCATATAGTAGATACGTCTGATCTAACGATTGATCAGGTTGTAGAAGAAATACTCCAGCACGTTAAAACAAAAAAAGGCTCATGAAACACTACAGCTGGCTTCGTTCGAAGCATACTTCCCCCTTTTTTAAATTTGTCAGATGTATTGTTTATTGGGGCTTTAGGGTTCTTTATAAGCATAAGATCTATGGCCTTAGCCATTTTTATCCGGGACCAGCGCTCATAGCTGCCAACCACACCTCTTTTCTAGATCCACCAATAGTTTCGGTTTCAGCGCCGCAAGAGGTTCATTTTCTTGCTCGCAAAACTCTTTTTAATAATAAAATTTTCGGCTCTCTCATCCGCAAGCTCAATTCCCATCCAGTAAGTGGTAAGGCTGAAGATGTAACCGTTTTTAAAACGATTGTGGCTCTTTTAAAAGAGAAGAAGAAGGTTATTATCTTTCCGGAAGGAAAGCGGTCTTTAGATGGAAAAATTGGGGAAATCAAACCGGGGATAGCTCTTTTGCTTGCTAGGACTGAAGCTGCAATTATCCCTGCCTATATCCATGGCACTTATGAAATCTGGGGCAGAAAAAGAGCTTTTCCAAAGTTATTTGGTAAAACTGCGATCGTTTTTGGATCTCCTATTTTCTATAATCCGGCAGAAGGTATTGATCGAAAGCAGGCGCAGAGGGATGTAACGCATAAACTAGAACAGGCACTTCATAATTTAAAAGACTGGTATGAAGCGGGAGCTAAGGGCTCACCACCTTAAATTTTGCGGCCAAGATGACTCGAACATCCACCAAGTTTCCTCGACTAGAACCTGAATCTAGCGCGTCTACCAATTCCGCCATGGCCGCATAAAAGGTATTAAACTGATAGAGATTTTACTCTTTATTTTGCAAAATGCAAGAGGTAAATTTTACTCTCAAAAACCTTTTAAATTCAGCCTCTAGTAAAAAAACAAGAACTTACTTAGAATAGACTAAAACCCATTTGGAGGAAGTTGTGACAAGCGAAAATATAAAAAAATTTACTGAAGATACTTTTACTAAAGAGATTTCAAGCGGAGTCACTCTGGTAGATTTCTATGCAGACTGGTGTGGACCATGTCGTATGCTGACTCCCGTACTTGAGCAGGTGGCAAGCGACTTAAAGGGTAAGGCTACAGTTGCTAAACTCGATATTGATCATGCTCAGAAAGTAGCTTCTACTTATCAGGTGACATCTGTGCCAACACTCATCCTATTTAAAAATGGGAAAGAGGCGGGACGCCTTGTGGGCTTAAGAGATGCTGAAGCAATTAAAGATTTCATAGTCGCAGGTTCATAAGTTTTCATAGGGAAAATAGGTCTCTATTTTCCCTATTCAGACCAGTGCAGTACGTCTCTAATTATAGACCATCTAGGTTCATAGGGAGCTGCTATTTCAGTTTTCCCAAGTACCCATAAATCATATTGGTTTTTTGTAAACCCTTCGGTTTCTTTTAAGGCGAGCCATTGATTAAGGTAGTTCATAAACCTTGGATTATTGGACTTAATCGCATAGGAAAGGCTATCAATTCCCATCAAAGGTTGAGGGAAAATTACGCGTAAATTTCTTTTTCCAACAGACCAAGCGATTGCCTGTTGCTCTTCCCAAAGGATTGCATCAGCTTGGGAGCTTTCAAAATCTTCATAACTTGATAACAGAATAATTTGATGATAGGGGAATAATTCCTTAGCAATAGATTCATAGGAAGATCCTTTTAAAACAGCAATTTTCCATTTGGTCTCAACTTGTACTAGATCGAGAGATGAGAATATTTTTTTGTTTTTTTCGCTAGTTACAAAAACAAATCTTGGCTTCATATAGGGCTGTGTAAAGGATAGATAGATAAGTCTGTCCTCACTAATAGATACAGCTGACATCGCAATATCGAAAACATCATTTTTCAGGTCTTTTATAAGAGTGCTATAGCTCATCGGAATAAGCTCTAATTCACAGCCAAGGTCGTAAGCTAGTTCATAGGCAAAGGCTATATCATACCCTACAAGATGGTCATCATGGTTTTTAAAACTAAAGGGAGGTGTTTTTGCGACGTAGCCGACCCGTAGTTTTTTTGTGCGCATGATCCGTCTAAAGGTGTCTTCCCCTTCTAAGAGGTCTTCCTGGATAGTTGCTGTTTCGTGGATTGTCACCTGAGTACTAGAAGAAATGCTTAATTCATAAATGCTTTTTTTGATGCTTTTGATCTCAGGCAAGGGGGAATAAATTTTTAATGCAAAAAATAAAAGAAATACGGGTGCTATCGTAACAAGACTTTGTCTAATCACTTTACCATAGGTAGCATGAATATGTCTTCGGCAGGCTAGGGTGATTAAGAAAGAAAGTGTTGCTATTTGCATAGCTGATATCGTTGCTTGGAAGCCGGATGTAAAGGGTAAAGCTGTAAGATATAGATTCACAGCTTCAAGAGGCAGCCCCAGGGAATCAAGCATAAAGGTAAGGCTATTAATCCATGATCCAATTCCTACAGCTCCGAGACTTGTTAAAAAAGAAGTTAGGAAAAGCTCAACTTGACTAGGAATGCTGAGAACGTGGTTGTAGAAGATAGAAGTAAAAAATACAAAAATGGTAATGAATAAAGACCCTAGGGGTAGGTTAAATACAACAGATACTGTTCCTTGAATTTGAGTCTGTGTTTTATCGTCAAAGGGTTCTAATGCCTGAGCTTCTTTGCGCAGCAGTTCAATGATATAGGGTATACAGACAATTACAATGTTTGTCGTATAGGCAAGTATCAAAATAGGAGATAGAAGCTTAATCCAACGAGACGCTTTGATATGAGTTAGCATATTGGTAATACGTGGAAATATCCAAAACAAGATAGCGCAGCTACAGATGATATAAAGAATGATGTAAGTGCTTACTTGTTTAATCGTCGAGAACTGGATCGTACCCACTTGGTTTGCGATGATAAGGAAGGTACCAAGTGGTGTAATTCTTGCAATCCATGTTGTAATCCGGGTAATTGCTTCAACCAGGTTTTTTAGGGATTGCATCAGAGTGTCTTTTTCTTTGATATGCATGAGAGCAATACCAATGAATAAAGAGAAAATGACAATAGCAGGAATTATATTGTTAGCAAGGTCGTAAAATATGTTTTCGGGTATGAGAAGTTCTGCAAAATTTATCTTAGGAGCTTCTGTAGAAATATATCCTGCTTGGGTCCCTTTCGGCTGAGGAAAGGCAAAGTACACTAAATAGACCATGGAAATATTAATAAGCCATGTTAGACCAATAAATAGCATTCCATTTTTAAGGATTGACTTAGCCTGAAATGTACTTAACTGACCAATACCATGAATGATTGCGACTATAAGGTAGGGAATGGCTGTAGCTTTAAGTAGCATGATATAAGCTGACCCATATGGGGCAAAAACAGAGCATATATCGCCTAAAAATAGGCCACAGATAATTCCTAATACAGTTGCAATGGCCATTTGAAGAGCCAGGGAAATTTTAAAAAAATGCATCGTTTACCTAAGTAGAAAAGCCTTGCTGTCTCCATGCTTCGTATAACACTATCGAAACAGTATTGGCTAAATTCAGGCAACGAGAATTTTCTTTCATAGGAAGGGTGTAGAATTTTTCGGGATATTTTGTGAGAAAATAAGGGTTAAGACCTGCTGTTTCGGACCCGAAAATCAAAATATCGTCCGGAAAATAGTCAATTTCCGAGTACAAGTTTTTAGCATGGCTTGAAAAAAAATAAAAATTCTTATCACATTTTAGTAAATACTCTTCGAGACTTTCGATGATTTGTACATCGACACCTTCCCAATAATCGAGGCCAGCTCTTTTTAGTAAGCGATTAGAGGTGCTAAAGCCAAGAGGTTTTGTGAGGATGAGATCGCTGCCGGTAACACTGCATGTTCTTACAATATTTCCGGTGTTTTGAGGAATTTGCGGCTGATAAAGGATGACTTTCATACAGCCGCTGAAAAAATTTGGTTACTAACGAAGAGCATTTTCTGCTTGCACTGGAAATGCGATCTCTGGATTTTTTTCATTTGGACTTGAGTAATCAGTGTTTTCTAGCTTAGGAGCCGAATCGGCCTTTACAAGCTCGATTTCAAAAGTAAGAAGGGAGTTAGGAGGAAGAGTCCCTCTTGTGCCATAAGCAAGTTCAGGGTGAATATAGATGGTTCTTTTTTCCCCTTCTTTCATTCCTGTCATACCTTGCTGTAGCCCTGGGATCATTTCCCCTAAGGAAATAGGTTCATCTTCTTGGGATCTTCCAAATTCAGTTCCATCTATAAATTTACCTACATAACGAATAATGGGAGCAAGGGTTGGCTCGATGCTGCCACCTAGACCTTCTTTCTCGATTTTGTATTGGATTTTGCCTTTTTCTAAAGAGACCATATTCTTAGATTTTTTATTTTTCTTAAGAAATTCTTCAGCTTTAGCAAGATTTATTTTAGCCTGTTCTTTAAAAGCTGCTTCTTGTATCGAGGTAATTGCTTGAATACACTCTACTTCAGTCATAGGAGAAGTTTTTCCAGCAGAGGAGTCTTTAAGGCCTTGAACAACTGCATGGAGATCAAATTGGAATCCTAAAGATTCAAGATTTTTTCCGATAAGATGTCCAAATGCTTCAGAAATTTTTTCTATTTGTGGCTCAGTTGAGTCATTTGCCGCTGGGATAGCTTTTGTTTCAGCCTCTTCACCAGTGACTGTTGAAAATAAACTAACAAGTAAAGAAGTCGAAACCAAAATCATCTTTTTCATATTTTTTCTCCAATAATGATAAGCGCATTTTATTCTATAGGAAATTTATAGCCAAGTAATTTCCTTAGATCAGGGGGGGGTATATTTTTTTAGCTAGGATGTAATTCCTTAATTCTTTCTGGTAGTTCTGAAAATAGGACTTCAACTGATTGACGAGTCGCTAAATTTTTAAGTTCAGATTTTTGGGATTCTAATTCTTGGTCACCAATAACCATGCAATACTCAGCGTTTACGTGGTTTGCCATTTGCAAGCCATTTTGCATTTTTTTCCCAGAAAGATCCATCTCGCAGGGGATCATTTGGTGTCTTAAACTGCAGATAAGTTCAAAGCAAAATTGTTTTGCAGCTTCTCCCATCGGGATGAGAAAGAGGATTGGATGGGGAGGTGAGGGGAAGTGCACTTGCTGTTTGTCCATAGCTTGCAAGACTCTTTCAAGTCCTGTGCCAAACCCAGCGGATGGAATATGAGGTCCACCTATCGTTTCCGTTAATCCATCGTATCTACCACCACCGCCAAGACTGTTTTGCGCTCCTAGATCATAGGATGCAATTTCAAATACTGTTTTGTTGTAGTAGTCAAGACCTCTTACAAGGCGAGGATTCACGGTAAAGTTGATTCCGAGTTTTGTAAGCAGCAAGCAGACAGTTTCAAAATGCAGAGCATCCGTGGAATTTAAGCTATCGAGAATGGAGGGGGCTCCTTCCAAGAGTTTTTGGTCATTTGGGTCTTTGGAATCTAGGATCCGAAGAATGTTCTTGTGAAACCGTATTTTGCTATCTTCTGAAAGTTGATCAAATTTTGGCTCTAAAAAAACTTTTAATGAATTTTTGAAATTTGTTCTAGCTTCTGAATTACCGACGCTATTAATCATAACTTTGAGATTTTTGAGTCCTAGTTTTTTGTAAAGTGTGCAGACTAGGTCGATGAGTTCAACATCTTGCTCTGGTTTATCTATGCCGAGTGCCTCTGCTCCAAATTGGTGGTGCTGCCGATATCTTCCTGCCTGAGGCCTTTCGTAGCGAAACATAGGGCCTATATAAAAATATTTATGGAGAGTTGGTTGTGTGTATAGCTTGTTTTCAACAAAGGCTCTCATAAGGCTTGCAGTTCCTTCTGGGCGGAGGGTCATCGAACGCTCTCCCTTATCGATAAAAGTGTACATTTCTTTGGAGACGATATCTGATCCTTCTCCAACGCCACGGATAAAGAGTTCGGTGCGCTCAAATATGGGAGTGCGAATTTCTTTGTAACCGTATGTAGCGCAAGTATTTCTTATGACCATTTCGATGTATTGCCACCGATCGGAGTTTCTCCAAGAGTATTCAGCGTCCGGATCTTGGGGAAGTATATCAAATACCCCTTTAGGAATGGTATATTGCATAGCTTAAGCCTTTAGTATCTTTAAGACTGAAAATATAAGCGGGCAGGTCTAAATGAGTAAAGTAATTAAAATCGAGTAAGGTGGTTTTTTGCCTTAAGTGAGGTTACCTAAAGAATCTAAATCGTCGATGATATTATTAAGAGCGGCTATCCAAAAGTTTAGTTTGCTATTTTCTGGGTCTTTTTGGTTTTCTCTGTGGAGATCTTGCAGTAGATCCATGAGGGGGAATGGGATCCATTCCCTTCCTGCATGCTCTGTTAGGTAATATCCGAGGGAGTGGTCTTCTTCAGGAGGGAAATTGAGGATGTCAGTAGTTAGTGCGCTGATTTTATGTGCAATCGATAAATTGTCTTTGCTCGATATGTCGACGTTACCAAAATCGGAAAGCAGTCCATGCCAAAGCTCAGAGAGGTTGTAGAGAAATTCTGCATTATGACTTTCATCGTTATGGCATAAAGATTGCAATAGATCTCGTATGGATTCAAGATCTTTTTTTAATACATCAGGGTTTGTGAGTTCTAAATCACTCGAGGTTCCCAGTTTATTAATAAGTTTCTTGATGGTCGAGAATAGGGTGGTTATGAGCACAGACCTTGCTTGCTCGTTTTCCCAGAGTTCTTCGGGGGTTTCGTTATAGTCTTTATTTTCTTTTTTGTCTTTTTCTATAGGGGAAATAGCTTGTGGTTTCTCTATGCCACCGTCTTCACTTCTCTGGATCGGGTTTTGAAAGCTGCTCATTTCTAGCCGTTTAAATGTTGATTTTCGTTCATAGGATATCCTGATTATCTTCTATTACTAATAATTTTAAAAGTAAAAATTCGTTGACATATGATACTGTTTCTTTTTAATGTCCTCGATGTTTTATAATCTTTGGTAAATCTGGAGAATTTGCGTGAGTATACTCAACTTTTTAAGACCTGCTCCTCATAGGAAGGAGATTGACGATCCTGAACTGGTAAAGAAGGAATATCGTTATTGGCGTCTCCGTGTATTTTACGGGATGTACATCGGGTATGTTTTTTACTATTTCACAAGGAAAAGTTTTACCTTCGCTATGCCTGCCCTTATGCAGGATCTTGGTTTTGATAAAACGCAGCTCGGGATTCTAGGTAGTATACTTTCTATTACTTATGGTCTCAGTAAATTCTTAAGCGGGATATTAGGGGATAGATCTAATCCTCGGTTTTTCATGGCTACGGGTCTTATCTTGACCGGGGTTTTTAATATTTTCTTCGGGCTGACATCATCTATCCTATTCTTCGCTATTTTCTGGGGATTTAATGGAATCTTTCAAGGGTGGGGTTGGCCTCCTTGTGCTAGACTTCTTACTCATTGGTATTCCCAAAAAGAAAGAGGTACTTGGTGGGGGGTTTGGAACACATCCCATAGCGTAGGTGGAGCTCTTATACCCCTTATTGCTGCATTCTGTGCTCAGTTTTGGGGTTGGCGTTTTGCTATGTATGTGCCTGGGTGCATGTGTATTGTCGTAGGATTCTTTTTGATGAATCGATTAAGAGATACGCCACAGTCACTGGGCCTTCCAACGATCGAAAAATACAAAAATGACTATCCTGATTCCGCAGATCACAACGCCCAGGAAAAAGAACTTTCGGTAAAAGAAATTCTCTTTAGCTATGTCCTAAATAACAAGTATATTTGGGTACTGGCGATCTCTTACTTTTTCGTTTACGTAATTCGTACTGCAATTAACGACTGGAGTGTTTTGTTTCTTGTAGAGACTAAGGGGTATTCCTTAATAGCTGCGGGTGCTTGTGTTTGTTGGTTTGAGGTTGGGGGGATATTTGGAAGCCTGGCTGCTGGATGGGCCTCTGATAAGATCTTCCAGGGAAGAAGAGTTCCTATATGTATATTATTTAGTTTTGCAGTGGTATTTGCCATTGCTGCCCTTTGGCTATCTCCCGCTGGAGCTATGTTTATAGATTCGGCGATTATGTTTACGATCGGCTTTTTAATTTTTGGCCCGCAGATGTTGATTGGTATGGCGCCAGCTGAGATGTCTCATAAAAAAGCTGCAGGAACAGCTACTGGCTTTGTCGGTTGGGTCGCCTATATCGGTGCTGCAACCGCTGGATATCCCTTAGGGAAGATGACGCAGGAATGGGGCTGGTACGGTTTCTTTGTAGTTCTTGGAGCTTGCGGTCTTATTTCTGTTCTGCTTTTACTTCCTCTATGGGGGATAAAATCAAATTCGAAATACCTCGGTGCAGCAGAAGAAAGTTTAGATGTTACCGATTCGAAAGAAGTTTCTGTAAAAGGGTGACCTTTATCTATAGACAAGGGGAAGCTTTAAGAAAAGCTTCCCCTTTTAACAACGCATCATTATCATAAGCCATACTTTCTCAACATACAGGTTTTTTTATGGCTTGGGTTCCGCTTCATCAACATTCTCAATATTCTATCCTAGATTCTACAGCATCAATTAGTGGTCTGGTAAAAAAGGCGGCAAGCTTTTCCGTACCCAGTCTCGCTATTACAGATCAGGGGAACATGTATGCGGCAGTTGAGTTTTACAAGGCATGTTCTTATGCAAAAATCAAGCCCATTATTGGATGTGAGCTTTATGTAGCTCCATTTTCAAGAATGGATAAAAAAAGATTTCCTGGATTTTCTGCAGGATACCCCGTAGTTCTTTTAGCTAAAAATGCAGTGGGGTACAAGAATCTTTGTACGCTCAGCTCACTAGCTCATATGCAAGGTTTTTATTATACCCCACGGATAGACAAAAACCTTCTGGAGGAGCATTCAGAGGGGCTTGTTTGTCTCTCTGGATCGATAGGTGGTAGTGTAGGATCTCTTATTATTGCTGGTAAAGAAAAAGAATGTCTCGAGGAGATTCAATGGTATCATCGAGTATTTGGATCTGATTATTATTTAGAGCTACAAAGACACAAGATGACAGACGCTCAAATTACTCAAGATCTACTTATGGATGAGCCGTGGCTTTATCAAAAGCATATTGAATTTATCGGAAATCAAGAAAAGGTAAATGACCGTCTAATCGCTTTTTCAAAAGAGTTGAAAATCCCCCTTGTTGCCACCAATGACGTGCATTACCTGGAAAGAGAAGATTGGAGGGCGCATGAGATTTTACTCAATATTCAATCAGGGGAGCCTTGTGAGATTTGGGAAAGAGATTCTAATGGGAATCCTAAGTCAAGGACGCTAAATCCTAAGCGGGAAGTGTACTTCTCTCACGAGTTCTATTTTAAATCTCCAGAGCAAATGGAAATTCTTTTTTCAGATGTCCCTGAAGCAATTGCTTCGACGGGAGAGATCGCTGCAAAGTGCTCTTTTGACTTTGATTTTAATGCTAAGTATTACCCTGTATTTATCCCCCCTCACCTTGAAGGGAAAGAAATGACATCTGAGGAAAGGATAAAGGAAGCTGCAAACTTTCTTATCAAGTTATGCGAGGAGGGGATAGCAAAAAGATATCAGCCATATCATCTTGAGAAGGTCCAAGAGAAGTACCCGGGTAAAGATCCAATGACAGTAGTTCGGGATCGTTTGAAGTATGAATTGGAAATCATAGTATCGAAGGGAATGTGCGATTACTTATTGATTGTTTATGATTTTATTGCTTGGGCTAAAAAACAGGGGATTCCTGTTGGCCCCGGTAGAGGGTCAGGAGCCGGCTCGATTATTCTCTATTTGATTGGCATTACAGATATTGAACCGTTAAGGTTCCATCTTTTCTTCGAAAGATTCATTAATCCTGAAAGGATTTCCTATCCCGATATCGACGTGGATATTTGTATGGAGAGAAGGCAGGAGGTTATTGAATACACCGTTAAAAAATACGGGAAAGACCGTGTGGCTCAGATTATTACCTTTGGTACTATGAAAGCTAAGATGGCAATTAAAGATGTTGGCCGGGTGCTCAGTGTCCCCCTTCCAAAGGTCAACGCAATAGCTAAACTTGTGCCTGAAGATCCAACAATTACTTTAGAGAAGGCTTTAGAGATAGATCCAGATCTAAGGAATCAGTACGAAACAGATCCTGAGACACAAAACTTGCTTAATCTCGCATTAAAACTCGAAGGTTCGGTTCGCAATACGGGCATTCACGCAGCAGGTCTCATCATAGGAGGAGATCCTTTGATGGATCATATTCCTCTATGTATGCCTAAAGACTCAGAGATAGCTGTTACCCAATTTTCCATGAAACCGGTTGAAGCCGTAGGAATGCTTAAGATTGACTTTTTAGGCCTTAAAACGCTGACATCAATCCAAAAGGCTGTTGATGCGATAAAAATAAGCGTAGGCAAAGAAATTGATTGGGTGAATCTTCCTTTGGACGATTTGCCTACTTTCCAAATTCTTACACAAGGCAAAACGCTTGGTATATTTCAGGTTGAGTCTGGTGGTATGCAAGAGCTTGCTAAACAACTTCATATCGATAAATTTGAAGAGATTATTGCGGTAGGAGCCTTATATAGACCAGGTCCTATGGAGATGATCCCTTCTTTTTGCAATCGTAAGCACGGAAAAGAGCCCATTGATATAGACCATCCTTTAATGGCTGATATCCTTGCAGAGACCTATGGTATTATGGTGTATCAAGAGCAGGTCATGCAGATTGCAAGCCGTCTAGCTAAGTATACGCTTGGGGAAGGAGATGTTTTGCGACGTGCCATGGGAAAGAAAGATAAAGAAGAGATGGCAAATCAGAGAGAGAAATTCAAGGCGGGATCCTTGTTAAATGGGATCAGCGAAGAACTTTCTATGCACATCTTTGATAAAATCGAAAAGTTTGCCTCTTATGGATTTAATAAATCGCATGCAGCTGCCTATGGATATTTGACTTATGCAACGGCCTATTTTAAGGCAAACTATCCAAAGGAATGGATGGCGGCTTTAATGACCTCCGATAGTGATGATACGGCAAAGGTTGCGAAGGTAATTCGTGAATCAAAAGCGATGGGAATTGCTATCTTGCCACCAGATATAAATGAGTCCGGGAAGGAATTTGTCGCAACGATAAAGGGGATCCGCTTTGCCATGTCCGGGATCAAGGGAGTCGGTGAGGGTGTAGTAGATTGCATCTTACAAGAGCGCTCTTCGAAGGGCTATTTTGCTTCTCTTTACGATTTTATCCGCCGAATAGACATCAAAAAAGTAGGGAAAAAAGTTATTGAGCATCTAATAGAGGTCGGAGCTTTTGATTTTACTTCCTGGTCACGCCAGGCTCTTATGGAAAGTGTTGATGGAATGTTTCTTGTGGCAACTAGAGAGCAAAAGGAAGCCTCCAAGGGAATCATCGATTTCTTTTCTTCTATGCAAGAAGAGAAAGATGATCAGTATACATATCCACCTCCTGTAAAAAATGAAAAAACAAAATTAGAGATTCTAAAAAGAGAATATGAATTACTTGGATTTTACTTGCAGGGACATCCTCTAGATGACTACAAAAACATGCTGCAAAGACTTTCTTGCTGTCCGTTTGCCGATTTTGAGATGTTGGATAAAAACGCCCTTTGTCGGGCGGCTTTTATCGTAGAAACGGCCTCAGTAAAAATATCTGCAAAATCGCAAAAGAAATTTGCTATTTTAACAGTTAGCGATGGGATAGAAAGATTTGAGTTGCCCATTTGGCCTGAAATGTATGAAGAGAAGCATCACCTTCTTGTGGAAAATCAACTTTTGTATGCTGTCTTGCTTATTGAAAAAGAAGGGACGGAGATGAAGTTGCAATGCAAGTGGATTGAGGATCTCACAAAAGTAGATGGAGCTATGATTACCGCGTGTGACAATGCCTATGATAAGGCTAAAGTGCAGGTTAAGCTTTTTGAATTAAGAGAAAAGAATCCCAAGGCCAAAACGGAAGCTAAGACCGTGGAAAAAATTAAAGAAGTGAAAAAGCTACCCGCGCTACTCTACCTTAAGGTAGATGCCGATGAGATACGGCACAGTCATATACTTGCCCTGAAAGAGCTATTTAGGTCTTCTTCAGGAAGTTCTCCTGTACGCATTGAATTTGTCTCTGGAGAAAAATCGATTGGCAGTATCAGGATTGAAGAAAATTGGGGCGTATCTTTAACTCCTCAATTAGAGGAAAAATTAAAACAAATAATTTCTGTAAAATCGGTTAAAATCGATTTTAAGTAAGTTGATTTTTTTTTGCAGATGTATTAACTTAGGTTCCAAAAAATTGGAGTTTTATGAGAATTATTATCCTCGCCTCTCTAGTTGCCGGAGCAATGCTCACTTCTATGCCTGTACGAGCCGCCTATACTATTAAGGATGGAAAGCTAATCCAGACCCACGAGCTTGCGACGATGTCGGTACAAGAACACTATAGTTCAGCCCTTGAGGCGTTAGAACAGAGTCGTTGGGAAGACCTTGTTCTTCAGTCCAATATACTTATTAAAAATTTTCCTGAGAGTCCATTTACATCGATTGCTCAGTATTACCTAGGGGTCGGTTTTTATCATCTTGGTGAGCTTGAAATGGCAAATAAACAACTGACTCAATATTTAAAAAAACAGTCTGCTCCTAAGTTTTTTGAAGAAGCTATTAAATATAAATTTGCTATAGCAGATAAATTTCAAAATGGGGAGAGAAAGCATCTTCTTGGTTTAGAAAGTATGCCTAAATGGATGCCGGCTGCAGAAGAAGCTATTGAAATTTACGATGAAGTTATATCGGCCCTTCCTCACCATGAACTTGCTATACAATCTTTATTTGGGAAGGGGGAGCTTTTAGCTGCGGAAGAAGACTATAAGCTAAGTATAGAGACTTATCAGATACTTATCCGGAAGTTCACTAAGCATCCGCTTGCTTGTGAAAGTTATATAGGTATTGGAAAGGTATATTTAAAAGAATGTAAAAATGAGTATCCAGATCCTGACTTCCTAGACCTTGCAGAGATTAATTTTAAAAAATTTACCGCAGACTTTCCTAATGAACCAAGAATTGTTCAAGCAGAAAATATGCTCATAGAAATGCGGGAAATTTATGCAGATAATCTTTATGAAACAGCTAGATTCTATGAGCGAACAAAGAAGCCCCATGCATCTGCTATTTATTACAATAAGATCTTAGCAAAGTATCCAAAAACAAAGACTGCAAATAGTTCTGAAGAGCGCCTTGCCTACTTGGAGAAGAAGCATAATAAGCCATATCGTGATATGCGAACCCTTCCCGAAGTTCAAGATGATGTTGTTAAAGTAGAGGCCTCAGATAATATTCAACTGTCTTCTGCGGTAGATTCAGTAGCGGAAATAGAGCAGGCATCTAAGGCTAAAGAGGATTCAAATATAGCCCCCGAGTCTTTGTCAGGAGAGGGTAGTGCTTAGTAAAGCAATTGTTGCTTTTGCATTAGCGACACTTTTTTCCTCTTGTGGTTATCATTTTACTCCTACTACGTATGAAGGGGACAGGGTGTCTATCAGCATCCCTTATATACAGGGAGATCCTGAGGCCTTATTGAATAATGAACTCGCTAATATTTTTTCAAGCTCTGGTCGCTTTACCTGTGTTCAATCGGGAGGAGATCTCATGCTCCAGGTTGTCATATTGTCTGATGCCAATAATAGGGTAGGGTATCGGTATGATAGAGATACAGTCACTGGAGCCAGGAAACCGAATATACTTTCTATAGAGAACAGAAGAAATATAACAACGCAAGTAACTCTTTTCGATGCTCATTCAGGAGAAGTATTATTTGGCCCAATACCCATAAAGGCCTCTGTAGACTATGACTATGTAGATTCTGGGTCGCCGGATGATTTAAGCACGACAACTCCCTATGGAACTGTTCCGACGATAAGATATTCTTATGGACAACTTAATGCTGTTGAAGGGGCTCACGACGATGCTTCACCTAATCTATATAGGGGAATCTCTCAAAGAATCATGCAAAGTGTAATTAATAAGCTCTACGTAGATTAGTTATTTCTTTTTTCCGATTGATGTGATTACAGCTTCCGTATCCAAGACTTCTGTGAGAAAATGTTGAAGAACTTTTAGGATGTATCTGGGTGTATTATAGACGCCTGTGGTTGTATAAACCATTTCAAGATGAGGTTTTTTGTTTTGTAAAAGTGCAATCATTACCATTGTACTTGGAGATTCTTGTTCGCTCTGCGGGATTATCCAAATGGAAAATTGGTCATTATAGAGTGTGACTTTTTCATTAGTCTCTATGACATGGAATTGGTGGGAGAGATTATCTGGGGTAGCCTGGTCAAGATCTGCAGTATTGAGTAATCCAAGATCAAAGAGTAATTGAAGATTTATGGAAATTACGCCGTCAGGAACCCACTTAGAAAAATTTTGAGTGAATTCCTTATAAGAATCATCTAGCGTACCGGGATTGATCATTAGCCTTTTCCTTGTTGCATTTACAGTCCCTTGCATAAAAATAACGTGAAACCCTAGGATTTGTAGGGATGTCAACTAAAACCTTAACATTGATAAGATCGCCTTTTTTTTCAAAGACAATCTCCTTTAGGGTGCATTATTTTTTTAGAGGATTATATTGGTTTTTAACTAAAATTTTTAAAGAACAATCAGTAAGATATTTATGATAAACAGTTTAAGAAATTCATTGGTTATATTTTTTTTCCTTATATCCCCCTTTGGCTCGGTAGAGCTTTTTGCTGGAAGGCCTCTTCGCTGTGATATCCCGGCTCCCTCTGCAATATTGATTAGTGCGGATACTGGATCTGTACTTTTTGAAAAAAATGCTTATTTGCAGACCTTTCCCGCAAGTACTACAAAAATTGCAACTGCCCTTTATGCTCTTCATAAACAGGGGGCTCATTTAACAGACATGATAACGGTGACTTATGATGCAGTTGGCGCTGTAACTGCGACTGTTCGAAGAAACAGTGGGAAGCACCCCTCTCATAGGTTGGAATTTGGAGGAAGCCATATGTCCCTTAAGGCGGGGGAGGTTATTTCCCTAAAAGCGCTACTTTACGGTCTTCTTGTTTGTTCAGGAAATGATTCAGCAAATACTATTGCGGAGCATGTCTCTGGTACTGTTCCAAAATTCATGGAAGAGGTAAATGCCTATTTGAGATCTATAGGTTGTACAAGCACTTGTTTTGCTAATCCACATGGGCTTCCTGACTCTAGGCATCTGACTACTGCTTATGATTTGTCCCGAATGGCATATGTTGCTATGAAATACCCTTTTTTTCGAGAAGTTGTAAAATCCACTAGGTACACTCGGCCAAAGACCAATAAGCAAGAGGAATCGATTCTTGTACAAACTAATGCACTTCTCAAACCGGGCAAGCATTATTATCCACATGCTATCGGAGTAAAGACGGGCTATACTGTTGATGCGGGAAGCAATCTTGTTGCAGCAGCAGAGAAAGATGGGCGTAGGGTAATTGCCGTTGTTCTTAATTGTCAGGATATGACGGAGCGCTATAGATCATGTATCTCTCTTTTCGAGGCAGCATTCAATGAGGTAAAAGTTGATAGAAAGCTTTTTTCGAAAATGCATGATTTTTTTTCTGCAACAGTAAAAGGGGCTGAAACGCCGTTAGAAGCCCATTTACAGCGAGATGTTGTTATTGAGTATTATCCTTCTGAAGAGGTTAATCTAGAAGCTAAACTTGAGTGGTATAAAGTTTCTTTGCCCATTGCGCAGGGGCAGGTTGTAGGAGAAATTCAGGTGCTTGATGAAAATAGAAAGATTGTTTTAACAGAGCCTCTCCTTGCTAAGAAAAATGTATCCCCTACGATTGCACATATAATATCGCAATATGCTGTGATTGCTCGTGTAGTAATTTATCAAAAGAGACATTGGATTGCTGTAGCGTTTGGAGCTACGTTCGTAATGCTGGCGTATGCTCTACGAAGAAAGAAAGTGGCTGTGTAGCTTAACAAAGTCATCACGAGAAAGTTCCTCTGGCCTTGCTAGAGGATTTACTCCTATGGCAGTAAGCGCATTTTCAACTTTTTCTGCAGGATACAGTTCTTTTAGGGAACTTCTCATCATTTTTCTTCTTTTACGGAATGAAGTGCGAATCAGGGTAAATAGAGACTCTTCATTTTCTATGGGAGCTCTCTCTTCAAGGGTAAAATGAACTACAGCAGATTGAATTGTGGGTCGTGGATAAAAGCAAGTGGGCTCTACTGTAAAGCAATATTTTACTTTGCCATAGTGTTGTATAAAGAGGGTAAAGCTGCTGTAATCTTTTGTCCCTTTTGACGCTACAAATCTCATTGCCACTTCTTTCTGTACCATTAGCGTCATGCTTTCAATATGTTGTTGCATAGGAAGCAAGTAACTTATGATGGGTGTAGTAATATGATAAGGAAGATTTGCAACTACCTTTATTTTCTGTCCATCTTTCAATAGACCGGAAAAGTACGTGTCTAGGGGGAATTCTAAGAAGTCTTGCTCGATGACCTGGAGTCTACCATCATCAGTTTGAAGTCTGAGGAGAGCCGCAGCAAGTGCTGCATCTTTTTCTACCGCGATAACAGTAGCTCCGATTGCAAGCATCTCTTGTGTTAATGCTCCAGGCCCAGGCCCAACTTCTAACACGATGTCCCCCTTTTCTACTCCTGCCGCTGCGACAATCTTACGTATGATGTTGCCATCTATAAGAAAGTTTTGGGAAGAATGCTTTTTAGCTTTCATTCCATGGGAGTTTAAAAATTCTTGAAGAATTGAGGGGCTGCTAATTTTCTTCATTGCAGCATAAAGGGGTGAAAGTCATCTGGAATGTTTTCTTGCATAGACCGACTGTCATATCCAAATTTTTCTCTTAGTTTTTCAATATAAACCTTCGATTCCCTTGCAACAGCTTGTTGCAAAAGCTCATCTTTGAGTTTATCTGAGATTTTATTGAAGGAAGAAGGGAGAATCTTAGAGCGGTTCTTTAAATGAAATATACGAAATACCACACTTTGGTCTGTACGGCTTAGCTGTCTTACAGGTTGGCTAATAGAATTTATGACAAGGTTCAGAAGTACTTGCTTATGTGCATCAGATATCGTCTTTGCATCATTTTTAAATTCTTCTGATACAGCCAGGGTGATATCTGAATCTTCTGTAAGCTCACTTTTGATTTTTTCAAGAACTTCTGGTAAGCTTTGTTTTGTAGACTGAAGAATGGAATAGGCTTGCTGCGCAACAGCTTGACCGAGATCATCATTTTTAGTTCTGATAGAAAGAACTTGGTATTCCCATTTATCTTGAGGGGGATTTTTTTTAAGATAATCTTGATAAGCAATTTTAATATCTTGGGGATTAACTGTTTGTAGAGCTTTTGAATGGATCCGGTACCATGTCATTTTTTCTACAATAATATCTGTATGCACCATTTTACGAGCTTCTTCATAATTCAACTGCAGTTTGTCGAGGGAGGCCATGATATTAGGTCCAAATCTTTCAATAATAGTTTCCCTAACCTCTGCATCTGTTACTTTGAGTTCGAGTTTTTCAGCATCTGCGAGCATTAATTCGTTATCGATCATCTGCGATAAGGCATCTTTCCATTGAGAGCTAAAGTATTGATAGCGGGCAGGAGTAGAGTCAGATAGGTGAGGATAATATCTTGTTAAAAAGACATCCATTTTTTTCATGACATCAAGCACGGATATAGTTTTGTCATTTACTTTTGCTAAAATCCGGTTGTTTACCGCTAAATGTTGGGAGGATTCATTAGAATCCATCAGGGGCATGTTAGCCTGCAATCCTGCAGTTAAGGTGAATACCGATAAAGTGGTGATAAATAAACTGTGTCTCATGTGAATCTTCCTTGAATCTGCTATTTGCGCCCCGAGTATACCAAACTACTATTTTAGTAAAAAGATAAGAGTCTAAATGCTTTGTTTTTCAAAAACAGCACCATAAAAACCATCCATGCCACCAGGTGCTGGGGATGTTTTTAATGGGGTTCCAACTAGTTTAATGGGATGGCTGTTTAAAAAGTACTGCATTTGTTCTTCATTTTCTAGAGGTAAGATGCTGCAAGTAGCGTAGATGATTTTCCCACCCGGCTTAACAAATTCAAGAGCTTCTGCAAAGATTTGTCTTTGCTCAGCTTGTAAAGAGATTAGATTTTTTGGGTCAAATCTCCATTTCATATCAGGGTTTCTTCGAAGAGTTCCAGTTCCACTGCAGGGGCCATCAACGAGTACCCAGTCCATTGTACCTTTAAGACGTTTCTTTTTAGGGTCATCATGCGGGAGTACTTGTGCGTTTTGTATCCCTGCTCTTTTTAGTCTTTTTTTGGCTTCTACAAGGGCTACAGGTCTGATGTCATGCAGGTAGATTTGGCCAGAGGCTTTGAGGAAAGGGGCAAATCCTAGAGTTTTCCCTCCAGAACCACTGCAAAAATCTAATACTTGTTGACCTGGCTGCGCTTGAACTAGAAAAGCAAGTAGTTGGCTCCCTTCATCCTGTACTTCAAAATATCCTTCTTTAAATTCTGGCATGCCGAAAAAATTTTCTCTTTTATTGAATACAATACCAAGGGGAGATTCTGTGCATAGAGATACATCGTATTTGTTTCTCCACTTGTTATAGAGGGAATCTCGATCACCTTTTAAGGGGTTTGCTCGGATTGTGGTTGGTGCTGGTGCATTACTAATAAGACAGAATTCTTTAGCTGCAGCTTCTCCAAGACCATCTTTTAAGACGTCAAATAAGCCTCTAGGAAAGCTGACAGATACGTGAGCTGGTAGATTCGGTGCGTTTCTTGCTGCATTAAGATCGAGATCTTTAAATATTTCGTACCTTCTTTCCCAGCTATGATCTTTGGTGCAGAGATAGTCGATTAATCCGAGCCATCTAAACATGCTGTAAATTGTTTCAGCAAGAAATCGTCTGTCGTGGGAACCTATGGATTTATGGACTTTGAAATAATTGCGAATGCAAATATCAAGTGGCAACCCCTGTGCGGAGAATTTTTCTAAAACTGAAAATAGATGTAATTCTCTAAAATATTTGCTCATTTAATTTGCCTTTTCTAGTAAAAATTGCTGGAATTTTACGCTGTTCCGGTTAAATAGTCAATGATTGACAAATAGGAAATAAGTGATTTAAAGAGAGCGATCTTTTATATATGATAATATTTGAAACTTGAGGAGGTTGAGTATGCAGTCCATTTTCGCATTTATAGGTAGATTGTTTTTGAGCGGGATATTCATCTTTACCGCTATGCAAGACATTATTCAGTGGAATTCTCAAGAAGAATTCGCATTTACGACCCTTACAACAATGCTGCAATCCGGAAGTGGCAATCGTTTTATTCTTGATGCAATCGCAGTTATAGTCCCTAAGTTAAGTATTTTTTTTGCTGCAGCAGTTTTTCTGAAGTTGCTAGGTGGGATTTGTGTCCTATTCCAATGGAAAGCTAGATTTGGAGCTTTTCTTCTATTATTGTTCCTTATCCCGGTGACAGTTATAATTCATAATTTCTGGGATAAAACTGGGCTTGCTCGCGTTGAAGAGTTAGTTCAGTTTTGGAAAAATATAGGGATTGCTGGGGGTTTATTTTTGTTATTAGCCTATAACTCATCTGGCAATAACAATTTTAACAAGGCGGAGGGAGGGGCGAAGAAAGCTTAAATCTTCTATCCGCTTAAAAGAACTTAATTTTCAGATTTACGGACGTACTATCGAAGCATTCAAAAAGTATCTATGTCTAGTTCTGGGTTTCTGCTTTGTGGCTTTTGGGCAGCCTGCATGGCTGCCCCTGTTTGGACCAATAGCCGCAATTATCGGATATTCTTTTTTTTGGGTATTTTTGGACTTTAGAGGCAAAGGTCATAATCGATTTTTGATCTCCACTGCTTGGTTTTTTGCGGTTCAACTGGTTCAGCTTTCCTGGCTTACCTCTATTAAGTATCAGGGATTCTATATCCTTGTCGTTTATCTCCTGATCTCCTTATTCATGGCTGTGCAATTTGCTCTACTTACAAAATTTCTTTTTTCTAGAAACCTAGCAAGAATTGGTACCGCGCTAGCTGTTGCCTCTTTAGGAACTTTGGTTGAGTGGTCGAGGTTGTATATATTATGTGGATTTAGCTTTAATTTTTCTGGAATGGCTCTTGCTTGTTACGTACCGTCTATGCAATTTGCCTCCGTATTTGGGATCTTTGGGCTTTCATTTTTAGTTTGGTTTACCAATGCCTTGGCTTTTAGGGCTTTTAAGGGGCATATGCAGCTTTCAGGGGTAGCGCTCTGGTGTGGGGTTGCTATTTTCCCTTATTTTTTTGGATTTTTAAGTTCAAGTCTTGATCAATCTATTAAAGACACGTCCTCCCCTATAAGAGTTTTACTTGTGCAGCCGGCTTTGACGCCTTCTGAAAAGATTCCTTTACATAGATTTGCACCAGATTTTATTTCTCCCTATGTGCAATGGAAGCAGATCTTTACCTTTGCCATTCCGTATCAAGAAATGGGTATTGATCTGCTAGTATTACCTGAATCAGTTGTAGTTTTTGGAGTAGATTCTTACATTTATTCATTCGCGCATGTAGAGCAAATAATGAAGCATTTAGGGGTTGATGGATCTAAGTACTTTCCAAGTTTTGAGCCCCCTTTTGCTGAATCCCGAGATGATAGTTGGGTTGTCTCTAATTCATTTTGGGTGCAAACTCTTGCAAATTTTACAAGTGCTGAAATCATAGCAGGGTTTGATCAGACTGACAAAATTCTTCAGCAGCATTACAATGCTGCCTTTCATTTCGCTCCTTTTTCAAAAACTTTTTGTAGGTATGAAAAACAGATATTATTGCCGCTAGCTGAAATGCTCCCTTGGAAATTTTTAAAATATTTTACTTCGTCTTATGGAATTACAGAATTCTTTACTGCTGGAAAAGAGGCTAAGCTTTTGGGTAGTAAATGGAAAGCTGGCGTATCCATTTGTATAGAAGAAACTTTTCCTGAAGTCATGCGGGCAGCGCGTAATAAAGGTGCAGAGCTATTTGTTAATGTTACTAATGATGGATGGTATCCGGGATCTAACTTGCCTATCCAACATTTTTCTCATAGCAGGATCAGGGCTGTTGAAAATGGGATCCCTTTGGTTAGAGCCTGCAATACGGGACTCACTGCAATGGTTGATTCTAGAGGTAATCTTATTTGCAGTATGAAACCTGAAAGTTGGAGCTCTCCCGCTACCAAGGGGGTTATATATAAAAAAATTTACTTACATAAAATAAGGACTCTTTATTCCTTGTGGGGGGATGCTGCATTAATTGCCTTGTGTTTAGTTTTTTTAGCCTGGGCTCTAGGTTTAAGAGACGAAGGTTCTATTTTTTAGTCTTTTTAAGTATTAATTATATGATTGAGTTAAAATTGACTTGTCCAAAATTGGTTGTTTAGTTATATTTCACTCAATTTATTGAATAGATTTTTTCAAAAATGAAAATTAAGCCAACGCATGTGAGAGGTGATTCTTTGTCGTTTCCTTGTGACATTTCAATTGTAAAAGAAAGTCTTTCTTGCGTTCGTGTGAAGCAAGCCTTTACATTAGCAACCCAAGTTTCTAGGAAAGGCATAGGGCTTTTCAGCGGTACGCAAGCGGAAATATGTTTTTTACCTGCTCCTGAGGGGCATGGTATAATTTTCCAAAGAATGGATGTAATGGGTGAGCCTCTTCTTCCAGCGCAACTTAAGAATGTACAAGGTACTCCTCGATGTACGATTTTGGGAAATCAAGGTGTTTCTATACAGACAGTTGAGCATGTGCTCGCAGCGCTTGCTGCATGTGGGATAGATAATCTTTTGATCCAAGTAACCGGTCCTGAAGTTCCTGTATTTGATGGGAGTTCGAAAGTTTTTGTGGAGATGATAGAGGAGGCGGGTCTATGCGCACTTAATGATAGTGTTCCTGTTTATGGGATTTCTAAGCCACTCTACTGGTCTGTGGGGGATGTTCATATAGTAGCTATTCCTTCCGATGAATATCGCATTAGTTATACGCTTCATTACCCACACTCTAAATTGCTTAAAGCGCAATTTTTTACTGTACAGGTAAATGCAGAGACCTTTAAAAAGGATATCGCCCCCTGCAGAACTTTTTCTTTATACGAGGAGATTCTTCCTTTTATTGAAAAGGGCTTACTTAAGGGTGGGAGTCTTGAAAACGCTGTTATCATAAAGAATGATGAAGTAATGAATCCGGAAGGATTGAGATTTCCTGATGAGATGGTTCGACATAAAATTGTGGATATGATTGGAGACCTTTCCTTAATTGGTTTTCCTTTTTTAGCCCATATCATTGCGATCCGCTCAGGGCATTTTGCTAATAATGCTTTTGCAAAAGAACTACAAAATCACATTAAGATGGAGATATCCTGATGGCACTGCAAACTACAAGTCATCCTATCATTTTGAATGTGAAGGAAATTTCAAAAATATTACCACATCGGTATCCTTTCCTTCTGGTTGATAGAATTGTTTATATAAACTTAGAAGAGAATGTGATCATTGGACAGAAAAATCTTACGATCAATGAACAGTTTTTTCAAGGTCATTTCCCTGACGCTCCTATTATGCCAGGAGTTCTAATTTTAGAGGCTCTTGCCCAAACTGGTGGAATTCTAGTGCATCAAAAGGGATACAATGAAAAGATAGCGGTCCTTTTGAGCATTAGTAGTGCTAAGTTTCGAAGACCGGTAGTTCCTGGAGATGTACTAATGCTTCATGCCGCAGGTATTCATATCAGTGGTAAGGGCGGACGAGTTCACGCTAGAGCTTTAGTAAATGATCAGCTTGCAGTCGAAGCTGAAATCGGTTTTGCTCTAGTAGACAAAGATAAGTTGTAAAATTAAATAAGTATTTAAACATGCTAAAGTTGGATTCACATGTCTAATATTCATCCCTCAGCAATAGTTGAGCCTGGTGCTAAGATCGGAAGTAACGTAACAATAGAGGCCTATGCTGTCGTAAAAGGTAATGTTACCTTACATGATAACGTGGTTATCAAATCATTTGCCTATATTGACGGAAATACTACGATTGGAGAAGGTACTGTAATATGGCCTTCAGCAAGTATTGGTACCAAAACACAAGATCTAAAATTCAAAGGCGAAACAACCTATGTGGTTATTGGGAAGAATTGTGAGATCCGTGAGTTTGTAACAATTAATTCGTCCTGTCAAGAAGGGTCTGTTGTACGTGTCGGAGATAACTGTTTGCTTATGGCTTATTGCCATGTGGCTCACAATTGCGAAATTGGAAATCATGTTATTATGGCTAATGGAGCTATGCTTGCAGGGCATGTTATCGTAGAAGATTTTGCAATTATTGGGGGAATGACACCTGTTCACCAATTCTCTAAGATTGGAAAATATTCGATGGTAGGTGGTCTTAGTAGAATAAGTAATGATGTACCACCCTTTACAATAGGAGCAGGTTCTCCTTATAAAGTAGGGGGGCTGAACATTGTGGGCCTTAAAAGACATAATTTTTCATTAGAAATTAGAAAGTCTCTTGCTAAAGCCTTTAAGATTACCTATAGATCAGGTTTGCGACTCTCTGAAGCCTTGGATGTTATTGAAAATGAAATTCCTGCAAATGAGCATATTGAGCATTGGGTGGAATTCTGCAAAACTTCAAAACGTGGACTGATAGGTCTTCAAGGGATTACTCAATCCCAACATGAAGAAGAGGAAATAAGTGAGCTCGAAGAGCTTCTTGAAGAAAAGGGTTAAAAAACTCCTATGAAGATTGTTTTCTGGGGAACCTCAGAGTTTGCGGCTCGGATCCTCAGTGATCTTTTAGCAAAGTCCTTTGAAATAGTAGCGGTTGTTACAAGGCTCGATATGCCTCAAGGACGCTCTCTTCACCTTTCCCCGCCTCCTGTAAAGAAATTTCTTATCGAATCCGGCTCTAAAATCCCTGTCCATCAGCCTGAAAAAGCGAGCACCCTCGAGTTTTCTCAGATTCTTTCCTCCTATAATGCCGATTTGTTTCTTGTTGTCGCCTATGGAGAGATTCTCCGTCAAAATATTCTAGACATCCCTATTAAAGGCTGTATTAATATCCATACTAGTTTGCTTCCTAAATATCGAGGGGCAGCTCCGATCCAAAGATGTCTTATGGATGGATCTCGTGAGTCGGGAATTACTATCATTGAAATGGTGAGGCAGATGGATGCCGGAGATATTCTTGCCCAGTCAGTTGTTCCTATCCCTGAAAATATGAATTTCGGACAACTAGAAGAGGCTCTTTTACAGGAATGTTTTACCCTTGTTCCTAAAATGATCCATGACTTTGATCAGTATTATAAAAATAAAACTTCACAAGATGTGAATCTTGTTACCTTTGCAGCTAAGATCCTTCCTGTCGATATGGAAATTAATTGGAATGATTCTGCACAAAAAAACCATGATAAAATAAGAGCTTTATCTCCCTATCCAGGTGCTTATTGTAAAGTCAAAATTGGTGATGAATTTAAAAGATTGAAGATAAAATCTTCTTTTGTTCGCTTGGACCTAAAAGGGGATCCGGGCTCCATCCTTTCTCTAAATAGGGAGCTAATTATTGCATGTTCTCAGGGATCCCTTTCTCTTGGTGATGTTCAGCTCGAAGGGAAAAAAATGATGACAGCGAGTGATTTTTTGAAAGGAATTCACCAAAAAATCTCTTTTAGTCTTCCTGATTCTTCTTTGTAGGGTCTAGTTAGCTTGCGTTTTTTCTGAAGGGATTCATCGATAAAAAGCGATTCTGATTAAGATATTTCTTTCTAAATTGACCTGATTAAATAAATTTGTATTTCCTATCTTTTATGTGGAAAACTTTACATAAATCTTTGGCTAATCTATGATTAAGGATTCTTAAAGATCTTAAAATCAACAGGAGTGTAATATGGCTACGGCAATAGGACTTAGATTAACACAACAGGGTGAAACAGGTTTGATAGCTGATCGAAACGTTTCTACTCAACAGTCAAGTGTATTTGGTAGACTTTGGACAGTATATTCTGACGCAATGTCGGATGGGCCTGATTTTCTTAAGAACATGTTTAAACTTACAAGTGCAACGACATTTTTTGCGAAATTCTTTTATCCAGCAGCTCCACAAGGTGTGTCTAATGTTGGCGCACTTGCTAAAAATGCAAAAAATGCTATTAGTGTAATCGGTATTCCAATTGCTATTTCTAAACTTTGGAATTCAATCGCCTCATTTAAGTTTAATGCTCCAGTTAAGAGCACGCTAGATGTAGGTGGGAGCGTTTGTTCCTTGGTAAATAGTGGTTGTGATGCTGCTGAATTTACGCATGCAGTAGCGATGCCGCTTCCAGATGATGTTATGCAAGTTGTGAAAATTGCTGGCCCTACAGCTACTCTTTTAGGATCTGTTAAGGCGACATATGAAACAGTTATTAAGCTTATGAAAAATTCGGCTGATTACGCTCAGGCTGGTATTAGTACATTTGCTAAGGAAAAAATAACACAACAAGTGATTTCCAATAGTCTGGGTCTTATTAGCTTGATCTCTTATGTAGCTCTTGGAGCTTTATGTCTTGTTTCAGCATTACTAACGCCTATAGCTCCTGTAGCAATTATAGCATGTCTAACAGTTGGTACTGCAGTAAGCCTTGGTAAATTTTTCTACGATAGAGTTGTAGATCCAACGAGTGATAGAGCAAGAAATATAACGAGCAATGCTCACTTTCCTAGAGCTGTAGAGCTTGAAACGGCAAGGCTAACACCCGCTGCATAAGAAGTTGTAACTTATGTTAATTTAAACAGCCCCAGTCTTATTAGAGGACTGGGGTTATTTTAAGGAGGTAGTTATTAATCCATCTTTTGTATCATCTTCGCAGCAACCCATTTATTTACCATCCCATTCTACGTGTAATACTAAATCCATTTGGACTCATTTTACTGATCGTTTAGGGACCTCTGATGGCATCTATGATGCGATAAAGGTTGGAGAGTATGCTACGGAATGGTTTAAACGGATTCCGCATCAATTTTTTCAGTCTTCTCACCTAATTCAGGCGAAGGGAGTTTTTTCTCAGGCAGCCACTCTTTTAGGAGCCTTTGGTCTTGTTAAACAGATAGGGGATACTATAGCTTCTTTTTCGTTATTTGGAAGGGTCTGTAATAGAACTAATTCTCAGTCTGCTCAAGACCTTAAAATCGATGTTGTGGCAAAAAATGCATGTAGAAATATGCTTGATCTTACTTGTATGGTCTCAGATGTCGCCAATAATTTTCATGATGCCGGTTGGGTAAATCTAGGTAAGGCAGCTCCTATTTCCTGTGGTGTTTTTTTTGGGACTGATATAGTAGGAAATACTATAGATCTTACTAGTCAGGTTTGTCAGATCTCAGCTCGAAATGTTCAGCGCCAGGCGAGTAGCATTTCCCCCCAAACGAAAACTAATTTATTTCATAAAGATGTACATTCCTACATCGAAATTGTAAAAAATGTAGTTTGCATTACCGGTTCAATAATAGGGTTGGTGTCCTTAGTTTTAGGTGGGCCTATAGTGGTTTCTATTGTTGGTTTAGTTTTGTCTAGCATGTGGATTGTGTCCAAGATTGTCTCTCACTTTTATAATGAGATGGTTGTCAAGGAGCATTCCGCGTCTTGTCGCATGGATATTAGGTGATTTTTTATCTAAGCGAGCCTTTATAAATTATTCTTTCGCAGCTCTTTTGTAAGATGGCTTCTGTTTGCATTTAGAATGTACCCGAGGTGAAGCCTCCCCTAAGGTAAACACTTAGGGGCTTCTTGAGAGATCAGGGAGTACTTCACCAGACTATGGATATGAGACTTGAAATATCCATAGACGATTCGACAGAAATTAGGCACCTTGCAATGCCGACTCAGTTGCAAGCTCTGCGGATTATGGTTAAACAAAGCGAGAGGAGTAATAGTGCCATAATCGTTAAACCTGTCGATATCCGGTCGAGAGTAAGTCGGATTGAATAGTTTATCTCAAAGCTATTCATACGCATTACCAGCGCCTCAGGGGGACTGTTTTATTTTAGCAGTCGTACTGGGGCATTTTTTAACTGAATAATTCATCCGCAGGACTGAAAAATCCAGCGGTTTTCTCATGTCGTTTTTATAAAGATTGATTCCTAAGGGAAGGATCTTTTATGTTGTATTCCATTTAGCTTACTGTGAGCCCTTTGTGACAAATATATCCCTTAATCAGAATGTAATATATCCCTCTTCTTTTTCGTTTAATTATCATACCACGCAAAATGCAGGATTAGAAGCTGTTAGCGCCGTAGATCAATTGTCAGTAATGGAGAGGTCTTCAACTCTATTTTCTAGAATTTACGGAGTGATATCAGGGGTATTTCTTCTGACTAGTATAGTCGGGATTGTATCGAATTGTAAGGAGTTTATTTACGGCCCTGCTGAGATGGTTCGAAGAAAGTACCAGGGGAGATTTTCTCATGTAAGACTTGGTGCAGATTTAGGAAGAAACCTAGGGTCAGCTGCTGCAAGCATGCTACGTGTTGCGGCTGTTGCTAGAGGTTTTTTTGGCTTTGCAGGGCGGTTTTGGACGTATGCTAGCTTGAATGTTGTTGCGAATTGCTTTGGTATTATTGCCTCTGGATGCGAAATAGTCTCTAATGTTCAAAGCATAGAGCACATAAATTCACTGCTTAAAAGCAAAGCTTGCTTAATTAAAATAGAATTTTTACTTCAGCATAGGCAATCTTCCATTTTTTCTATAGCTTTAGCGATTGGGAATATAGCCATGTCCGTGTTATTTTCTCTTTCAGTTATGGGTATCTCGGGATTGGTTTTTCTTTTAGTGATCCCTATTCTAGGCGTGGCGATGAAACAAAAATTTCAGGTTATTTCAACCCATGGAACAGAAAATGAGTGCTGCAAAGTTTTTAATTGACTGAAGGTTACTGTAATGGACAATATATAGAGCAAAGTTATCATGGGAAAACTACTGATTAGAGAATGGTTGTTGCTCGCTGTTTTGCTTGGACTTTTGATGTGCTTTACTCTCTCATCGGCGCTAAGCCGCCCTCTAGTGAAAAGCTCTTTACTTAAGGAAAAAGAGCAATATACTCAAGCACTCATTGATATAAATGTGTCTGGCGCGGTAATATCCCCAGGAGTTTATAAATTTCCGCCCGGTATCAGTATTAAAGAAATCCTGGGGCAAGTGGGACTTACAGCTAAAGCTGATCGAAAAAAGATAAATTTTAAGAGAAAGGTCTTTACCTCGGTTTCGTTAGAAGTTCCTGAAAAAGAAATTATGAACAAGCAAGCTAGAATCGAACGAAAGAATATATAGTGATGTGAGCCGGCCAGGCTGTAAGGATTCAATATCTGCAGGCAAGACAGAAGAAATAGATGAAATATTCTGCATAATTTTTTTTAGTCTGCGTGCAATGCAATTTTTGATTGTGAATAAATCAAGGATTTTGATAGCCTTTTCGCTTTGGCCTATGAGTAAGGCATTTAGACAAGGATTTAACCCTAAGATAATCTTGTCGCTGTCAATGTTCCTGCCTTACAATAAAATCACTAGTTGGTGAATCAAAAACAGCGAATTCAGAGAAAGGTAAATATATGACCCTAACGTTAATGGGAAAAAAGAAAGGGATGATGCAGACGTTTGATGACAACGGTAATGTTGTTGTTTGTACTGTCATTCATGCGGAACCGAATGTAGTTTCTATGGTTAAGAATAAAGAGAATAGTGGATATAGCGCCATTCAGTTGTCTGCTGTAAAACTTTCTGCTTCAAAGGCTAGGAATGTGACAAAACCTCTCAAAGGTTTTTTTGCAAAGATTAATGTTGAGCCGCGAAAATTTCTTAAGGAATCGCGTATCCAGGCATCTGATGAATATACAGTTGGTCAAGAGGTTACTGTCGGATACTTTTCTGATTGCGTATTCGTTGACGTTTCTTCAGTTTCTAAGGGTAAAGGGCATCAGGGCGTTATGAAGCGTCATAATTTTGCGGGTGGTCCTGCATCACACGGTTCGGGCTTCCATAGACATGGCGGTTCTTGCGGTATGAGAACGACTCCTGGACGTTGCCTACCTGGTCAGAAAAAATCAGGACATATGGGTGCTGAACGAGTTACAGTGCAAAATCTTAAGATTGTAAAAATCGACGAAGAGAAACAAGTTATTTTAGTTGAAGGTGCAGTGCCTGGGGCAAGAGAGTCTCTAGTCTACATCGTAAAAGCTAAAAAAATGAGCGCTTCGAAACAGAAAAAGAAAGGTTAGGAGTTGATTCGTGGCAGTACTAAAGAAATATAATCTCAGTGGCGCTGAAGTGGGAGAGGTTAAGATTGAAGATACCTTTCTAGAATCTTCGGTGAATGCGCAGTTAATTAAAGATTATCTTACAGCGATAAGAGCTAATGCTAGACAGTGGTCTGCAAACACGCAATCTCGTCCTGAAGTTAGTCACTCAGGCCAAAAGCCTCACCCTCAAAAAGGAACAGGTAAAGCACGTCAAGGTTATCTTGGTGCTCCTCAATATAAGGGTGGAGGAAGAGTTCATGCTCCTAAACCGAAGTTTGATCAACATGTTAGAATCAATAAAAAAGAAAGACAAGCAGCAGTGCGTCACTTGATTATTGAGAAAATAACAGGCCAAAACGTACACGTTCTTGACAGTAGTTCATTAAACGAACCTAAGACTAAGATTCTTTGCAACTTTTTAAAAGCAAGAGGATTAGATGCGAGAAAGGTTTTATTTCTGGCGGATGCGTCTTATCAATCTTCTAAAGAAAATGACGGAACTACTTCAGCTGCTGAAAGACACCAAAATCTTGTTAGAAGTCTAAAAAATATCCAAAAGGTCGACTTTGGTTATGTGCCAAATGTTAATGGATATGAGTTAGCGCTTCATCAAGAAATTGTAGTGTTAGATACAGCATGTGATGAACTGATGGTTCTCCTCGGAGGAAAAAAGTAAATTATGAGCAAGCAAAATCCATATGATATAGTTAAGAACCGACATGTAACTGAAAAAGCTAAAGTTCTTGAGCAACTCCAGTTTAACTCAAGTAATCCATGCATAAAGAAATGTCAGTCTCCAAAGTATGTTTTCGTTGTAGATAAAAAGGCGAGCAAGTATCAAATAGCGCAAGCTGTAGAAGAAATCTATGCTGAAAAGAAAATTAAGGTCCTTTCTGTAAATACCATCAACGTTAAACAGAAAGAAAGAAGAGTTCGCGGAAGAACAGGTTTTAAGGCTGCTTTTAAAAAAGCAATCGTAACACTTGAAGCTGGCGATTCAATTGATGATAACGTTTAAGAAGAATGCAAGGTTGAAATAAAAATGACTAAAAAATTTCGTCCAGTGACTCCGAGTACAAGACACTTAGTTCTTAACAGCAACGCTCAGTTGACACGCGGAGTAGGAACATCGAAAAGAGCGACACCAGAGCCTGAAAAATCTTTGTTAGTAAAGAAGAACCTAACAAATGGCCGTAACCACCATGGACACATTACTTGTAGACATCGTGGCAGTGGACATAAAAGAGCTTACCGCCTGGTAGATTTTAAGAGAGATAAAGAGAATATACCTGCTACTGTTGCTTCGATTGAATATGATCCAAACAGAACAGCGCACATTGCTCTATTAAATTATAGAGACGGTGAAAAGAGATATATTCTAGCTCCTCAAGGACTAAAGCAAGGTGATGTTGTGACTTCAGGAGAAGAGCCTCCATTTAATGTTGGCTGTTCCATGAGGCTTAAATTTATGCCGCTTGGTTCTACAATACATAATATTGAACTTATTCCTGGTAAAGGTGGAAAACTTGTAAGGTCAGCAGGTCTCTCAGCGCAGTTAATGGCGAAGAGTGGCGGTTATGTTACAGTTAGAATGCCTTCAGGTGAGATCAGAATGGTTAACGAAGACTGCAGAGCGACGTTTGGCACTCTTTCTAATGCGGATTGGAACCTTCGTGTTGAAGGTAAAGCCGGTAGAATGAGATGGAAAGGAATTCGTCCTACAGTTCGCGGTACAGCTATGAACCCTGTAGATCACCCTCATGGTGGTGGTGAAGGTAAGCATAACGGTTACATTCCTCAGACACCTTGGGCAATGTATACCAAGGGATATAAGACAAGATCCAAACGAAAAACCACTAAATGGATCATCAAAGATCGTAGGAAATAGAGGAGTCTATGGGTAGATCGCTAAGAAAAGGTCCTTTTGTTGAACATCATTTGCAAGACAAAGTGACAAAGTTAAATATGACGAATACAAAGAAACCAATCAAAACTTGGTCTAGAGGATCAATGATTCTTCCTGAGATGATTGGTCATACTTTTGATGTTCACAATGGAAAGAAATTTATATCTGTTTTTGTGTCGGAGAACATGGTTGGGCACAGACTTGGAGAGTTCTCACCAACGAGAATTTTCAAGGGTCACGGATCGAAGAAAACCACAGAATCAAGCGGCCCTAGCAGCTCAAAACCTAAATAGGTAAATGTATGGAAAGAGTAACAGCAACTGCAATAACAAAATATGTTAGAATTCCCCCTCGCAAAGCGAGACTGGCTGCTGATATAATTAGAGGCATGAAAGTAGAAGATGCTGCCCTTCAGTTGATGGCATCTCAATTAAAAGCCGGGAAACTTCTTTATAAGACTTTGCATAGTGCGATTGCAAATGCAGAAACACAATTAAAAGTGCAAAGAAGAGACTTGAGAGTCAAAGAAGTACGTGTCGATGTAGGCCCAGTACTTAAGAGATCCAAGTCAAAGAACAAAGGCGGACAAGTTCCAGTTATGAAAAGAACAAGTCATTTCACGATCGTAGTATCAGCTGAGTAATAGTAAAGATTGTTAAGGAGATAGCATGGGACAAAAAACTTCCCCGACAGGCTTCAGATTAGCGCTAAACAAAAAGTGGAAGTCTATTTGGTACGCCAACAAGCAAGAATTCGGTACATTGATTGGTGAAGACAGAATTATTCGAAAATACCTTCAAGAAAAACCTTGCTGTCAAGGTTCTTCTCTACTCGCTATCAAAAGAATGAGTGGTAAAATTGAAGTGACTATTCATACTGCAAGACCTGGACTTGTTATAGGCAAGAGGGGAGCAGAAATTGATGTTCTTAAAGCAGGGCTTAAGAAGCTAACTGGAAAAGAAATCTGGATCGAAGTTGAAGAAATTAAGAGACCAGATCTCGATGCTAAACTAATGGCAGAAGGTATAGCTAAGCAGCTTGAAAGAAGAGTTCCATTTAGAAGAGTTCTAAAAAAATCTATGCAAGCATCCATGGATGCCGGCGCAGCTGGAATTAAAGTTCAGATATCTGGACGTATTGGCGGTGCTGAAATTGCTAGAACTGAGTGGTATAAAGAGGGAAGAATTCCTCTTCAAACGCTAAGAGCCGAGATTGATTACTCAATGGGTAGAGCGGAAACAACTTATGGCTCAATAGGAGTTAAAGTTTGGATTAACCGTGGTGAAGAAACACTAAGCAGACCAGCAGGAAATTAATTATGGCAGCGATTCCAGTCAGAACTAAATATAGAAAGATGCAAAAGGGCCAAATGGCCGGCTTAAGCAGAGCCGCTAACTTTGTTGATTTTGGTGATTATGCTATGCAAACACTCGAAAGAGGTAGAATAACACAGCATCAAATCGAAGCATGCCGAGTTGCAATTAATCGTTACTTTAACAGACGTGGAAAGGTATGGATCAGGATTTTTCCTGATAAGTCCGTATCTAAGAAGCCGGCTGAAACAAGAATGGGTAAAGGTAAAGGCGCTCCGGATCATTGGGTAGCAGTAGTTAGACCCGGAAGAATTTTGTTCGAAGTGGGTAACGTGCCTAAAGAATTAGCTCAAAATGCTCTAAGAAGAGCTGCAGCGAAGTTGCCTATTAAAACAAGATTTGTTGAAAGAGTAGAAAGAGTCTAACACAGGGTTTAGGAAATGCAGAAAGCCAGTAAAATGAGAGAAAGTTCTGTTGATGAGCTCAAAGCTCTGAGTCTCGATCTATCTAAAGAAATTTATAAGGTCAGAAACGAACTCAAAACAGCTAGAAAACTTGAAAAGCCCCATCTTCTCAAGCACTTAAAGAAAGACAGGGCTAGAGCGCTCACTGTTCTAAGAGAAAAAAGCGAAGCTAACTCATAGAGGAAAGAATGGATCAAGTAGTTGTAAAAAATGCTCGCAAAGTTAGAGAAGGTGTTGTTATTTCCAACAAAATGCAAAAGACTGTTACAGTTAAGGTCGAAAGAACACTGAGACACCAACATTTTGGAAAAGTAATAACAAGAGCAAAGAAGTATTACGCCCATGCTGATAACAGCAAAGATATTCCCGAAGGGCAACGAGTCAGAATTATGGAAACTCGCCCCCTCTCCAAGTTGAAAAGATGGAGAGTGGTTGAGGTGTTGGCTTAATATAATTTAAACGTTTTATAGAGAGACGCTCATGATCCAACAAGAAAGTGATTTGGAAGTAGCAGATAATACCGGCGCAAAACGAGTAAAGTGTTTTAAAGTACTCAAAGGTTCTAAGCGTAGATATGCCGGTGTAGGCGATGTAATAATTTGCTCTGTGAAAGAAGCAGATCCAAAAGGCAGTGTAAAAAAGGGTGATGTAATAAGAGCCGTTATAGTTCGTACGAAAAGTTATATTCGTAGATCTGATGGATCTTTGATTCGCTTTTACGATAATAGTTGCGTTATCATTGATGATAAAGACAATCCAAAGGGAACTCGTATATTTGGACCAGTTGCACGAGAAGTTCGTGAGGGTGGTTTCGTAAAGATTAGTTCTCTAGCACCAGAAGTTATTTAGGAGCAGCAATATGAGTAAGTGGATAAGAAAAGGCGACAAAGTTCTTGTAATTGCTGGAAATAACAAAGGCAAGACGGGAGAAGTCCTATCAAAGAGTGGCGAACGAGTCGTTATACAAGGGCTAAATATCAGAAAGAAGCATATGAAAAGACGTGCGAAAACAGGCTCCGGCGAAATCATTGAAATTGAGATGCCGATCCACATTTCCAACGTTTGTCTATGCAATGCTGATGGCAAGCCTGTGAAAGTCAAAGTTAGAGTAAGCTCTAAAGGTGAAAAAGAGCTTTATTTCATCGATGGACAAAATGAAGTAGTTCATCGAGTTATCAAGAAAACATTATAAGTAGAAGTAGGCTATGTCCAGAGTTCAACAGAAATATAAGAATGAAGTCAAAAGCAAGCTTCAAGAGAAGTTTAACTATGCTAACCCAATGCAGATCCCTTCTTTAAAGAAGATCGTGCTTAGCATGGGCATAGCTGAAGCTGCCAAAGACAAAAATGCTGTACAAGATTGTCTTAAAGAAATGACACAACTGTCAGGTCAAAAGCCGATTTTAACAAAAGCAAAGAAAGCGATTGCTAACTTCAAGCTTAGAGAAGGTGAGCCGAATGGCGTGAAGGTAACTCTAAGAAGAAAACGTATGTTTGATTTCTTTGACCGCTTTTGCCATATTGTATCTCCACGTATTCGTGACTTTAGAGGTTTTTCTCTTAAGTGCGATGGAAGAGGAAGTTATTCAATAGGAATCCAAGAACAAATCATATTTCCCGAGCTTAACATTGATGCGATCAAGAGAACGCAAGGGATGAATATAACATTTGTTACCTCTGCAAAAACAGACCAAGAATGCGTTGAGCTTCTCACTCAGCTTGGTTTCCCTTTTAAAACAGAATAATAACAAGAGGCAAAAATGTCATTAAGCGATCCTATTGCTGATCTTCTAACTAGAGTTAGAAATGCAATTAAAGCGAATCATAGATACGTTGACCTGTATTCAAGTAAAGTTAAGATCAACATACTGAAAGTTCTCAAAGAGCAAGGTCTTATTGAGAATTATCTAGTTAATGAAGAAAAAGGAAAAGCTAGAGCTTTCTTAAAGTATGCAGAAGGAAGAGATCCCTTGATTTCCGGTCTTAAAAGAATATCCTCTCCTGGTCTTAGGAGATATGTTGGACATAAATCTATACCCAAGATTCATGGTGGTATGGGCCTTGTAATTCTTTCTACACCCAGAGGAATTATCGATGGCGAGTCAGCAAGAAAGTTAAAAGTGGGTGGAGAACTCCTTTGTTATATTTGGTAAAATTGAAAGAGGTAACTAATGTCACGCTTAGGAAAAACTCCGATTGCAGTTCCGAAAGGAATAGAAATTAAAGTAGTCGACAAGGTCTTGCATGTTAAAGGCCCAAAAGGCAACCTTTCTCAAGAGCTAAGAGATGGAGTATCCATAAAAATAGAAGAAGATGTCGCTACTGTTGAAGTAGATGAAACTAAAGATATATCAAGTGCTTTTCATGGGCTTTATTGGTCACTTCTAAATAATATGATCATAGGAACTAGTAAGGGATTTGAGAAGAAACTCGTTTTAATCGGAGTTGGTTACCGTGCAACATTGCAGGGTCAAAAACTCGATTTACAAATTGGTTTATCTCACCCTACTCAGCTAGATATTCCTAATACAGTACAAGTAACTATAGAGAAAAGTACAGCGATCATTATTACAGGAGCTGACAAGCATGCTGTAGGTCAATTTGCTGCGGCTGTTAGGGCTAAAAAACCTCCTGAACCTTATAAAGGTAAAGGGATACGTTACGAAAAAGAGTTCGTGCGTAAGAAAGCGGGTAAAGCAGCTAAAGGTAAAACAGGATAATAATCGCCATGGAAAATAGTATTAAAAAACGTGATGTACAAAGAAAACGAAGAGTTTTCCGTGTACGTAAAAAAGTCAGAGGAACGACTGAAAAACCTAGAATGTCTGTTTTCAAGTCTAATAGACACCTAAGTGTACAGATCATAGACGATGAAAAATCTGTAACTTTAGCAAGCGCAAGTACGTTACAAGACAAAAGCCTTAATGGAAAATCCAAAGAGTCTGCAAAAAAGCTTGGAACATTGATTGCTGATCTAGCAAAGAAACAGAACATTCAAGCTGTCGTATTTGATCGTGGTCATAATAAGTACCATGGTGTACTTGCCGAGCTTGCAAATGCTGCCCGTGAATCTGGTTTACATTTTTAGTCGCGAAAGGGAAAAGAGGAATAATGAAGCAAAAAAAAGTTGTCAAACGAGCTGAAGATTTCGATACAGAGTTTGAAGAAAAAGTACTCTACATCAACAGATGTTCTAAAGTAGTTAAGGGTGGTAGGAAATTTAGTTTTTCAGCTCTTATTCTTGTTGGTAACGGACAGGGACAAATTGGTTTTGGCTTTGCTAAAGCTAATGAAGTCTCCGATGCTATTCGTAAGGGAACTGAAGCTGCTAGAAAGAACATAATGTCATTCGAAATGGAAGGCACAACCATACCACACGAAATTACAGTAGAATGGGATGGAGCGCGTGTATTACTTAGACCCGCACCAGAAGGAACAGGCGTTATTGCAGGTTCTAAAGTAAGATCTGTTCTAGAACTTGGTGGCGTGAAAGATATCGTTGCTAAAAGTTTCGGATCTAATAATCCGCTTAACCAAGTAAGAGCGACTCTTTGTGCGTTAGATAGTTTAAAAAATAGAGCAGAAACTCTAAAACGAAGAGGTGCGTAAATGATTACCCTTTCTACACTTAAGAACACACATAGACCTGCACAACAGATTCAAAGGGTTGGTAGAGGAAATGGTTCAAAAAGAGGTAAAACTTGCTGCCGTGGTCATAAAGGCGACAAAGCACGTTCCGGCTATAAAAGACATTTTGGTCGTGAAGGTGGTCAGCTTCCTCTTTATAGAAAACTTCCTACAAGAGGTTTTACTAATGCGAAGTTTAAATCTAAAGTCTTTATTTTGAATCTTTCTGATATACAAGATCTCTTTAACGATGGTGATACTGTAAATATCGACGTTCTTATTCATAGAAGAATAGCAACGCAAGTTTACACAGGCGGTCTAAAAATTCTTTCAATGGGTGAGTTAACAAAGAAAGTTAATATTGAAGCCGTAGCAATTTCAGCACAAGCGCAAGAAAAACTAAATCAGAATAAGATTTCTTTTACGTTGCTCTCAGCTGAGTAATTAGACTTTTATCACGCACGTAGTAACGGATACCACTGATGTTTGAAGGAATAAAGAAGATATTTTCCATTTCAGAGCTCAAAACTAAAATTGTTTTCACACTTTTAGTTCTAGCGGCATGCAGAGTTGGGGCATTTGTTCCGGTTCCAGGAATCAATGGTTCCGTTACTATAGAGCTATTTAAAAGTGCAAGTGGTGGTGGTCAGAATTTGTTTCAGTTAATGGACGTCTTTTCAGGCGGTGCATTTGCGCAGATGACCATTTTCGCTTTAGGTGTTATGCCCTATATTTCAGCGTCGATTATCATGCAGTTAATGATGGCTCTTGTTCCTTCCATACAAAGGGAAGTCAAAGAAAATCAAGATGCAGGTAAACGGAAGCTTAGTAAGTGGACTCGTATGCTTACTGTAGTTTTTGCTGTTTTTCAGTCTGGTTTATATGCCAAATATGCCCTTCAACTTAATATATCCAGCCCTGGTATCATAGTAAGTGAATTTGTTGATAAGCAGTTATTTGGTGTCCCATTTCTCTTTTTCATTGTGGTTATGTCAACTATGACAGCAGGAACTATCTTGCTTATGTGGCTTGGCGAGCAGATCTCAGAAAAAGGTATAGGAAATGGAATCAGCCTAATTATTACACTAGGAATTCTTTCCTCCCTTCCAAGGACTGTGGGAAGTATACTTAGTCAACTAAATCTTGATTCACAAGAAATTGGGCAATTAACCTTTACATCCCTCGTTGTTCTTTCAGCAGTATTTGTATCGATTATTATAGGTACAATTTTAATTATACAGGGCCAAAGAAAAATACCCCTACAATATGCTAGAAGAGTTACAGCTGGAAATGAAACTCAAGGTTCTGGAAATGCCTATATACCATTAAAAATAAATTATGCTGGCGTTATTCCAGTTATTTTCGCAAGTTCCTTGCTCATGTTTCCTGCTACAATTATTCAGTTTTTGGGTAGTGGCTCATGGCTCGGTCAGATGTCAGCTTGGTTATCTCCAGGAAGTTCTGTGTATACAGTTCTTTATGTAATGTTAATTCTTTTTTTTACTTACTTTTGGACTGCTACTCAGTTTCATCCTGACCAAATAGCTTCCGATATGAAGAAGAATGGTGCATTTATCCCAGGAATAAGACAAGGTAAGCCAACGCAAGACTATTTAGAATCTACAATGAGTCGTATAACTCTAGCAGGAGCTATATTTCTTGCGCTAATTGCAATTTCCCCCACTATTATAGGGAAGTTGCTTGGAGTAGATCAAAATATAGCTTATTTTTTTGGTGGCACTTCCCTCTTGATTTTAGTGGGTGTTGTGCTAGATACTAGTAAGCAAATAGAGTCCCATCTCCTCATGCAAAGATACGAAGGTTTTATGAAGAAGGGCCGATTAAGAGGACGTTAGAAGGTTTTAAAAGGATAATTTGACTTCGCGGTTTTTTTTGGCTGTGAATGTCAAAACTTGTAAATTAACAAGTTATCTGTTAAATTTTATAGAAATTTGGAAATATTGACCAAAAAAGGAAGATTACATGCCTAGAATTATTGGGATAGACATCCCTGATAATAAACGATTAGAGGTAAGTCTGACCTACATATACGGAATAGGTAGAAAGCTATCTAATGACATCATTGGAAAGCTTGGGTTAGATCCTAACATGAAGGCTCAAGGCCTTAACGAAGACGACATTTCGCGTATAAATGCCGTTCTTCAATCTGAATATGCCGTAGAAGGTGACCTCCGAAGACAAGTTCAGAATAACATTAAACGATTGATTAGCATTCATTCTTATAGAGGTATGCGACATAGACTTGGACTTCCGGTACGTGGACAGAGAACAAGCACTAATGCAAGAACACGTAAAGGTAAGAGAAAAACAGTCGCTAACAAGAAGAAATAATTAAGTAAGGAGTAAGGATCTTGGCTAAACAGGATACACAGAAACAGTCAACTAAGAAGACTGGTGTAAAAGTCAAAAAGAAAATTACAAGAAACGTACCAAGTGGGATTGTATTTGTTAAAGCAACTTTTAATAACACAATCGTATCTATTACAGATCTTACTGGAAACGTAGTGTCTTGGGCATCAGCAGGAAAAGTTAATTTTTCTGGCTCAAGAAAATCATCAGCTTATGCTGCTACTGTCGCCGCTCAAGATGCAGCAAATTCTGCTATGACACTTGGAATGAAAGAAGTAGAAGTAAATCTGTCAGGACCTGGTGCTGGACGTGAGTCGGCAGTTAGAGGTTTACAGAGCGCAGGTTTATTGATCAGCATTATTCGAGATACAACCCCCGTTCCTCATAACGGATGTCGCGCACGCAAGCGTCGTCGTGTGTAATAGTTAGATACACCTTCATTCTGGAAGATAGCAAAAATTCCATAGGAGAAATAAGTCATGGCAGTAATGTACGGCAAGTTTGAATTGCCCAATAGAATTAAAATCGATGAGTCGGCAAGAAGAGAGAACTTCTTACGTTTTATCGCAGAACCTTTTGAAAGAGGTTTTGGACATACCATAGGAAATTCGCTGCGTAGGATCATGCTCACTTCGCTTGAAGCGCCGGCGATTGTTTCTGTACGGATCGAAGGTGTTCCTCATGAATACATGGCCGTTGAAGGAATAATTGAGGACATGACTCACATTATCTTGAATCTTAAGGGAGCTCTTTTAAGAAGACTTCCTCTGGATGATGAGTCTGGATCTCTTGAACCTAAAGTTGTATCGAAAATACTCGATATTACTCCGGATATGCTTGAGAAAGGCAATGGACAGCACATAGTAACTCTTAAGGAACTCTTTACCATGTCGAATTTCGATGTAGTAAATCCTGATATGAAAGTATTTACTGTCACAAAAACTATGACTAGAAAAGTCGACCTGAAGATTGCTATTGGAAGAGGGTATGTTCCTTCCGAAAGACATCCTCAAGAAGGCACTGTAGTTGATGAAATCATCATTGACTCTGCATTTTCTCCTGTAAGAATGGTGAATTACTATGTAGAGAATACACGTGTTGGTCAAGATACCGACTATGATAGATTGATTATCGAAGTGCAGACAGATGGAAGAGTTAAGCCTGAAGAAGCCTTGACTTTTGCTACGCAGATTGGAGTGTTACACCTCCAAATTTTTGATCAGTTAAAACTTCATTCTATTGCCTTTGATAAAGGGGAGTCTGAGGTCAACACTGACAGAGATGCAATGATGGCAAAACTTGCGCTAAAGATTAACGAAATTGAACTTTCAGTTAGATCGACGAACTGTCTTGCAGGGGCTAATATTGAGACAATTGCAGAGCTCGTTGTGATGCCTGAAATTGAAATGTTAAAGTTTAGAAACTTTGGCAAAAAATCTCTTAATGAAATTAAGTCTAAACTCGATGAAATGGGTCTCCATTTAGGTATGGATCTCGCTAAATTCGGCGTTAATAGAGATAATGTCAGAGATGTAGTACAAGAATATTTAAATTCAAAAATAGGAACTGAAGCATGAGACATGCTAAGCACACGTTCAAAGTCGGGCGTACAAGCTCTCATAGAAGATGTCTTATAGCGAATATGCTCAAGTCTCTGGTTGAGCATGGAAAGATAGAGACAACTGTAACTAAAGCTAAAGAACTAAGAAGGCATGCAGATCGCTTGATTACTTTAGCTAAGAAAAACACGCTAGCTAGTAAAAGACAAGTGATTGGCGACCTAATGATTCGTTATAATCCATTGACAATGAAAGAAGCTAGGGACGTTAAGAAGAACAACAATACAGATTCCTATAATGGCGATAGAGTTGTTATCGGAATATTGTTTGAACAACTTGGGCCTCGCTTTTCTACACGAAATGGTGGATATACTAGGATTATTCGTAAGGCGCAGAGAGTAGGTGATAATGCATCTACTTGCTACATTGAATATCTAGCCGAGTAGTTTTTTTGTTTAAAGCATTTTTTAGTAAAAAACGTTCATACTTATGTGTGAGCGTTTTTTACTTTTACTACTTCTTTATCAGCTACCTAGGATAGCTAGATTCTACTTTACATTCTGGAAAGTCTCGTTTATCATCCGTACAAAAAAAATGTACCATCTATAACAATCGACTAGTATTTTTCGGAGGAGTAAAATGGCAGTAAAGGTAGCAATCAATGGATTTGGCAGAATAGGGCGTCTTGTATTTCGTACGATTGCAGAAAATCATGAAAATATTGAAATAGTGGCTATCAATGATTTGGTTCCGCCGGATAATCTCGCGTATCTTTTAAAACATGATTCCGTCCACAGAAAAACGGCTCTTAAGATACATGTTGATGGGGACTTTATTGTAGTCGATGGGAAAAAAACAAAGGTTTGCTCTGAACGAGATCCTGCAAAGCTTCCTTGGAAAGAGCTTGGGGTTGACTATGTTATTGAATCTACGGGACTTTTTACTCAACTTGAGGATGCACAAAAGCATATACATGCTGGCGCTAAACGAGTGATTATCACAGCTCCTGCTAAAGGGGATGTTCCAACGTTTGTTATGGGGGTCAATGAAAAGAAGTTTGATCCTAAAAAAGATTTTGTAGTTTCGAATGCTTCTTGTACGACAAATTGTCTTGCACCTTTAACAAAAGTATTGCTTGATAACTTTGGTATTGAAGAAGGACTCATGACTACTGTACATTCGCTCACAGCGACACAACCGTCGGTAGATGGCCCTTCCAAGAAAGACTGGAGAGGTGGTAGAGCGGCAAGTATTAATATTATACCTGCTTCTACTGGTGCAGCTAAGGCTGTTGGACTTTGTATACCGGAAGTTCAAGGTAAATTAACAGGGATGGCGTTTCGCGTGCCCACTGCAGATGTATCTGCAGTAGATTTAACTGTACGGCTCGCTACGGATACGTCGTATGAAGAGATATGTAGCACTATGAAACGTGCAGCAGATGGACCAATGAAAGGAATATTAGAGTATTGTGATGAAGAAGTAGTTTCTTCAGATTTCATTGGGAATACATCATCGTGTATATTTGATAAAGGAGCAGGAATTGCTCTAAATAAGAGATTTTTCAAGCTTGTGGCATGGTACGACAATGAGATGGGATATTCAAATCGCGTTGTAGACCTAGTACTCTATATTGCTAAACAAGAAGGAAAATAGAAGAATTTACTGCCTTATTTTACGTGTAGCTAGAAAACTTCAAAAACTATGAGAGCGAAGCGAGATTCAAGGCAATCACAAACCTTTAAAACAATGGATTAGTACGTGAATTTTACACGAGAACCAATAATAGAAACCATAATTTCTCCTAAGGAAGGATACAAACTCTCTGTTCGTAGCAGCAGAGGGGGCACTTCTGAAGAGTATTTTGTTGATGCAATCGAAGTTGTCTCTTTTGGGAATGCATTCTTCTTTCGCAGTCTAGAAAGGCCTAAGGCTTTTCTAGTACCTGTAATGGATTATGAAGTAGTCGAGGTCAAAGAGACAAGAGTTGCGCTCAAAAATGTTACTCACGAAAGAAATATTAAGATTGGCGGGGGAAGAGAAGCTCCAGTACGCGCTCAGAAAGAAGCTCCTGTTGAAAAATACGAGGAAGCATCTGAGCCTGCAGAAGAAGGGGTGCGAGGTTCCTCTGATGATGCTTCTGCTGACTCAGCTGATGGCCGTGGAGATAAAAAACGGGATAGAAGACGTCATAGAAGAAGACGTCTTGCAGAAGAGCGTCGTGAATGGGTCGAAAAAGAGAAGCAGGATGTACCGGGTGAACCAGCGAATGCCGAAGGCAAAGCGCCATCGGAAGGAGGTGTGCCCCAAGATGAAACAGCGAAAGTTTCATCTTCTATGTTCAGCACCCTATTCCCACCGCCACAAAACCTTATTTCAGAGACTATTGCACGCTACAAAGATAAAGAAGGCCTTGAAGGAGCTTTTTTCACCAAGCCGGTAGCTGAGAGGCATGAGCCTAAGCTAACGCTTGCAGAAGAAGAAAAAAGGCATCACAGGCTTTCTCAAGCTGCGGAAAAAGATGTGACCATACAAACAAGTGCCACAACTACGCCGGATATCGAGTCCGAAGAATAGTAAGTTCTAAAATATCTTGATTCTTATCCCTTATGGGATTTACACTCTCGCTACACTTTCTTCAAAAGGTAGCGAGAGTTATCTTTCTTTGCTCGGATGGTGGAATGGTAGACACTGAGGACTTAAAATCCTCTCCGTTAATAGCGGGTGCAGGTTCGACTCCTGTTCCGAGCATACTTAGAATGAGTGAGTTGCGTAATTTTATATCCTCCTGACAATTGAGACAAATTGTGCGCTGGGCCACTGGTGGGTCAGTGTGAAAAATCAGGAGGGTATTTTATGGCATACATTGAGAAGAGAACACATCCGTCTGGAAAGATTACTTACCGCGCTCGTATTCGAGTGCAGGGTGCCCCTGCATTATGCGAATCCTTTTCTACAAGGCGCGATGCAAAAGCTTGGTCTGACAAAATGGAAGCCGATATAAGACAAGGCAGATATTTTGGCAGGACAGAAAGCAAAGAGAGAACTTTTGCTGAGCTTGTAGATCGTTTTATCGAGCAAGAGATCCCCAAAAAAAGAAAGTCCTATGCAAAGTGCAAGGTAAAGCTCCTTTGGTGGAAGGCCCATCTCAAGGATTATTTTGTCTGTCACATAACTTCGTCTATCATAGCAGATCTTAAGGAGCTCCTCCTTCAAGAGAAAACTCCCCATGGTCCCCTGAGGTCTAAATCGACAGCCAATCGATATTTGGCCGCTTTAAGCAGCGTATTTACGATCGCTATCAAGGAATGGAATTGGCTTAAAGATAATCCTGTATCAAATATTTCTAGATTTGAAGAAGGAAAGGCTCGGGATCGCTTTTTGTCAAAGCAAGAAATTGAAAAGCTTTTAGCTATTTGTAAAACAAGCAGAAGCCCTCATCTTTACCCAGCCACTCTTTTTGCTGTTTGTAGCGGAGCTCGTAAAGGAGAAATTTTAGGTCTGAAGTGGAGGGATGTCGATTTTGATCGGCAAACGGCTACCTTTAGGGATACCAAGAATGGGGAGAATCGAACTTTGCCGCTCGGACCGGAATTAGTAGCTTGTCTTTTAGAAGAACGGAAGAAAAGGGCTAGTTTCAGTGAGTATGTTTTCCCAAGTGTTGATGGCAAAAGGCCCGGCGACATAAAAACAGCCTGGGAAAATGCCGTTAAAGAAATAGGGTTGCCTATATGCTTCCATACGCTAAGGCATACGGCAGCATCCCACCTAACCATGGGGGGAGCATCTACTGTTGAGGTGGGCGCTATTCTTGGACATAAAACCCTAGCAATGGTAAAAAGGTACAGTCACTTATCCGTTACAGCAACGGCTAAAGTGCTTGGGCGAATGAATGAAGAAGTCTTAGGAAAAAGGGTTAATGGCACGTAAAGTTACTAATTCAGGATCAAAGGAAAGGCAGGCTTATGAGCAATTGCTTGAGGCCTGTCTTTCTCTAGGTCCTGAGCAGAACTTATCAAAGTTTGATCTCTTAAAATCAGACGTTTCTCATCTTTCGAAAAGCCTTCATGAACAAGTTGATTCTTTTAAGCAGAAAATATCAAAGATTCCTCTCTCTACATTTGTAATACTCTGGGCGGATTCTTTTATTGAGCATCAGTCTTCTGAGGTTCAATATCTTAAAAAGATGTATGAGCTGATTGACGCTAAGCTTTTGCCTTTAGGCCCACTTGCTGCTTTTGCTCGATTAGATCCTTCTTCAATTATCGAAAAGATCCGTTGTTTTTCGGACTGGGCTATAGGTAAAAGAGAAGAGTTTGTTCCTGTCTATACATCCTTTGCCTTATGGCTCTCAAAAGAGACATTTGGGTTTATTCCGGAAGCTGTAGATCCAGATCGTTTAGCTTCCCTAAAACGACAGGTTCCTTTTGAGACCTATATCAAAATAGTAAGTAGTCTCGATCTTAGAGAGCAAATTCTCGCTAAGATGTTTTATCTTGGTGGGAGTCGAGGTCTTGAAGAAGTTCTATCTGTGAAGATTGAAGATATAGATTTTAAAAAAGCTTGCATTCACCTTTCAGAGGATATTCCTTATCCACGCCATCTTTTTTTAGATATTGAGTCGTACATACAAGGTCGAAAAAAAGGGCTTGTTTTCCTAGGAAAAGAAGGTGAGCGAATCGCTCACACTACTCCCTTTCGTGCATTAAAGAAGGTGGTTTCTGACCTCAAATTGGATCCTGAGTTTACCTTCAGAGAGTTAACGAAGAATACCTAAATATTGTCAGCTCCCTGCAATTCAAAAATCGGCTTATCAGTATTCGCTACCTTTAAGAAAACAGTTGGAAGACCAAATATAGGGCCTACATACTTCTTTTGTTTTTACAATTTCTATCGCTGTATAGAGATTCAAAGAGGCTCTAACAAATCCTGTCTCATTTCCTGATAGGTCTTTTAGATTTTTTATCTCATATATGAGAGTTACTCCGACTTTGAAAACGCTTAAATCAATGGCCTCTCCCTGATCAGTTTCAACAAGAATTCTTGTTTTATTGACTTGTCCATAGGAGGTAAGCTTTTTCTCTACAAGTGCAAAGATGTTATCAGCCATTTTTTTATCTTTTGCAGGGCACATTGGAAAAAACAGAAAGCTTGTTAAACCCTTAGTAGGATTGTCAATTTCAGGATTGGGCCGATCCTGAACGTTGTAGTAGTTTTGCGTTTTTTCAATAGGTGAAATTCTTATATCTTCAGCTGAAACTGAACCAAAAGCAGAAATTAGTAATGTATAAAGAGTAATCTTAAGGAGTGCTATTTTCATTTGATTTTCCTAGGTTAATCCCATGCAGGATTAGGGGGGATTTTAAATAAATTCCATTTTTCATTCCAAACCTGCCACTTATCTACAATAGGTTTAAGGCAGGCTTTCCATATTCCTCCTGCTCTACAGCAACTTATAGCTCTTTGCTTTAAGTCGCTAATTAATATTTGTAGGCTTACCTGGACTGCAGCTTTAGGTACTAAAGATATTAAATAGCCACATCTTTCTGCAGTAGATTCAGCAAAATCAATGCAGTCTGCAATAGAAATGCGATCGGGCCCTAGAATTGGTTTGCTTGCGTAAAAATGAGGAGATATCCCCTTAGCCATGGAATGAGGTTCTTTGTCTTCATTGCAAGGGCATTTATAGGAAGATAGAAGGGATTTTAAAGATTCGGCTGTTGTATAAAGCTCGTCCATCATTTCCTCGCATCCGTAAACGATTGCTAAGTTAAACAGTGCGCGAAAATGAAGGGACTTTTTTGTTTCTCTATTGCATAGATCGGCAATAGCATATCCTTCCTTAAAATCATCATAAGCTAATGAATTTTCTCTGCAAAGAAGGTAGCTTTCACCTCTTGAAAGATATAGTTCAGATAAATACTCAGGATCATTTGGATCAGCATCTAAAATTTGAGATGTTTCGAATCTAATCACTTCATCGACTGATTGGAAAGAGGCATAGAAATCCTCTCCTTGACAAGGAGTAAGCCAAATAAATATGGGAAGAAAAAGTAAAATGATTAGATGTTTCATTGATCCCTCACGAAAATTTATTTTCATCCTAAAAAGTTAGGGTATGACGTTTACAATGTCTAGTGAATTCGTTTTTCTTTTTATCTTGTCTTTCACATTCCATAGGAAACTCTCTCTGAATTTAAAAAACGCATCTATTTTGCGCAAAGTAGAGTTGCGTTAAATTTGCGCGCTATGCTACATTGCGTAGCGTCTCAATTGTCAGGAGTGTTTATGCAAATACTAGAAACTATCGTCCCATTACGGGATTACTGCCGAAGCCACAAGTGGCCTCGTTTACCCCAGTGGCATCACTGGATATATGCTGAAGCACCAATTGCTAAGGCTTGTGTGAAGAAGATTGGAGGAAGATATCTAGTCGATACTTCTGCGTTCCAAAAGTACATCCAAAACGCCACTTTAGTAGAAGGGGGCACGAAATGGATGTAAGAAAAGAGGTTGTGTATTCTAAGAGAGCTGAGATGGTTGTCTTAGGATATGCAGTAGCAGATGCAGATGGCGTCAAAGCCATCTGCACTGTCCTGCAGAAAGAGGATTTCTATTTTACCCAACATCAGCAGCTGTTTTTAGTTATCAGAGAGATACATAAAAAGGGCTTTGCCTTAGATGTATTTCTGCTAACTGCAGAATTAAGGCTAAGAAATACCCTCAATCAAGTGGGAGGATCATCCTATATACATCAGTGTATGGAGATGTTTCAGAATTCCGGTCATATCGAGGGATATATAGAAGAGATTAAAAGGTTCTCAATCTTGCGGAAGATAAAACCAATAGAGCCATCACTGAAGCCAAGCCTTCTTACCTGTAGAGCTTTTCTTCGGAATAGGGATTGGCCTACTTCATCAAGTCTGCGCTATTACATATTTTTCAATAGATATGGTTTTGCAGATAAGTGTGTCAAAAGGATCGGTCGCAAAGTGCTGATCGATCCTTTTGCTTTTGATTCATGGATGCAAGAGCAGGCAAGGTAGGGAAACATGGAAGAAAAGAAAGTGATCCCTATTTCCGAGTATAAAGCTCTAGCAGAGGCTCAAGCGCAAAAGCTAATCGAGATGTCTTTAACCTCAGAGGAAAAAGTCCTTCGAGAGTTTAATTCGAAGTACGCCATCGTGCGTACTTCTACCACCTATGTTATGCTCCAAAGGTCGGAAACTTCCTTTGAGCTCGATACCCGAGCTTCTTTTAAAAACTTTCATGAGAATGATTTTTTTATCAACTCGGAAGGGAAGTCTAAAAATAAAGCAGAGTTTTGGTTAAAGCATCCCCTAAGAAGAACCTTTGAAAATATCGTCTTTGATCCTAAAAGGCCCGGAGACTACGAAGGTAACTTCAATATTTTCAAAGGCTTTGCAGTCATTCCTCAGAAGGGGGACTGCAGCCTCTATTGGAAACATGTCAAAGAGGTTATTTGTAATAACCAAGAAGAGATCTATCGGTATGTTCGTGGCTGGATGGCTTGTGTTATACAAAAGCCAACTCTATTGGCTACTGCTTTGGTTCTTCGAGGACTGCAGGGGACAGGAAAGAATAGATTTGTAGAATGCTTTGGTAGGCTTTTTGCTCCCTATTTTCTTACAGTAACAAGTCTCGAGCACATCATAGGTAAGTTCAATGATCACTTGAAATATGCCTATTTGGTTCATGCCAATGAAGCTCTATGGGGTGGTTCAAGAAAAGAAGTCGGAGCCTTAAAGGCGTTCATTACAGATCCTACAATTATTATCGAAGGGAAGGGCAAGGATGCGATTCCCATCGATAATTGCCGCCATCTAATCATATCGAGTAACGAAGAGTGGGCAGTACCCATAGATCTTGATGATCGCCGCTTTTTTGTTCTCAACGTGTCTTCCCATCGGAAAGAAGATGATACGTATTTCCAAGCTCTTTCCAAACAGATGGATGAAAGAGGGCTTGCAGCCCTCTTATTCGATCTTCTGCATGAGGATATAAGCTCTTTTGATCCTCGAAGGATGCCACCGAATGATTCTGGCTTTGATATAAAGATAACAACAGCTAGTAGCTCTGAGAAGTTTATTTTCGCAGCTCTTCAAGACGGGCGATGCAATATGTCCAAAACAGGGAAATGGGAACCCCTTTCCTGTGAAGAGTTATATAACAACTATAAAGCCTGGTGCATGAGGGAAGGTCTTCGGCAGGAATTGAGCTCTGAGCTCGGTAAACGGCTTAAGAAGTTGCTTTGCATAGAAAAGAGCCGTCCTACTATTGATGGAGTTCGTGAATGGTGGTACATCCTTCCCTCTTTAGAAGAATGCCGTAAGAGATTCCAAAGTTTTACCAAGCAAACGGAGAAAATATGGGAAACTTAGATTTCCATCTGTCCATGGTAATACAGCGCTCTTGTCACAGCAAGTCCAAGCCGTCCACGCAAAAAGTGAGATTCACAGCAAATATTCTGTTATCAGCAATTTTTGCACATAGACTCTCTAGACGGAATGGACCGCTTTTGATAATCAGGTATTTATGTTGTCCAAGCAGCCTCTATTTACCCGATATAACGACCTTAAAGTCCTAGGACAGTCTTAATTTTTAAGAAAAAACATTTGGTGTCTAAGTGGTCATGGTAGTCCATGTGTAAAAATCGTAGAGAATCGTTTTGTCTCTTTTTTTTCTAAAAATACCTTGGACGGCTTAGACACTATGGACCGAATCACAAATAAATAATCCGAGGTGTCTCTTGAGACGACAAGGACCGTATTTAATATTAGCGCTTGCAGAACCGATACTAGAATGGATAGGAGGGTGTATGGGAATACTTGTTATGGCCATAATAGACGGGCTAAAGCCCGTAAAAGTAGCTTCAACCAAAGGGGGAGAGTATCACTCTCCTTGTCCTTCCTGTGGAGGCAAGGACAGGTTCATCATATGGACAAAGCCCAATCGGTACTATTGCAGGCAGTGTGGTAAGTTTGGAGATGAGATCCAATATAGCAGGGATTTTCATGGGCTCTCCTATGCAGAAGCTTGTAAGAAAAGTGGCGCTATTCCAAAAGCCTTTTTAGAAAGAGCCCATACACAAGAAAAAAGATCCGTCTATCGATTTGAGCCTCAGGAAGCAAAACTTCCTTCTCTGCAGTGGAGAAGGCAGGCTGGATCTTTTACCCTGTACTGTCAAGAGCAGCTAAAGAAAAGCTCCCCGGCTTTAGAGCTTTTTTATCAAAGGGGCTTTTCTTCTACATCATTAGAGCAGTTCCATCTTGGTTGGAATCCAACCTCTCTTTGGTTACATCGTAACCATTGGGGTATGGATCCTTCAGATAAAAAGTTGTGGATTCCCAAGGGGTTAGTGATTCCAACATACGATACTCTAACAGGGGAGGTTATAAAGCTTAAAATCCGGCGTAGTGATTGGACGGAGGGAGATAAGCTCCCAAAATATGTAGAGGTCTCTGGCAGCATGCAGAAGCCGGCTCTTTACGGAGATTGGGAAGGTAAGCCAATCATCATTGTAGAGTCGGAGTTAGATGCAATGCTCCTCCATCAATTTGCTTCTGACCTTTCTGTCTCTATGGCATTAGGAGGGGCTTCAAAAAGGCCCGATCTACTTACTCATGAACTGCTGATAAGAGCTCCAAAAGTGTTATTTTCCCTTGATGTGGATTCTGCCGGAGCTAAGGCTTATCAATGGTGGAGGAATGTGTATCCACATATAGAACTGTGTCTGCCGCCTGTTGGTAAAAGTTTAGGGGATGCATATGAGAAGGGGGTAGACCTTAGAAAGTGGATTGTAGAAGCAATTGGTCTTTAATAAGCCGCTGTTGGCTATAGGTTGAACTACTTCGCTTAGATTAAATTGTGGTATAATCCTTCTTTATTGCATAAATTTTCTTAGAGAAGTACGATCCGATAGCAGACGTTGCCAAGACCCCTATCCATTAGTGGGTGTTAATACAGATCATTTAGGGCTGAACCAGTAATTGACCCAGAAGTTAATAGAAAAGAAACGTAAGAGGATAAATGGAAATTACTCAAGTGGATATATTGGAGCAGAAATTAAATCGGGCATTTAAAATCGGCTTCTATTTTCAATGCATTGCTGTTCTTGCTTTATTACTTCTTATGTATTTTGAACCTGTGGGTTATAAAAAATTTGGACTGGTTCTATCTGTAACAGCTTTTCTTTCCTCTATTTATATCTCAAAGTCTTACTCTGAAGCAGAGAAGGAGTTAGAAAGATCTAGGATGGCTCGTCCCAGAAGCCCCGGTAGAAAATTCAACGAACGGTTTTTGCTTATCTATTTTCCATATACTTGTTGGTGTCCCATAATAGGTGTTTTTTTAGGTTGAATAGTAAAAAAGCGGGTAGGTTTAATTTTTTCATCAAGCATCACTTCCTAGGGTAGGGGGATTATCCCCCCCCGTTAAGTAGGGCTATTTTAGCTGAAAAAGTAGGGATTTGGCTTGCAAAAGTAGTAGCCTCTTTGATAGTTATTGGGTGCGGTGCAATTGCAAGCCATCAAGTGAATGTAGTCAGAAAATTATACTTGGAATTGGGAGAAAGGCTAAAATAGGACGTATAATTTTTATGCTATTTAAATCCATCCAGAAAGGGGAAAAGCCAAGCAGCTTCCTACGGATATTTTTAATAATTTTACTAGCTATTTTTGTTGATCAATCCATAGAAGATGTGTTGTTAGAATCTATTGTGTCTATAGATCCAACTGGGTGGATTTCAAACATTTATCTGCTCGCTGCCATACCATTCGCGCTCTTTTTAGCAAGTTTATCTGATTTTCATTGCAGGCGTAGAATATTAATTTTCGCTCTTACATCATTAGTTGTTAGTGGAATTTTTATTTTATTTTTTCTTAAATATGATAATAATTGGATTGCGTACATAGCATTGATGTTTAAGGCCACAGGAGGAAATGTAACACCAGTTGCTCTGGCATCCGTAGCTACAATAGCCCCGCTAAAAAAATTTACTACTTCTTTAGCCGTTGCTATTTGCGCTTATGCACTAGGATCTTGGGTTCCCATCTATCTACGTTCCTTTACCCACATACCATTAATCTTGATAGTTTTTTCTTTAGTTGTCATTTCTGTTGTTTGTTATATAATTGCAATTAAGTGGTTTAAAGAGGCTTCGTTCGATGGTTTTAAATTTGAAAATAACAGTCTAAATCTTAAGTGTTTTTTTTCTTTTGCACGTAAAGATTTAAAAGAAATAGCGCATTTTTGCCTGCTTACACCAGTAATATTGGTTTTTTCGGGTTATATTTTTAGCGAAATTTCATTTTATCAGATACTACTTAGAGGTGAACTTCTAGCTGAAAACGATTTTTATTCCAGTTTATCGCTAAAACTGGGGTTGGGGTATTATGCAGGAACTGGGATCTTATGGTTTTTGCAAAGAAGAGGGGGTACGGATGGTCAATGCCTCAAATTAGGTACTGTAATAGCATTTTTATCCCTAGTTTCGGCTGTGATATTTAGTTATGTTGAATCTTCACCTCTTTACAAATATTTTATTCCTTCCCTCTCTCTTGGTTTTGCTTTGTTTATTCCCTCTCTTTTTTCTATATTATCTAAAATTAAAAATTTAGATGATCAGGGAAAGATATATGGATTACTTGACTCAACAGATACTATATCTGTGCTTATTGCTGCTAAATACATAAAGTCTTCGAAATTAGCTTCCTATAATAATGTGTTTTGGATTTCATCGACAATATTGCTTATCGGAAGTATAATTATGTGGAGTTTTATTCATTACGCAAAAAATATGAGACGAAATAATGGGAATCCTTATAAATAAAGAAAAAGTTCTTAATAAAGAATATGGGAATGATAAAGCCCTGGACTTTATTGCCGCGGGTGTAGCCTGCTACGCCTTTTCTCTCATCGATGAGCTTGGTTTAGTTGAAGAATTAACAAGTGAAAGAGGCCTATCTTCTGATTCTTTTCGGGCATTTCCCAATCCATTAGTTGTTAGAGAGGCTATTCAAACTCTCGAATGTAACAATATCGTATTTTCTGATAAGGGAATTTTCCGACTTACTTCTTTAGGAAATGGCCTAGTACAGCATAGAAGTTCTATAGGTTTAATTTACAATGGGTACCGACAAGTATTATCAAATCAAATGAAAATTGCTCAAGATCAGCCAGCTCAATACAGAGATCTTATGGATGAAATAGCGATCTCAAAAGCATCCTCTCATATGGGTAATACGTTTTTTTACGATAAGCTGTTAAAAATTTTAAAAATCAATTCAATAAAGGGAACAATTTGCGATCTAGGTTGTGGAAACGCTTCGACGCTTATACACCTTTGTAAAATGACAAAATTGCCAGGGCTAGGCTTTGATTTTTCATCATCTTCGATAGAAATAGCAAAAAGCAGTCTCAATGCAAATGATAGGATAACTCTTCAAGTACAAGATATTAGCAATATCTCTGAAATTTATCCAGAGGTTGAAGTAGTACTTCAATCTTTTGTAATGCACGATTTTTCAGATAATATGTGCAAAAGAATGATTGGATCTCTCCTGAAGAGCTTTCCCAATGCTAAAACAGTAATCTACATTGACGCAGTATCGCCAGAAAATGGAAATCTTTTTCAACTTCCAGGTTTTGATTTTGTACATAGCCTGCTTGGGATTAAACCGAGAACAGTTGCAGAAACTTCAAGGCTTCTTGCAGAATCAGGGTTGCAAATTATGAATCAAGAGCCAATATTCGGACTCACCAATTGTTACATTTGGACTCTTAGACCTTTTATTTAAAAATCACATTAATCGAAATAGGCTTTAAAATGATTTCAGAACAGTCCTTGTTAAGTGGCAGCAGAACTCATCATTCTTTATATCCTGGGATTGAGGAAGCAGTTGAAAATCTTAAGGATGGTTTTATATCTAGGAATGATTTTTCTCATATTACTCGAGAAGAAGTTGTTGCAATTCTGGATGATTTGGCCAGTTTCCCCCTTGGTCGGCATATACTTTTATCTGGTGGATCGAATGGTATGTGGACAGACTATCTTATCTCCCCACAAGAGTATTTTACTGGGAAGAGTCTTGTTGATTTAGATCTTTCTGTAATAGAGCGGTTTTTTTTATTTAACTCTCCTACAGTCCTTGCTCAGAGAGAATTGTATATAAAACTTAAAAAAAATGCACAAAAGCTCATTGCTAACGGTAAAATTTTCGCTTCTCTGCCCTGTGGATTAATGCGTGATTTACTTTCACTGGATTACTCAGGAATAGATGATATTTCCTTAATAGGAATTGATATTGATAGGGATTCTCTAAATAGAAGTGAAATTCTCTCTAGAGAGTTAGACATTGATCGAGTTAATGTTAAATACATTCAGGAAGATGCATGGAATTTGCAATATAAAGACTCATTTGATTTCATTAGCAGTATTGGATTGAACATGTACGAAAGGGATGAGGAAAAAGTTGTCCAATTCTACCGCAATTTATTTGATGCATTAAAACCTGGAGGGACACTATTCACCGGTGTTCTTACGTGGCCTCCCTATTTGGATAGTAGGAAATCTAATTGGGAAGTAAATGCCATACCAAAATATGATATGTATCTAGAAACAGTCCTTCATAGAGATATTTTAAATATTCAATGGTTTAATTTTAGAACGCTAGCAGAGATTAAGGATGATTTTAGAAAAGCTGGTTTTTCAAATATCAGAATTGAACCTGATTCAAGATGTATTTTTCCGGCAATTATTGCTGTAAAATAAACATCCTTAGTCTTTAGATGCAAACCCTATCAGCGCCCACGTCGCTAAAATGAGAACAATCGCGATATAAAATATATTGAAAAAGCATCCTGAGTCTTGTTTTTTTATTTTCCCCCACAAGTGCATTTGATATGAAAATGATTCCAGCACTAGCAGTCGCTATAATTAAGGTTTTTCCCAGGCTGAATTTTTGATATGCATTCGTTGCCAGCTTCGATGCCCCCTCGGGGTAGGAATTTTATAAACACTCCTCTGAAGGCTTTTAATCTTCTAGTATCTCATTGTGACATTTTAAAAGATTTGCTTGTCCTGCGATCTCTCTGATATAAGAGTGATTTTAGTCCAACTATTGTCTCAAAGCGAGAGCCCAATCACTTAAATTGAATTACTAGGATCCCTATGAAACAGAAGCCAAACATTCTTGAGCAAGCATTCGATCATCTTTCCTCCTTTAAATACTTGAATCTAAAGAAAGTTATGAGATTTACGTGGTTGTTTACTATTCTCAATTCTGGAGGGCACCACCTTTTGATATGGTTTGAAATTCTAAAGGGGAATATGGGAATAGAACTCGTATTTATTAAAAGTCAAATAATGCTGGTTTTAGGCGGTTGTTTCTTTGGGTACATTCTATATCTTTGGGATAAGAGAGAAAGAGGCAAAAAACTAAGCCAAAATATCGGTAACGGATAGGATATCAAATTATGATAAATATGATGAAAAACTTCCTTAGAGATAATAATTTTGCAGCCCGGGTGGTAACCTTTGGTATGATTCCTTTTGGTTTTAGCCTTTCTCATAGAGTTTGCAAATGGGTTACTCAAGGGGAATCCTTAACTAATATGAGGTTGTTCGGTTTTGGAGGCATTATTATTGGGTCAGTAATCGGCCATCTTCTCTACTACTATTGGGTTTTCCCAGAGAAGCGTAAAGGACAGGGTAAAGGATTGTCAAATTAATCTAGTGCATCTTGAGCCCAATAAAAAATTGATTGGGCATGTGCTTTAATTTACATGTTGAGTAAAATCCTCAGTAAAAAAGGGGCTCTATGGACGGTTTGTGGTTGTGTTTTGCGATTTTGATAAGTTTTTGCTTCGGTGTAAGAGCAACACATAAGCACTATTTATCAAAGGAAAAAGAGAAGATCGAGGAAAATGATCGAAGTGAAATCGCATATCTAAAAAATGAGATCAACGAGATAAAGAGAAAATTTGTTGATATGTCGAATTGTGAAAATAAATAGCCTTAGGAGAGAACATGCGAAATTTTTTGAAGTACTTTAGTTTTCCTATGGTTCTTATCATAGGTTCGTTATCTTTTGCTGGCTATATGGCATGGAAAGAATACAAAATCAATGAGACTTTGGTTGATGCAGCGCTACAGGGGAATCCCTATGCTATTAAGATATTAGCCAAATATGAGAAGCCGTGGAAATTAGATCAGAGAGTCGTTCTTGAAGCCATAAATGGCAATCAATACGCACTCCAAGTTATTGAGATTGAAAGTTAGAAAATAGGCTGATAGTAATTTTAGAATTACACCCCTTTTCTAAGCATCAAAGATTCAAAACTATCATAGAGTTCTAATAGAGCTTGCAGGCTAGTAGCCGCTTTTTTTAACTTTTCACTACATATTTGAGCGGCAACGCGCATTAATATGATTTTTTTCTCTTTAGGAAGAGAATTATACCACAGATTATCACTCGAGCAATGGAAGTCGTAGAAGTTAACTTCGTTTTCGGCTTGTTCGTAAGTCATAAAAATCTCCTGTTAATTCAAGTTCTTGTTAAAGATCTCACTGATTTTATCTAACAGAAAATTTACATCAAATTAATAATTTTAGCATCCTCTCCTAAGCAAGTATTTTCTAGGTTGATTGCGAGGGAAAATAATAAAGTTGTATAAAATGATCTGGATTTTTAAGGGATTTGCTGTAGTTCCTGCCCAAGGAGACTGCAGGCTCTTCTGGCAGCATGTCAAAGAAGTCATCTGCTCAGACCAAGAGGAATTTTATACCTATGTAAGAAAATGGATGGCCTCTGTTGTCCAAAAGCCTGCCCTTTTGGCAACAGCTCTTGTTTTAAGAGGGCTACAAGGAACTGGAAAGAATAAGTTCGTTGATTACTTTGGCAAGATATTTGGTCCCTATTTTCTTACTGTGACAAGTCTTGAGCATATCTGTGGCAAGTTCAACAGTCACTTAAAATACGCTTATCTCCTGCACGCCAATGAAGCGATCTGGGGTGGTTCGAAGAAAGAAATAGGGGCGATCAAGGCCCTAATTACAGATCCCACGATCATCATAGAGGGTAAGGGGCAAGATGCAATACCTATAGATAATTGCAGGCATCTCATTGTCTCAAGCAATGAAGAATGGGCTGTTCCCATGGATCTAGATGATAGGCGTTTCTTTGTTCTCGATGTTTCTTCCCATCGCAAAAGAGACCTAGACTATTTCGAGCTTATAGAAAAAGAGATGGTATCGGGAGGGCTTGCAGCCCTCCTGTATGATCTTCTACAAGAGGATCTCTCTGATTTTGACCCAAGACAGATGCCGGTAAATGATTGCTGCTTCGACATCAAGATGAAGGGAGCTGGCAGTATTGAGAACTACCTCTATGAAGCTTTAAAAGAAGGGGGATTTAGTCTTTCTTCTCTTAATAGCCAAGTAGAGTGGGGAGTCTGCTGCTGCGAAACAGTGTATTACCACTATCGGAATTGGTGTAAGAGAGAAGGTATCAGGTATGAGCCTAGTTCTGAGTTTGGAAAGAAGCTTAAAAAGCTTCTTTCTGTGCAGAAAATTCGACGTAGCATCGAAGGGGAGAGGGAATGGTGGTATGAGTTTCCTTGCTTGAAAGAATGCCGGACTGCGTTTGAGCGGTTTACCCGCCAAACGGATCGTATATGGGGAGAGTAGGAATCTACTCTCTTTTTAATTTTCATTAATGTCCAAGTAGTCCAGGCAGTCCAAGCAAAAAATTCCGGGGATTTCTTCGCTTTGTGATTCCAGCAAAAAAAAATGCATGGACTGCATGGACGGGCTTTCAAGATATAAGGAATTTACCATGCAATTACTCGATTTAATACAAGCAGATGGACTCGTACCAAAAAAAGTAGCATCGACAAATGGGGGTGAGTATCACTGCCCTTGTCCAAGATGTGGGGGTAAGGATCGATTTATCATTTGGGATAAGGTCAATCGTTACCTTTGTAGACGTTGTGAGAAAAAAGGGGACATAATTCAGTACCTCAGGGACTTTCATATGCTTTCTTATTCTGCTGCCTGCGCTCGTGTAGGTACAGAGCCAAAGCTTTCCCAGCTAAAGAATATAGCTCAGAGAAACGTTTTTGAGCCTAAAGTATCGGAGTTTCCGAGCTTTGGCTGGAGACAAAGTGCTTCAGAATTCATCAAGCGCTGCCATCAGAATCTCTTTAACAATAGCTATGCAGTAGGACTGTTCCTAGAGAGAGGATTCAATCCCAAAACCATGAAATCTTGTCAGGTAGGATGGAACCCTCATTCACTATGGATTTCAAGAGATCAATGGGGCTTCTCCAACAATGAACATAAAAAACTCTGGCTTCCAAAGGGTCTTGTTCTTCCTACATTTGATGCAGATACAAATGAACCTATTAAGCTTAAAATACGTAGAGATGAATGGGAAGAAACCGATCAATTCCCTAAATATGTGGAGATCCCTGGCGGCATGCAGACTCCTAGCAGATATGGTAAGGTTCTAGATAAACCCATTATGGTTGTCGAATCAGAGTTTGATGCGATACTTATTAGTCAGGTAGCGGGGGACATCGTCACTTGCATGGCATTAGGAGGAGCTAGTAAAAGACCGGATGCAGAAGCTCATGCGCTGCTGATGAGGGCTCCCTTAATTTTCTTTTCGCTAGATGTAGATTCTGCTGGAGCTATTGCATACCAGTGGTGGAAAAAGGTATATCCACATGTGCAACTGTGGCTGCCTCCTATAGGGAAAAGTCCTGGAGATGCTTACCTTGCTGGAATCGATCTTCGGGAGTGGGTAAAAGACGCCAACAGAAATCTTTAGAAAATTAAATTATAGGGTGCTAGTCTGTATTTTTTATTTAACGTATCTTAACCTAAGAGGAGGGTTTCCATGAAATATATGAGAGTCATCGCTTTTTTCATTTTAGCAATAATATGCAGTACATCTTATGGACATGAGAATAAAAAATGTTCTTTAGAGCAAAATCAATCTCTAGCTGCTTCAGCTCAGAGAAAATCGAAAATATATATCAATCCAGAGCATGTGATGTTCCGTGGAAAAGATATGTACGTATCTTTAAACCAGAATTGGGTACAAACAAGTGCCTTATTTTCTGATAGTGAAGGGATGTACATCTTTGACAGTCAGGGTGGATGGACATGTGGAGCCTGTAATTATTACAACACAAGTAGTATATGGAGTTGTGATAGATGCGGAAAAAGAAGAAATAACTTAATAGAAGAATAAACATTAATGCCGAAGAACGTGTGTCTTCGGCAACATTTAGGAAGTGCAGATGAAAGAAGATCGCCAAATAAAAAGGATATTTCTTTATGGAGTTATCTCCTTTTTTTTATTGTGGCAAGGCTATGAAAATAGCAGCGTTGAGATCCAGATACCTTCTAGAGATGGGAGAGATCTGCAAATTTCGATGCCTAGAAAAGATCGAAAAAGGCTCGAGCAGTTCTTCTATAAGATTATGATCTTGGAAGACGGGGGATATACCCTTTTAGGGAGTAAGCCCATGCATATGAGTGGTTTTTACCAGCCAATATCGACCTCAAACTGGGAATTCTTTCTTAACTCAGTACATCCAAAAAATTTAAGAGCCTACTCAGGCTGGAAGACATGGTTAAAATATCAGCATTTTTTTGCTAACTCAGAGTTTCTCCTTTGGGTTGAGAAAAATCCCTTTTGGCAAAGATCTGTTCGGCCAAATCCCGCTGTTTCCGTTTTTTTACTAGATAAACGTAAACTTAAAGAGGCAGTAAATACCTATGCTGCAGATTTTCAAGAGGTTCTAGGCAATCAGAATATCTCCTACGAGCAGCTCCTTTTAGCAAAAAATAACAGGTCGTTTTTTAATGATGTCCTGCAACGGCATGAAGGATTAATTGGAACTCTTTTTGGGTATGGTAGAGACAATGCCTGGCTATTTGAAGAGAAAATGCGAGGGAATAAGGTCCCTTTAGAACCAGTCTGGAGCAATGAGATATATGAGTATTTTATGACTATGCCCTACTACTCTTGGGCCTATTTTGGAATACGCACAAGAGACTTCTCTCAAGTGCTGGATTATCCCTGTTTTCTTGCCAATCCTAACACTATAGAAACTCAAAACCTAAAACAGTCCTTCCTAGATACTCGAAAAAGAATCCTAGCTTACTATGAGAACCAGGACTTTTTGGTAGCTACTCTAAGTGTTCTTCTTAATGGGGATGCTATCGAGCGATAGCTAGAGTTTTTGGAGTGTCAATCCTAGTGAAAACAGATCCCAAGTCAAATAAAGTTATATAATAGAGCTTAAAAAAATACTTTCGTCTCTTTTCAAAATATTTATTATAAAATTCTCGGAAAAAACCGAGAATTTCGATCATAGGAATAAAAAAAAGTCATGCTCTTATGGCAGGGGGCAACACTGATACTGACCGAATTTTTGAGGTTTATTTGGATTTTTGCAGTTTTATTTTTGCGGTTTTATATTTAAAAAATACATAAAATAGCAGGTTCTTGAGTTTTCCAAATTTTTTCTGTTCGATTATTTGTTTACAGGTTCACATGATCTTGATAGGCTATGAGCCCATATAAATAGTTACCTTGTTGATTTGACATGACACATTTTCAATTTTGGGATGATCCCTACTTAGCAGAACTCGACACGACAGTGCTATCAGTAGAAGGCAATGCCGTAATTTTAAAAGAGACTATTGCCTATGCTGAAGCAGGCGGGCAAGAAAGCGATCTAGTAAAGATTAACGACATTACCGCGCTCGAATCAACGTTAGATCCCGAGAAGCGTTTTATCACTTATATTCTACCAGAAAATCATGGGTTACAACCTGGCACTTCTGCACATACAGAAATCGATTGGATCAGAAGATACCGTCTTATGCGCCTACACTTTGCTTGTGAGCTCATTTTGATACTCATGAATAGGCATTTCGGAAAAAAGAAAGAAGGAGAGGAGTTATTACCTGAAGAAATCGATCATTTAGGGATAGAAAAAGTAGGAGCCCATATGTCTGAAGATAAGGCGAGAATTGACTTTGTGCTATCCGAAAATATTGAAACGTATTTTCCCATGCTTCTATCTGAATTTAAGAAAATTATCGATGCAGATGTCCCTATTGAGAAAGGCTACCTAAACAGTGAAAAAAGACAGCGCTATTGGAGAATAGAAGGATTAGCAACTGTTCCCTGTGGAGGCACCCATGTTAAGTCTACTTCTGAAGTCGGATATGTAAACTTAAGACGCAAAAGAGCGAATAAAGGTGTTGAGCGCATATATATCACCCTTGAAAACCCTTAAAATAAATTTTGCATTTCCATTTACTCATGTTAAGCTTCGAGAAACTTATGAATGAGAAATAGAGCTCAATTGTAAAAGACCAGCATGCTCCTTACCAATTTCGAAGGAGCAATCACCTAAAAAATCAGGGTTATAAATGTTAGAGAAACCTGTGTCAGAATCCATTATTATTAACTGCCTAGACTCCAGTTATGATCTTAATGTCACCACTCTTACATTCCTTCCTATAGGTGCGGATATTAATGCCTCAGTATATAAAGCCCAAACGCTAGATCAAACCTCTTATTTCGTAAAAATTAAATATGGACATAATGATGCAAGCGTTGAAATACTAGAGCTATTACAGAGCGCTGGGATCCAGCAGATTATTCCGCCTGTTAAGACAATTCATGATAAGCCCACTGAGAGTCTTGATGATTATACTGTCATTGTATACCCCTTTATTGAAGGAGAAGATGGGTTCAATTGTGATCTTACCGATATTCAATGGATTACACTTGGCAAAACATTAAGACAGCTTCATGAAGTTACAGTGCCCTCATCTATGCAAAACCGAATGCGAAAAGAGACGTACTCCTCAAAATGGCGTGAGGCCATCCGGTCGATGTATGATCACATTGAAGCCGAGCCGATCGCTGATGAGATAGCTTTAAAACTACAAAAGTTTATGAAAAGCCATATGTCGGATATTCGTAGACTGGTAGATCGTGCTGAGCAGCTAGCGGTAAAGCTTCGGGATCTCCCTCTTAAACTCGTTCTGTGTCATTCCGACATTCATGGTGGCAATGTGCTAATGGATAAGAATTCTAATATTTACATAGTAGATTGGGATGATCCTATCATGGCACCAAAAGAGCGCGACCTTATGTTTATAGGAGGTGGTGTTGCAAATGTTTGGAATAAGCCACTTGAGGAAAAACTTTTTTACAAGGGTTATGGGGAAACTGAAATTAATAGGACAGCCCTAGCTTATTACCGACATGAGCGAATCGTAGAAGATATTGCCGTCTATGCTCAGGAAGTGCTTTTAACAACAGATAGAAATGAGGAAAGACTAGAGATGTACACGCACTTGGTAGCCATGTTTGAACCCCAAGGCGTTATAGAAATAGCATTTAAAACGGGCGAGAATTAGCACTCTAGGGTCAAAGATAGCCTGATTGCTATTGATGGCAACAATTAGATAGTTCTCACTTCAAAAGTCCATCCAGCCTTTCCTTTCAAGGGAGTGAACTTATACAGTTAGGGACTAAAATAGCCGCTTTATGAGTAGCGAGCTCACTATATAAAGAGGAAAGGTCAAAATGTGTTCCTTTAAGATGGGCAGCTCCCGCAACAAAAATAGCTAGCTCTGAGCGAAGTCCACGTACTTTTTTTAGAGTTTCTACCATTGCATGTGTTCGTGAATCAGGTTGCAATTCGATATGCATTCTTTTTCGAGCTTCAGAGCTCTCAGAAAGTGCGTGCAAATACATATCATTTAACCCGATTAGCCCTTCCTTAAGGCTCTTTGCTTGATTTACACGAGAGTCTACTTCAGCTTGTGGAAGAGCGAAGAAGGCGTTAATCTCTTCCGGGGTTGTTAAGCCAGGTAGAGCCTCTAATTGTTGAATAAGAGAATCTCTAGCTCCCTCTATTTCCATGCTGGCAAGTGTACATTTAACAACATACTTGGTCGCAGCAACGCAAGCATCGCTTTGTTTCGCATCCCATCCATAAATAAGCTCAGGATCAAAACGGAGGAAGAGGTGTTCTTTTAGAAAGGGAATATCATCAGGGATTTCCATCGATGGCGTGGCTTCAGTAAAAAGGGCAATGGAAGCTGTTTTATCAGAGGCCATAGACATTAATCTTCCATTCAAAGCTCTACAATCAGGTCTATCATGAGCCTCTCCTAAAAGCAAAACAGTAGCTTCTTCAACAGAGCGTACATTAAAAAGTTTTACGCTGTAATTTTCTGTTATAAATGACATTTTCTGTTCCTTTTTAAAAAAAAAACTTTGTGATATAAATTATTTTAAAATAACGCACGCAAGTGCGGTGAATTAAGGTTTTTATAACGAAAGTATAAGTCATAACTGAATTAAATTGCAATTGTTTAAGTCGGCACCGCATAACAGTATATATATTGATTCTTATTAAAATTGAAATAAACTCTTTAGCATTGTATAACTAAATGTAATAATTATCGGAATGGAGGATTTATGTCATCATCAGCGGTCGATTTTCGAGGGGCTTTGGCTCCTCTTGTAGAAACTTGTACTTCTAATAATAGATGCTTGAAAACAGTAGCATCTGGCTTAGGAATGTTGGCTTTTGCTTCAATACAGATGGGGGGGCAGCGCAGACAGCCCATAAGTGAAACGTATTATCGCGAAACAAAACCTAAGAATACCATTTGGTTTGGAGATTCTATCTGCCCTACGAGGGCCCTAGCCTTAAAAAGCCTGGAAAGAGACTCTGGAGATGTTTTTACTAAGGCAGCGGGGTCCTCTTCCCTCAAGGGAGGAGTTGCTGATTAGATGTTGCACGCGTAATCTCTGCTTCGTTTTTCATAGCTTCCCAACGATCATATTGCTCCTTAAATGCAGGGTTGGAGTCTTTCTTATTAAGAAGCCAAAAATCAAACCAATCCACTTTTCTTTTCATTGAGGCAATCCTTGCCTTTGGATGCACAAAATTATGCATTTCATCTTTATATAGGACGAGTTCTGCAGGCTTGTGTAAAAGGCGCATCGGAACATACATTTCGAATGCATAACCTAAAGTTCCTATATCAGCATACTCTATAAGAACTGGGGTATTGATTTTTTCAATATTGAAAAACGGACAAAAGTTTACATAGTTTTGCAATGTTTCTCCCCAAGGAGGTCCACCAAAGGTGTTATCGAGAATTTTGGACCAAGTATCTTTTCCAGAGATCCAATATTCTGAAGGATTATAGTCAGCCCCTTCTCCATAACATGCAGATTGAAATTTAGAAGAGTGAGAAATCAAGAAATTAACCATAAAGCCACCGTGGCTCCATCCGTAGAGTCCTACTTTTTCAGGATCCGCAATCCCTTGTTCTACAAGCTGATCAACAGCTGATTCAAACAGTTCTAAGGAATTCCAACCTGTGTTTTTCATAGCTTCTACAGGATCGTTTACCAAATTTTGTGAGCAGCCAGAAGCTATATTCAGTAGGAGTACTAAATAACCATCGCTTGCCAAAACTTGAGAAGGGAATGTACTATGCCACTCAGCATCTAATATAAATCCTCCGCTAAATCCATAAGTTCCAATTATAAGAGGATATCGCACTCCTCGCTTCTCATTCACGGGATGAACTAAATACCCTGTTGATTTGATTCCATTCTTGGTAGTAAATAGGATCTTTTCCACAGCCCCAAGTTGTTTTTCTTTGAGCCAAGGATTTAAGTTGGAGACGGTTTTCTGCTCTTTGGTTTGAGTGTCATAAAGAACAACTTCCGGGGCAATATTGCTTGATTCGGAAAAGGTGACAACAAATCTAGCTTCATTATCAATGGAAGGGGAAATCAAAGAGTTTTCAGTGAAAATAGATTTAGGCAATTCAATCGTTTCATAAGTGTTGTCACTCAGAGAAAAAATTACAGCCCCAGTGTCTGATAACACAATGAGCTTATCTTTATTGCTTATCAGGGTATTGCCTGATTGGGGGAAATCCTCAGAATATTCGAAGGGAGTTGCTACTTGTGAACCGCAATCAAATGTGTATAGATTGGTTATCAGCTCGCTCATAGAATCAAATTGGAAAACAAGTTTTTGAGAATCTATCCAGCAGGGATTTCCTTTACTACCCAATATCTCTTTTCCTGGTGGACTTATCCACATATGAGATTGTTGATCCCAGATAACTATATCGTTTGAGTAAGGATATTCTCCTAATTCAATTTGACCTATTCTAGATGTGTCGAAAGCGATATATCGCATATCTGGAGACATTGCGATTTTAGTAATAAGGTTAACCCCAATCTCTATGTCTGCATTATGATATTTCGCATAAGAGATTTCAGTTAACATTTCGGGATCTTTAGAGGGCAGGTGCAGGAGAAGGATTTTTTCTGACATTCTTTTTCGGTATGATCCACAAGCGATAGTACAAAGATCGTCTTTCCCCCATTGATATACATAGCCATTTTCAATTCTATTTTGGACCACTTCATGAGAATCATAAACTGTTTGAGCATAGACCAAGTTTGTATCTGTATTATCGACTTGAAATATGGTGATTGGCTCGCAACTATTTACAAGCAATGTATTTTTGCCAGGAGAGCACTGAGAAATAGAGTAGGATTTATTCTCTTTAGTGAGGATGTACATGGAATTGTTTTGGCTATCCCAATTCATTTGCATCAGAGTTGGAGTTTTTATGATCTCACTATGAGTCTCTTTTTTTATGTCATAGAAATAAAGGGTGTCTACAGTTTCATTTTTTTCAATATTGCCAGATTGGACTACATAAGCTATTTTGGATCCATCAGGCGATATTTTTATTTTCTGAGGCTTTGAAAATTGTACTATATCTTCGTAAGTTATTGGAGAAGTGGGTTCAGCATGTACAATTGCTCCAATTATAAAAAACGAAAGAGTTGAAATAATATTTATTAATTTCATGATATGCCTAAGATTAAAATGCGCAATATATAGAATTATTGCGATATATTCAATTGAATTTCAGCTCATTTCTACCAGAGCAAAGAGTTCTTAGATTCTTGGTTCTTTATGTCTGGAAAATGGTAGCAGGATCACACTTAGAATATAATCTTGCTCCCAGCTAGCTTCAAAAATGAAATGCTCCAAAAATGCTCCACTCAACAACTATAAATAACTACTTTCACAAAACAGCAGCTACTCTGGATTCCATCTTAACCAATTGAATATCTGTTAGTTATTTATAGTTTTTTGTAGCTGAGTGTTGATTCGATAGGACTTAAAATCCTCTCCGTTAATAACGGGTGCAGGTTCGACTCCTGTTCCGAGCATATTCTATATCAAATACTTATAAAATCTTTCTGGTGAAATTTTAAATAATTTCACCACTTTTAGTCGCTCGTGGGTCAACTCTGGGTCAGTATGACGCATAATATCTGTGAGTCCCCGGGGATTTAGTGATTTCTTATGAAATTAAGGCGCTCGTTGACATTCAGTGAGTGCCTCTATTACATATAGGAATGTGAAAAAATATTTGGGACGCTATCATAACACAGAGACGGCCTCAGCTCGGTTGCCGAGCCAAATAATTGAAGTTATTAATAATTTCACTTCTTTTACAAAGCTATAAATGATGGCTAAACATCAACAATAATCGCCTGCGTACGCCCCAAGTAGGACCCATCCTTCGAGGCCGTCTCAACAAGTTGTCTTAACTTGTTCTCTAGGTAATATACGCGCTGGTTGATAGTCGATTCGCTAGGACTGTATCGCAGCGATATCCACCATTTCTCAGGAAAGTGCAAAGTGATTAAGTTCTTCATTTGCTCCTTAATATCGGGGTCGCTTGTGGCACGTACCACTTCAGCGAGTTCCCCTCTAGCATCATAATCTGTTAGCTCTATCCAGCGAAAAAAATCACGGTAGCGCATAGACCTATAGAGCGTATCTTCAATACGCGCCGGCAATTGCCATAATATTACTTGAAGGAGTAGCCAATTGATTTCAGACCTGTCAATTGGGGGACGGTTTACTATTTTCAATAGTTGGGTTTCCAGTTCTTGTCCAAGATGTGTAGATCCCAAAGATGCCTCTAATGTTTCTTCTATCCGAACCATTAGATGCTTTGTCAATTGAGATGCAGTTTCTCTAGGAGCAAGAAATTTTGCTTTTAATGGAAGGACTAGCCCTGCAGCTCGCTCCTCTTCTGCTAATAATCTAACCTGGGCCACTCTTCTTTCATCATCGAAAATGCTATCTGCTGCTTTCTTATCAGAGGGAAGTCCGCTGGCTTGCATTTCTTCAGCTTTGCGTAAAGCTTTTTTCCAGGAGTCAGTTGCTTCCTTTATCCCCTCTTCTCTCCATTCTTCAGCCTCTTCCGCTTCTTCATCTCCTGGAGCGCACACTTCTGAAACGCACCGTATAGCATGATCAATAAATGCAGGGGGAATATCCAGCGATGAGGCAACATCGTAAAAAGATTGCTGAGTTAAGAAACCTCTCCTTGCAAGTTCGGTTGAAATTCCTTGAATGTCTTTCGGTGCGACGTCAATCTTGGAAAATTCGGTAGCTTTGGTTAAACAAGTTGCAATAGTTTGTCGATCGGAAAAAAGTGGAAGATCTCTTGAAGAGGAGTGGCTGCCAAGTGAGTCATTGCTGCCCGTGATGGGTGTAGCGCTGTAACCAAAAGCTTTATCAGCATTCGCAAGCATTGTGACAACAAGCAATGCAGATTTCGCTAAAGACCCCATCGTCCATCTTTGGACGCTGCGATGTCCCATTTGCCCCTGGCAAGGATTTGCGTGAGGATCTTTTGCTTTGGAACTTTGTGAGATGGTGCTTAGCTGTGAAATGCTACTCATGGACATTGCCTTCGATCTGTTTGAAAGCGCTAGCTTTACATAATCTTAATTTAGCGGGCAAGAAAATATGATACTAAAAAAAAATGAAAAAAGCTCCCCGGAGGAAAATTTTTATATAACTGATCAACTTCTTCTCAAGAACACTTGGCTCTTTTATATCAGTCCATTCTTGAGTAGTTATAAATTTTTCAAAACGGTTTCAATCGTTTGCTCAACTCCGTCCTTTTCACTAGCCAAAGTTAATTGAATGCTACGAGCTTGGGTTGCATACTCTGGATTAGATAGCAAATCCAAGACTCGTTCCTCAAAGAGCAATTCGTCAAAGGAGAATGGGGAGAGGGGATTAGGGCCCATTTTCTTATTCCCTATTAAATTACCCCAGGTCAGTTGATCCACGATAAAAGGAATGATAAAAGTAGGTCTGCCTGCATAAAGACCTGCAGCCATTGTTCCGACTCCGCCATGATGGACAACAGCTGTAACTTTACGAAATAGCCAGTCATGGGGGGCATAAGTCAGTGGATAAATCCAGTGAGGAAGTGCACTTGTATCTAGGGAAGGAAGGTTTGCTTGGATCACAGTCTTAATTTTTCTTTTTTTCAAAACAGAGAGGATTTTTTCTGCGATCGATGGAAGACAAGCCTCTGTTAGGCTACCAAATCCGAGGTATAGAATCGGGCCTGAAGATAAAAAATCAGAGAGATCTTGAGGAGGTACCCAACTTTCTCCTTCAGGAACTCTCAGAAAGCTCGTCATGGTAATATTTTTGCTCCAATCTGCAGGACGCGTGACAAGGCTCGGACTGAAAGCCACAATAATCGGATTGTCTTTGGTCTTTCGATCTGTTTTAGGCCCTAAAAAGTGCATTTTTTTTAATCCTAATTGATCTCTCCTCCATCGATTTATTTCTTTTCTGATGGGCTGCCAAAGTTGTTGCTCCGCAAGAAAATGACTTAAGAGACACCCTATTTTCCCTCCACATTTTAACCAGTCAAAGAAAAAGGAAGGATGGCCTTTGGTGCGCTCTTCAGGCTGTAGGTTGATCAGATAACTAGGGATCCCAAAATATTCTCCGAGATGCGGTCCTGCAAAGGCGGCTGGGTTATAGATCAGGACCTCGGCTTGAGCGGTAGCTTCTAAAGATGAGGGAAGTTGCAACTTTAGAGCCTTATTAAACTCCTGCATGATCCCTAAAAATTGAATGGCCTTTTTTCCACTACTGCCCCAGATAATATCATGACCTCGTTCAGGTCCTATTAGTTCCGTAAGATCTCCATCAACCAAAACAAATTTAAGATGATACTTATCGCATAAGGTTTTTGCTTTTTGATGAGATCCAATCGTTACTTCATGACCACGGCGTTGCAGTCCGATGCCTAAAGCAATGTATGGGCGAATATCCCCATGGGAGCCAACACATAAAATAGTAAATCGCATGATGGCCTCTCAGGGGTTTATCTCATCGTAAGATGCCAGAGCTTTCTAGCTTTAGAGGGGACATCATCGGTAGAGGGTGATTTTTCCATTTTCATAATAGAGGGAGTTGCAAAAATAAATCTTGTAAAATCTTTGCAGTTTTATGAGGGACAAAATAGACCAAAATGCATGGCATTAAGCATTAAAAAGATTAATTAAAGGGAGTGAAGAATTCGACAGTTATATGCTTTTATATAGGGGAGCGGTTTAAAGCGCTCCCTGAAATCGACTACGCTAAAAAACCGCCATCAACAGTAAGAGTAGATCCTGTAATATAGGAAGCTTCCTCACTTACTAAAAATGCTACAGCTGAAGCGATCTCCTCAGGCCTGCCATAACGCCCTAAAGCTACGCTTTTCTTTATCTCTCTAGCAAAATCTGTATTGTCTGGGTTCATATCTGTTTCTATGGGACCTGGTTGCAGAAGATTAACTGTTATATTTCTTGGGCCTAGATCTCTTGCCCAGCCGTGTGTGTAGCCAACAAGAGCCGCTTTTGTAGCTGCATAATCAGCCCCACCTGAGGCGGTCATCCTCTCTCCATTAATGGAACCAATAATCACTATACGCCCACCCTCTTTCATGAAGGGAAGAGCTGCACGAGTTGTAGTAAAGACTCCTCCCACATTCACTGCAAACTGTCTTGAAATTCCATCGATGTCAAGATTCACATCATCAATAGAACCGCCTACAAAAATGCCAGCATTATTTACAAGGATATCAATCCTGCCAAAGTGCTCGCCTACTTTTTTGGCAAGGTTTGATGCTTGTAAGGGGTTTGCTTGGTCTGCTTGTATTAGTAGAGTTTTGACTCCTTCTTTTTCGAGTTCCTGCATTAAAATAAGGGCTTTTTCTTCAGATGCTGTATAGCTAATGGCTACATGACATCCTTCCTTAGCTAAACGCCTGGCAATAGCGGCGCCTATTCCTCTAGAGCCCCCAGTTATAAGAGCTACTTTATTTTCCAATCTCTTGTGTGTCATATGTATTTCCTATATCTTTTTTTTAACATTCTCGAATAGTGCGCTCATGCGAGCGAATAGATCATCGCAAATCTTTGGCCTCGATTTTCCAGGAATGCCGTTATGCCATCATAGAACAAAAATTAGGTTGGGGCCCAAAAAATCAAGCTAGTCTTTGAAACTCTTTTATAGGGCCTTTTTCTATCGTGTAAAACATTCTCGCTCGTAGCAAGTTCGACCTGCGATCTTCTGTTGAAGTTGGGGGCAAAACCACTGGAAAACTTCCAGCATAATACCCTGAAATCGACGTTAAAATAAATTCACCACAAGGACCTCTTAAATGGTCTACACCCGGCTTCAAAGGAGAAAAATGAATTTCTAGGTTTCCTTCAGTATTTCGTTCTTCATTAATCACTGGATACCATGTCCAACTATCATATTCACGGGATGCAGGAGTTTCGTATAATAGATTGTGAAGAACGGATGGAGGCAGGTCAGAAGTATTCAAGATTGTAATTTTATTTCTTGCAGGATCATATTGGGCCCTAAACCCCTTGTCCTGCTTTGCAACTTCTCGGCTAACTAAATTGCCTATATGAATACCAGCTAACCCAAACGTAGCTGCTGGCAATCCAAGTAAATTAACAGATGAAGACATAAAAACCCTCTTATTATAAATGGTTGGTAAATAATAGTTATTTCAATGAAGAAAAAGTCTAAAATTGATATCGAAAATTCCCACCTAATCGGAGCCTAAATGGGCGTGGCATATCTGGACTGTCTTTGAATGAACCGTGAGTAAAGTAGCTGCTATCAGGATATGCTTGTCTATTATCAAAGAAATTTTTCCTAGCAAAGGTTTCAATTTTAGCAAGCGCAGTCTCGAGGTTATCGGAGATAAAATCTCTACCAGAGCCTTCCACCTCGGAAGGATTAACATCACATTTTATAAATGCAAATCCTTTGCCTGCTATCCAACACTCAGAACTTTCATTTTCTGGGAATGTAAGAGGCACTTGATAATCCAGTTTTCTCCATAATCCTTCTGGAAGAAAAATAGCAAATCCACCCGTATGAGAAAGGATGCGTACATCTTTATCTATAATACGATGTCCTCGAAGCTCCCCAAATCTTTTCCCGGTCCATCTGGCCACTGCTTCTATGGTTTTTGGAGAAGGATCAGCTTTTTTCTTTACCTCAACCAGGCAAACTAGCTTATGTTTGGGCCAAGCAGCTGCTTGGCAAGTTCGGCTGCAATATTTTTCGATATGGCAACGACCACACGTATCAAGCTTCTTATCGGTAGTTCCGCAGTGATTGCATGCCGTTAACGGAAGGGGACATGCCGAGAGGGTAGTTTTTGAAACAGATGTTGCAGTTGCCATGAAATTTCCTTTAATTTAGGCATAAAGTATAGCCGTTTTTCTTTTTAAAGTACATGTGGAATCATTAGTATTTATTATTTGCAGATAATAGCCAGATTGAGCTAGGTCTCCTTTCTCGAATTAAACAATTAACGGAAGAAAGAACGCTATGAGGGGTGGCTGCCGGTTAAGATTTTCAAAAAAATTCTTTTAATGCTTAGTATTGCATATTCTACCTTTCGAGTAACTGTAGTAGTTTTAGCAGCTCTGCAGGTGCCCTCTACAAGTCCATCCAAGGCAAGACCTGAAACACCAAAAGCGCTTCTAGCAGGGAATGTTTCATCAGGGAAAACTTGGCATACTCATCACTGACAATTTTCCAATTCTTATCTATATCTGCTATCATGAGTTTACATTCAGTTACATCTTGCATGGTGAAACCAGCGGTTTGAAGTGTAGTGTTGATGTTTCTCATCATTTGCTGAGTTTCTGTAAGGATTCCCCCGGAAACAATCGAGGACCAACAGTTCCCATCTTTCCCGAAAGATCCAATGTATCCACATTAAAACCTCTGATAAGCACGGCATCTGAAAAGGGCCAGTATTTTGTAGCAGGAGTTTTCAGGTGTTCAATAAAAGAACCTTTTTGCATCGATGCCATCATGGCAATCCCTAAGATGACAGCGGCACTTACAATTGCGACCTTCTGAGAGGTGCTTGCTCCTCGAGCTCTATTGGTAAAACAAAGAGCTTGTGTAACTCCTCTTTCTGTTGAGGCTCCAAAATTCCATGCCATCGAAGCTATTGCGTTCATTAGTAAATTTCCTATTTTCTAAGTTAATCCAATTTCCTAAACTCTCCATGCATATGAGAGTTTGAGGAATGATTTTTGTATAAAATCTCTATGAAAGTGCATGTAAATCATGCGCTTTTAACGAAGTTTTCTAGCAGGAGGGACTTTAAAGTGCTCAGGAGGAGCACACTTCTGGTAAATAGCTTGTCTTCCTATGACACCGAGTGTTCTACCTTCATGAAGATCGTCATGTAAAATTTGAGCTTTACCACTTTTTGCTAACTCAAAAAGTTCGAGTAATTCAGGGCAGGTAGCTACTCTGGCAGAAACTCTGTCTGGCAGCGGCTCAGTGGTCTCATAGGAGACTCTGGAGCTTCTTGGATCTATTATTCGAAAAATTCTTATACGATCGCCTTCGGGCAATTTTATAAAAATGACATAAGAAAACCGCTGGATCTTTCAGTCCTGCGGATGAATTATGCAGTTAAAAATGCCCCAGTACAACTGCTAAAATATTACAGTCCCCCTGAGGCGCAGGTAATGCGTATAAATAGCTTTGAGATAAACTATTCAATCCGACTTACTCTCGATCGGATATCGACAGGTTTAACGATTATAGCACTATCGCTTCCCTCAGGACTGTTTAACCATAATCCGCAGAGCCCCGAACTGAGTCGGCATTCTGGGGTGCCTATTTCTGTCGTATCGTTTACAGATATTTCAAGTCTCATATCCGTAGTCTTGTGAAGTGCTCCCTGATTTCTCAAGAAGCCCCTAAGTCTTTAGCTTAGGGGAGGCTTCACTACTCTTTAAGCGCAATTTGTGCCGCCACTACCTCTGAATATGAAGCTTAAAATTAAATGTTGGTATGGGATTGTCAATAGAACCAAGTAAGAGACTGATCCTACTCATCTGTATTTGAACTGAAAGCATTTCGCCAGGAGTTCTGTCACCGCTCCTAAGTAAATTTGAAATCCGCTCAGAAATTATTTGCAGATCATTGATCACAGTTTTAGCCGCTTTAGGGCTTACTGGATACAAGCTCTCGAGCTGATCAAGTTGACTTGTTACGTTTCTTATTGTTACATCAAATGCCATATAAAAACATCTGTTTAGTTGTTTATAATAAGCATTATAATAAACTAATTAATTTAGTTCAATCGAATTAAACGCTAATGGTTAAAGTTTTTTTATTGACTAGAGTGGCGTGCAATTCCTTAAAGGCTTGGAGGTAAAAGATTTACTTCTCATTTGCATGGAAAAAGAAGCTTATTCGAACATAGCGGAATGGGCTATTTCTAATTGATTTTTTTACACGATATCGAAGAAAATCGTAGATAACCAGCCTCTCAACTTCCAGGATCTATATGGAAAATAAGTTAACAATTGCCATTTTTTGTGGCTCCAGTTCAGGCGACAGACCAGAATATACTGAGGCTGCAAAAGCTCTTGCGAACGCACTTCATGGTATGAATGCACGCCTTGTATATGGAGGAGCAACCGTTGGGCTTATGGGGGTTCTAGCAGAAACTATGCTTGAAGCCGGTGGAGAGGTGATTGGCGTCATCCCGCAGCATCTTGCAGATAGGGAACTGGCGCACAAGGGGCTCACGGAGTTGCATATTGTCAATTCTCTTCACGAGCGCAAAGCTCTAATGGCAGAGCTTGCAGATGCTTTTGTTTTGCTGCCAGGTGGTCATGGATCTCTAGAAGAATTTTTTGAAGTGTTCACTTGGGCCTCCTTAGGACTTCATAAAAAACCATGCGCTCTGCTCAATAGCTATGGCTATTATAAACTTCTCTTGGAATTTTTAGAGCATGCGACTACATCTCAGTTTATCCGGCCAGCTGTCTACCAACAGCTCATTGTCGATGATTCTCCTTTAGAATTATTAAAAAAGATAGAAAGCTGCCATCTAAGTACGGTGTAAAACCATTCCACACCTTGCTTAAAACTTTGAAAAAATTAGGCTTTTGCTCCATTCTATTTCTCTGTTTTTTATCGTTTTATATTTGCGATACACAAAGTACTAATCATGAAAAAAACACTATTATATTTGGCCGTTTTGTACACCAGCATCGTTACAAATTCCCTATTTGCGGAAGAAGTCACCTTTACATGGAAGGGAACTTCTGAAATGAATGTAATACACGATCTTTTTTTGGATAGTTTTTTGAGTAATTATAAGGAACTTGGACTGACAGCAAAAGATTTAGGAACAGATAATATAGAGCAGGTTCTAGAAGGGTATTGGGCGGAAGAACTTGCAAGCCTCCAAGATGGCCATGTGACCTGGATAGTAGCCAAGCTGGAAGATGAGATCATTGGATATGCTTCCTTTGATAGGAAAGATGCTCCGGAAGACGTTGTACTTCAATTGTTATGCGTAAGCCCAGGTTTTCAAGGACGTGGGATAGGAAGCAACCTTGTATATTCGATTACTTGGGCTGAAAGAGGTATTCAGAAACTTTCCTTGGTGACAAGGCAAGCTAACACATCTGCCATTGCTTTTTATAAGTATCTGGGTTTTGTAGAAAGTGATTCTATTAATAAGAAGGCGAATATCGATACAAAACTCTGTATTCAACTGGAAAAAATATTTTAAAAAGGAGGTTTTATGGCTTCTAGTATAAGCGCAATTGGTGCAATTTGCCCGTATGATACAAAATACGGAGAGGTAAAGATCGATGTAAGAGACGACTCTCGAGGATTATCAGTTAAAGTAGAAACTGCTAGGCTGAGGATCCTATCGGTTTGTACAGAAGAATACACACCTTCTTTAGTTGCTCTTTATGGAGATAAAAGAGTCAATGCTCTTGTTGGAACGGGATCGACTCTGGATGAATCTGCTGTGCACGCAAAAATCAAGCGTTGGCTCAGCCGCTGGACTGATCATAATCCTTTAGCGGGCTATGTTGTAGTAAAAAGAGAAACGGGAGAATTTGTTGGACAAATCATTCTAAAGCCTGTGAAAATTAGATCAGAGGAAGGGATTTCCTTTGTTCCAGAGACAATTGAAATCGGTTTTTTATCTGAGGAAAAGCATTGGAAAAATGGATATGGTAAGGAATTTACCCATGCTGTAGTTCACCATTTGGTTTCGGCTCTTATAAGCCAGGGATATAAGGTAAAAGGCACTCCAATACGAAATATTATCGCAACAGCTAGAATTGATAATGATGCTTCTAATTCTGTCTTAAGATCGTTTATGGACTTTACTGGAGAGAAGCCTCGTTATGGCGCACCTAGAATGTGGTATTCTCATGTTTATAAATAAAATGCGTTGTCTTTAGAGAGAATTGAAGAAACTTCTGTGGGTCACTGGTGGGTCAGTACACTGCAAATCTCCACCTGATTTTACATAATTGCTGGTGATTTTAATTTTTATAGACTGATATGCTCCTCTATGAGAAGTCAGGGGGCGTAACGCTCTCTTAGGACAAAGTTGCAGACTTAAAATCCTCTCCGTTAATAGCGGGTGCAGGTTCGACTCCTGTTCCGAGCATATTCTAAATCAATGACTTGCAATATCTCTCTAACTGATTTCCAACTATTTTTTGTTCTTTTTGACCTTTGTGGGTCAGCTGTGGGTCAGTATGACGCATAATATCTGAGAGTCCCCTGGGTTTTCATGGTGCTGCGTAATTATCTCATATATCCTAAATCTCAATTAAAATTGGGCAGAGACTGACTAATCGTCAATCCAGAAAATACAGAAGTATCAGTGTTGCCACACGCCTTGGAATGCACTATTGGAAAGATGCTCTCTTTCATTACATTCCAGTGCGGATCTACGCCTTAAAGAAGGGGAAGTTGTTTTGCCTAGGCTAATCGGATCTTTAGCCGAAGGTTAATTTTTTAAATTTTGGTTTGAGGAAGTTTACAAATCGGAGTTTCAGTTTCGGCATGTAAAATGATAAGTTTCCAGCCTAATGTGTCATCTCTGATTAATTTAAAGGAATAGCATTGTGGTTCACCACCAAGACAGGCTACAAAGCTTACTTCCTTGTCAGAGCGTGCAGTAATTAAACATTTTGAGGGAGGGGAACCTGGAAAAGATAGGGTAAGCCCCTTATCGTAATCAACACGAATTTGATAGGGAGGCGGTCCTCCTATAGATGTATCGATATAATCGCCGGATGCGCTTGCAAGCTGTTCGATAATCTCGCTGGGTGTAACAACGGGAAATGTCGTTTTTGTAATTTGTCCAAAGGACCAAACTTCTAACCCCTCAGACATGCAGGCATATACATGATGATTTTCCTGATAAATTTGGAGTTCTTTTCCTTGAAATGGAGAATCCCCCACAATCAGATAACGTTCAGTTAGTCCCCGGCTCGGAGTGCATGGCAGCCGTTGTACGGGTAAGGTCGTTCCGTTAAAATTTATTCGTGTAAGAGGTCTCTCTGCTGGGAATGCGAGACATCCAGAAAAACCTTTAAATTGCTGAGAACATTCCTCTATGGGTAGTTCTGTAGCTTGCATATCTACTAGTGAGTTTTTTGCGGCTTCAGTAAGAGATATTCTAGGATTTAACCCATGTAGTGCATCAGAAGATATTTCAAGATAACGCCTAAAGTCTCCTTGGCCCGCATGGTTACACATCATTGATACACAACAGCCGCTCTTAGTATCGACCTTAAATTTGAAGTCATAACCGTGAATTCCTCCCCCTTTTCCTACTACATCACCCTCCAAGTCGAAGGCTAAACCACAGGATGCATTGACAGCCTGAGGGCGTATCATGGTTTGTAGGTTGGCTGCGCTAATAACGACTCTGCCCCCTTTACCAGTTAAATCTCCTTTTCCGCTAAGAGCTGCCCCTAATGCTGTTCCAAGTTTTGCCATATCATCCATGCAGCTCCAAAGTCCGCCTGCGCCTTGCATCATCGGGTCTTTCACTTCCATTTTAACAGAAGATGGAGACTCTCTCTCCTCACTAGGTGAAGGTGGTCGATAGGCGAGAAGGACATTGTCATCTGATGGACAGTGATAAGATGTTCGGGTCATCCCAAGTGGTGTCAATAGCTCTTCTTGCAAGATATCGCCGTAAGGTTTTTCACAGGCTATTTCAAGCATTGCTGCTGCAAGCCCAATGTGATTGCTGTAGGAGTAGATTTGATCTCCCGGATGACCATAGAATTTCACAGAGCCAGGTTCCTTGGCATCTAAGATATCACTTAAACTCATTCCTTCTCTTTCATCTCGATTGTCATCTGCAGAATAGACAAGGCCGGAGGTATGAGAAAGTAGCATGCCGAGCGTTACCTGCCTTGCCTTAGCTTGATCATCAAATATCAACATCTGTTTAGGTGAAAAGACATCGGATACTCTGGTATTTAAAGTTAAAGGCTGGGGAGGTATTGCCTTTTTGTTGAGTGCGCCTCTGTTAATGAGAGCCATACAGCAGAGAGAAGTGAACATTTTTGATCCAGATCCAATCAAAGCTGAGGTCTGTCCATTCAAAGCTGCTGTTTGTCCATCTAGATTTAAGCCTGAGGCAGTCCGTGTTCCAGCACTAACACACATGAAGCCTTCTGTTAATCGGGATACCATAACAATCGATCCAGCTCCTTTGGGGCAGGTTTTTTGAAGGGGATCAATGATAGTAGAGGCAACCTTATCTACGAACCCACCTATAGGAGCGGGATGAAGCGCTGATAATGTCCGATCCGGTAAAATAGTTGAAATGCCAACAGCATGAGCCTTAGCCGTTACCGTCATACAGACATGCGATACTTCAGGTAGAAGCCTTAATTTAGTAGCTAGTGTATCGATGGTAAGGGCGCCATCCATCTGAGCATGTTTGAAAATTTGTTGAATGATTCCTAGATCTCTTTCATTTGCGGCGATCACTGTATAACCAGAAGATAAGTCTTTACCCTTAGCAATAAGATCAAACTCGTAACTTCTGTTACCAAAGGAAATATTTAAGTGATAGTTGCTGCCCATAAGGTATCCTTAAGAGATTATTTTTTATATTCATTGCTTTTCCTTGTTATTTAATTTTTCTTATTTATTTTCAAATGTAAACTTAAGAGAGAGCTCTGGAGTAAATCAAGCTATTAAGAAGAGAGAGAGATTTTTGCCAGTAACCTCAGTAGGCAAGATAAACCAAGGCTTTATGGAAATTGCAAAGGTAATCTCATCTTTAGATTGCAGATGATAGAGTTGCTAAAATTCAAAGGTATGTCTAATATTTCTTATCTAAAGAAATTCATTTGGATGATCCATGGTTACATTCCCAGAAGAACTGCAGACATTAATAGATTCAGCCGAAGAAGATGAACTCTTGGAGTTTAAAGAAGCTCGCAATCATTTTGATCTTGAGAAACTTCTAGCTTATTGTTCAGCCATAGCAAATGAGGGAGGAGGAAAGCTCATTCTAGGAGTAACCGATAAAATACCTCGGCGTACTGTAGGAACCCAGGCTTTTAAAGACCTGAATCATATAAAGCTCCGATTGGTCGAAGAATTGAAAATATTGAGAGTTGAAGCACTTGAATACCATAACATAGAAGGACGAGTTGTTGTTTTTCATATTCCTTCTAGACCTAAAGGAGTGCCAATCGACCATAAAGGAACTTATTGGATGCGAGCCGGAGAAAGTTTAAAGCCAATGACACAGGACATGCTAAAAAGGATTTTTGAGGAAGTGGAGTCTGATTATTCTAAAGAGATTTGTTCGGGAGCCGTAATGGATCATCTCGATCCAGAAGCTATTGAGAATTTTAGAACAAGATGGCTTCGTAAATCTAATAATCAAGACCTTGCAAATCTTTCCGTTCCACAACTCCTTTTAGATGCTGAACTTATTACAGAAGAGGGCATTACTTATGCAGCTCTTATTCTGCTTGGCACTTCAAAAGCCTTGCAGAAATTTTTGCCACAATCCGAGATTGTATTTGAATACCGATCCGACGAAGCCCCCGGTCCAGCCCAGCAGCGCATTAACTACCGCCAGGGATTTTTGGTATATTTTGATGATTTATGGAAGACAGTTAGCTTTCGTAATGACCTACAGCATTTTCAGGATGGATTTGTTGTCTTAGATGTTCCAACCTTTCATGAAGGCCCAGTAAGAGAGGCTATTTTAAATGCTGTGGCTCATCGGAACTATCGATCTCAAGGATCTGTATTTGTTCGGCAGTTTCCTAGAAAAATAGAAATCGAGAGCCCTGGTGGATTCCCCCAGGAGATAAATTTGGAGAATATGTTGTGGAAGCAATCTTCTCGCAATCGTCGCATTGCTGAAATTTTTGAAAAATGTGGTCTTGTTGAAAGAGCCGGGCAGGGATTAAATCTCATATTTAAAGAGACTATCAAAAATAGTAAGCCACTTCCTGATTTTTCCCGAACAGATGCATATCAAGTCTTTTTGACGCTTCATGGTCAAATTCAGGATCTCAATTTTTTGCGATTTTTAGAAAAGATTGGCCAAGAGAGGTTGATGTCTTTTGTTTTAGAAGACTTCTTAATTTTAGACTTGGTGCAACGAGAGGAGATGATTCCAGCTAGATTGCAGAGCTTTGCTAGAAAATTACTCGAGGAAGGTATCGTTGAAAAATATGGTCATGCTCGGGGAGTGAAGTATTTGCTTTCACGTCGTTATTATGACTTTATTGGAAAGAAAGGTTCATATACTCGAAAGCTAGGCTTAGATCGTGAAACTAATAAGAAACTTTTATTAAAGCATTTTCAAATTAATGCACCAGCTGGAAGTCGGCTTAAGGAATTGGCCCAGGTTTTACCTGCTCTAACCAATGACCAAGTAAAGAAGCTTTTACAAGAATTAAAAGCGGAGCAATTAATTCACAGTTCGGGAATGGCACGAGGAGCTTTATGGTATGCTACTGGAATTGTGCCAACATCGGATTCTTGACCCGAAAACAGCACAATTATTCGATCTAATTAACTGTAAATGAGATGGTTGTATTTGATGTAATAATGCATTTTGGCACAATTCTACAAATAAAATCATGCTCTAGATAGTCTGCAATTGGAGCGCTTTTCTAAAAAAATGCTTTGAAAAAAGAAAGGGATTTTAAGTGCTCTCTATACTGGCGCAGATGATGAACCATTATGTAGACCTCTGTATGAACCCTAGGATAGCTAGAAGATGTATCTCTTTAGTATCTTTAATCAATACTTCTTTTGTGAGTCACAGGTGGGTCAGTAGATTGCCATGTGGAATTGTGCCGACGTCCGATGGTCGGCACGAAAACGGCACAATTAGCCTTCTTAACTAATTGAAAGTTAGATGGTTATATTTAGTGTAATAATGCATTTTGGCACAATTTAGCGACTCAAGTGATGCTCTTGATGGCCTAAGATTATTGAGTCCTTCTGAGAAAATGCTCTGAAAAATGAAGAGGGAATTTTAGGTGTCCCCCTAGGGCGAGATGCTATATTGAATAGACTGCTATATATGCCGTAGAATACCCAGCCGGAAGATGGATCCATTCGGTATCTCTAATTAATCTGTGGGTCACTGGTGGGTCAGTACACTGCAAATTCCCTCCTAATTTTACATAATTTCTGGTGATTTTAATTTTTCCAGGCTGATATCCTCCTCTATGAGAAGTCAGGGGGAGTTACGCCATATTAGGGGAAAGTCGCAGACTTAAAATCCTCTCCGTTAATAGCGGGTGCAGGTTCGACTCCTGTTCCGAGCATCTTATCCTTAATAGGTTATGACTTATTTTCATACATTCAGTTAGTTACGCATTTTACAAATGCTCCAAAAATGCTCCAATTCAAAAATAATCTAACGATTTAGAAAGCTCTCAATAGAGAGAGTAACTCTATATTAAAATTTTTAATTATTGAAGCAGGTAGAGTTTTAAAGCAGAAGTTTTGACTTCCTAGATTCTTCTGAGTACACTTTCTTTCTTAATTTATGAAGGGGAGGATGCTGTGGTATTTATTAGCTCGGAAGAAGGCCCGCCAAATGCTGGGTCTAAGGTTTATACCGTCCATTATTTTGACGAAAAAGGAAACATGACTATCCGAAGTGGTGGAAGTAAAGCCTGGAGAAATAATAACCCTGGAAACATGGTCTATATTCCTAGAGGATATGCGGTGCGGCATGGAGCTATAGGAAAAGCTGGAGGAATGGCAGTTTTCCCCACAGAAGAAATTGGACGGAAAGCATTAACAGATTTGCTTAAAAGCTCTAATTATAATTATCTTAAGATAACGGAATTTCCTGAAAAATATGATAAGGACAACGCTAAAGAATATAGGCGAATGATTCTTTCCATTTCTAAACTTGATCCTAATACCTGCATAAAAGACTTAAAACCAAAAGAATATAATCAATTTCAAGAAGCAATTGAACGAATCGAAGGTCGGGAGGCAGGAGAAGAGGATTTCATTGAGAAGTGGTATATTTCTGGTGTATGCAAGAAGGAAGGGGTCATAACAGAATATCTGATTAATAAGAAAGGAAAGGATATTTTGATCTCTAAGGAAGATGCTTTGAACTTAGCAAATGAAGGAAGATTACATGCGACAATTGTTCACTTGAAAAATGGAACAATTTTTCTTAGGCCTGAATATGGAAGTTCTTTTTATAGGATCGCATAATGTTTCGATATTTCTTTTTGCTATGTAGCTTGTTTCTGATAACAGGATGTCAAAAGCAAGAAAGGAGAAGGGATTTAGATGATCTGAATTCTATTAAGAAAGATTTTCTTTTCTCAATTTTAGAGGGCGAAGTAGAAGAAAGCCCATTTCAGATGAGATATGTATTAAAAACTGTATTTTTCTCTCAGGATGTAATTAGTCTTTTTGGAAAGGTTCTCATATATGATCATCTTCCTCATGCAAGGTTCCGGTATGAAGGTAAGACTTTATGTAAGCTTAAGGGAAAGTTAACGGAAATCAAAATCTGGGATTTGTTTTCAACAGAAGCACAAAGGGAATATTTACGGAAGTATTGCGAAAATAGTTTGAAGGGAAATGCTGATTCTTACTTCTCAGGAGCCAATCCTTTGCGAGAAAGGCTTGAATATAATGATATTCATACCTTTGTTATAAATAACGAATTTTTGGTTGTTATTTTTCAACCCTATACAGTGGGTGGTTTAGAAGATGGTCCTTGGGAAGTTAAAATCCCCTATGAATATCTTAAAGGGCAGTGGAGCTTAACTAATCCATTTCCAGCTCTTCTTGATAAAACGATTTCGTCCAAGTCTTACACTAGCTCTTGGGATCAAGAAAATTATGCAGAGAAAATCTGAGGTATATTGCTTAAGTTAAATTCTAATTCTTAATAAGTAGCTCTTTTAAAGAGCTACTATTTAATTTTGCTTTTTTTCGGGACTAATCCGGCAGATTCATTATCCGCTAACAGCAGTACTGGCTTAGTTTTTTTTAGGCGTTTTTCAACATTTTTGATAGGTTCTGCAGGAGGGATGTTTTCAGGTAAGGTTCCTCCAATTTCCTCAATTACTGAACGTACCTTTTTTCCCACCATTTCGTGGGTCTCCATAGCATCTCTTTGATTTTGTATGTTTTCTCTTTTGAGCTTTTCACGTGTTTGGGACATGCGGAATTGATTCGCTATTAATTCTGTCGTACCCATGCGATCCATCAGTTGTTCTTTAGACGAGATTCCTTTACGAGCTTTGATCGCATCTACCCCTAACCCCCCATATAGGCCTTTATATCCAGCATCGTGAAACATGCCAAACATTTTGTTTTGCACTCCGGCTTCTCGAGCAGCGCCAGATAAAGCTTTAAACTCTTCAGATGCTTGCTTACGTGATTCTAAACGTTCAAGATCCGCAGCCATCGCATCAGATAGCTCTTGGCGACGAGTCTGGATGGCAAAGTATTTCTGGGCATGAGCGATTTCTGGCTTTCTCGGATCTCCATTTTGAGCAATTAGATAACAAGCAAAGCGAGAGAGATGCCAATCTTCGACATCTCTTCCGGTTTTGCTACCAATCTCGACCATTTTGCCGGCGCCGGCAAAATGGTCGTTGGGATTGTTACCCGATTGTTTACAAGATTCTACAGCTCTTTCAATCGCATTTTCAAAACGTCTCCATTGAGAATACCCTAAGAGATTTTGAAGATCGCGAGCACTCCAGTACTCGATACCGTATTGGTTGGTTTTTTTTGTATCTTCGAACGAGGTATTGCAACCTTGGATTAAGGAGCTATTCTTCATGAAATTCCTCATATGTAAAGTTTTTGTAAAAAACTTATTAGAATCAAGAATTTGAAACAAGAAAATTTAAGGAACAAAACAGGGGAAATAAAGGTTTCCCATTTTTCAAGAATGCTCCAAAAATGCTCCACTCAACAACTATAAAGAACTACTTTCAAAAAACACTAACTACTTTGCATTCGGTCTTAACCGATTGAATATCTGTTAGTTGTTTATAGTTTTTTGTAGCTGATTGTTGATTCAATAGGACTTAAAATCCTCTCCGTTAATAGCGGGTTCAGGTTCGACTCCTGTTCCGAGCATTCTCTAAATCAATGACTTACAAAATCTTTCAAACTAATTTCCAACTATTTTTTGTTCTTTTTGACCTTTGTGGGTCAGCCGTGGGTCAGTATGATGCATAATATCTGAGAATTCTTGGGGTTTTCATGGTACTGTTTGTAACAAAAGCACTCATTGACTTTTAGTGAGTGCCTGTGACTTTGCCTTTTTATAAGGTCCATCGCGTTCTTCATAATTCATGAGAACAAATTAAAATATTTTTGATGAATTATTGGGAGTGGTGGTCTGCGTGATCAAGTATAGCAGTGATGGTTTTTTCATGAACAGGCTTGTAATCCCATACTTCGACGGAAAGATTGAGTTGACGATCCACAAGTTTATTGGGTCGTTTTTCATGAACATGGCCATGAAGTTGAAAATGCGATGGCGCAGGTTGACTGGGGATGTGAATAAGTTCGACTTGGTGGCGGCCAATCTTAATGAAAGCTGACTCTAGAACAAGTGAGAATCCAATTGTATGCATTTTAGAGGGAGTACCATCATGATTTCCTCGAATGCAAATCTTATTACCATTAAGGCCTGCGCAAAGATCGGTAAGAAAGTCCGTTGAGCCTAAACCAAAATCGCCTAGAAAGAAAATCATATCTTCCGGTTTAACAAGAGCATTCCAATTCTTAATAAGTTTCTCATTCATTTCATTGACTGACTGAAAAGGGCGTCCAGTATAGGCGATGATATTCGCATGAGAGAAGTGAGTATCGGATATGAACCATCTATTCATTTCTATCTCCAGCAATCATGAGCCATGGCCTGTAGCTTGGACATTATTTTCAGTTAAAATTGGAAGGAAAAAATCCCTAATTTCGAATATCAGTTCTTTAAGGGGCATCGGATCATGTCCTATCCCTTTAAGGAAGGAATCCCATCGTTCTAGTGTAAGCGGTAAGCGAGCCCATCTTTAAGCAATCTCTCTCCCTAGATAAAATGATGCCTTCTTAAATAAAAAATGGAGGCAGTGCATGACGAACAAATCAGAATGGCAAAAAAGAATAGAAGAGTACAAGCTAAGCGGACTTTCTATACATGCTTGGTGCAAAATCCAAGGCATATCCGCTTCCACGCTTCACTATCATCTAAAGAAGCTCAAAAATCAGCAGCAGAAAAAATTTATCGAATTAAAGCCTATTTCCCAAGGGATAAAGCTCCGCTGGAAAAATATCACGCTCGAGCTAGATCCTGACTTTGATGAGAAAACGCTCTCGCGTTTTCTTAGTGTGCTGAGGTAGGGATGCTAGCCTTATCGGGAGATGCAAGAATTTTCATGCATACGGATCCTATAGATCTAAGAAAGGGTTTTGAAGGACTTAGCTGTATGACAGAGTCTCTTTTCCCAGAAAAGCTTCTAACGGGTGCTTATTTTGTATTTTTGAATAAGACCCGCAACCGGATGAAGGTTTTATATTGGGATGTTGATGGATTGGCTATTTGGCACAAGCGATTGGAGAAGGGAACCTTTTCTAAAAAGTCCTCAGAAAAGCAAATGGATAGACGTCAGTTTTTCATGTTACTTGAGGGCATTGTTCCACAAAAAACAGCCTGTAGATTCTCCTTAAAATAACTCTATTTTTCATTCTTTTTCCCTGTGATTTCATAGGGAAAATGTGTATACTTTCATGCATGACAATAACACTTTCTGAAATAGATTTGCTGAAGCAAAAAAATGAGATTCTTGAAGCGCAAGTTAAATCCCTGCAAGAGCAGGTTGACTGGCTCAAAAGGCAATTATTTGGGCAGAAGTCTGAGCGTTTCATTTCAAATGAAGCTGATCAATTTCTTCCAGGGCTAGAACCTGTAGAGCCAGAGGATGAAGAGAAAAAGATCTCTGTGCCCGCTCATGAAAAAAGGAAAGCTAAATCCACTCCTATTAATACGATCACTTTCCCCGATGATCTTCCTATAGAAACCCAAATCATCGATCTTCCAGAAGATCAGAAAGTAGATCCTGTAACGGGTCTTACTCTGGTCTGTATAGGTGAAGAATCCTCTCGAAAGCTGGCTATGAAAGCCAGCTCTTACTTTATCAAAGAAATCATCAGAACGAAATATGCCGTACCTGGCAGACCTGATGAAGGGATTAAAACGCCTGAACTCCCTGATAGCATCATTCCTCGATGTTCAGTAGATGAGAGCATCCTTGCAGATATTATCACAAAAAAGTTCTGCGATCATCTGCCCCTCTATCGACAATCAGAAATGATGACTAGGAGTCTGGTATATATCTCGAAACAAACTCTATCTAGCTACGTCCTAAAGATAGGAGAAGCTCTAACTCCTATCTATGATCTTCTGGAAGAAGAAATAAAAAAATCCGGAAATATCTTTGTCGATGAGACTCCAGTTGACATATTAGCCCCGGGCACCGGCAAAACTAAGCAAGGCTATATGACGGTAATGGCAGGCGGCGCTTCACAAGATCCTCCGCTTAGAATCTACCGATTTTTTACTGACAGAAAGCACCAAAGCTTTAAAGATTTCCTTGCAGGCTACAAGGGGGTATTCCATTCAGATAAATATGGAGCCTATGAAAAAGAGGCTAAAGATAAAGACAAGACGTGGT